>NZ_JDTK01000020.1 GCF_000770925.1 Bifidobacterium ruminantium DSM 6489 | reverse complement strand
CCGCGGGTCCGAGTCCCGTTGTCCGCTCCATTCGAAGCCTCACCATAGCGGTGGGGCTTTTCGTTTATCCTGTTATCCAGCGAGTCCGTTTTCCATCGCGTTTGAATCGAAGTTGGTTCGGTGGAAAGGCGCGCATCATTCGGCGGCGAGGCGCATCATCGAACCAGCTCAACCGTCAGATCAACAAAAATTCCGTGCGATACCATCCAGCGCCGGCATCGCACGGAATCACCGCTCCCCCATGCCGCTCCACGCATAGTCCAGATGCATGAACTCAGGCACCTTGTACCATTTGACCGGATATCCGGCTCCGTGCGCGCAGAATACCGAATCGGGCGTGTTCTCCAAATCGGATTCCGGATCGTAAGCCATGCTCTCAATCACTTCATCGGCATTGTGACAGGCCCGGTAGACGGCGAACACGCAGCTCAGATGACCGCGGCCATGCGTGTACGCGTTCACATCCATCGCGTAATCGCGCATCTCGCTCACCGGTGCGGTGCCGTTGAGCACCATGTATTCGCCATCGCCGGTAGGCGTGTCGAATGAGCCGGATATACGCTGGATGTCGGCCATCGCATGCCCGACCATGTCCTGCGGCACCTCCAAACGGAAGCCATACCATGGTTCGAGCAGACGGCAATCGCCCTTCTTTTTCGCCTCCATCAGACCCTGGCGTATCGCACGATAGGTGGCTTGGCGGAAATCGCCGCCTTCCGTATGCTTCAGATGCGCGCGGCCAGTCAGCAAGGTGATCCGCATATCCGTGATCGGAGAGCCGGTGAGCACGCCCAGATGCTCGCGTTCCTTGCAATGCTGCATGATGAGGCGCTGCCAGTTGCGGTCGAGCACATCCTCGCTGCACACGGTCTCGTATTCCATACCAGAGCCTTGCGGCAGCGGTTCCAACAGCACATGCGTCTCCGCATAGTGACGCAATGGCTCGAAATGGCCGACACCTTCAATTGGCGAGGTAATCGTCTCCTTGTACAGAATGCCGCCGGGACCGAACGTGACATCCAAGCCGAAACGGTCATGCATGATCTGCTGGATGATTTCCAGCTGCACCGCGCCCATCAGCTGCAGATGCACCTCTTCGAGACGCGGCTGCCACACGACGTGCAGCAGTGGATCCTCATCCTCCAGCTCACGCAATGCCACCAGGCATTTGTGCGCGTCGCACTCCCCCGGCAGCAACGTGTAGGTGAGCACCGGCTGCAACACCGGACGTTCGCCATCATGCTCCTTGCCCAGTCCAGCGCCGGGGAACGTCCATGTCAATCCCGTGACGGCGCATACCGTGCCGGCTGGAACCGAATCGACGGTGGTGAACTTCGCTCCGGAATACACACGCACCTGATCCGCCTTCTCATGCCACAGACCATCATCATCGGTCCGCGTTCCATCATCCGCACCGGTGTGCGCGGCATCCACACGCGCGGTGCCGTCGAGCATCATCTTAGCTTTCAGCTCGCCGCCTGTGACCTTGAGCCAGGTCAGACGGTTGCCCTGCGCGTCATGCGACACCTTATATATGCGTGCGCCGAAATCGCCATCATATTGCGGTTCCTGCGTGAAGTGTTCGAAACCGGCCACGAACTGCTCAATGCCTTCCATTTTCAACGCGGAGCCGAAATAGCATGGGAACAGTTTGCGATTGGCAATCATGGAGCGAATGGTTTGCTCCGGCACGGTTCCGGTATCAAGATACACGTCCATGGCTGTCTCGTCCTGCATGGCGATGTCCTCCATGCTGGAGTCGGGGTCGGTGAAGTCGATGCAACCATCCGAGAAACGCCGCTTGAGCTGGTCCATCAACTGCGATTTGTCGGCGCCGGGCGCATCCATTTTGTTGATGAAGACGAACGTGGGCACGTGGTATCGATCAAGCAGCCGCCACAGCGTTTCGGTGTGCCCTTGGATGCCGTCCGCACCGGAGATGACGAGGATGGCATAGTCGAGCACGGCAAGTGTGCGTTCCGTCTCGGCGGAAAAATCAACGTGGCCGGGCGTATCGAGCAGAGTGATGGTGAGATCGGGCGTGGTGATGACGGCCGGTTCAGTGAAGATGGTGATGCCACGCTGGCGTTCCATGGCATTCGTATCAAGGAAGGCGTCGCCGCGGTCGACACGTCCGAGTTTGCGCACCTGGCCAGTGGCATAAAGCAGGGCTTCGGACAGCGTGGTCTTGCCTGCGTCCACATGTGCCAGAATACCTGCGACGATTCGATTCATGTCTTTCCCCTATCTCGCCATCCAATGGACGGGAAAGCCCCCGCACCATACGGATATGGCACGAGGGCTTACAATGGGTGACCCCGGGGAGACTCGAACTCCCGACCTTGAGATTAGAAGTCACATGCTCTATCCAGCTGAGCTACAGGGCCAAACCAGATTTAGTATAGTCAGTTCATGCACGGTTGCCAACTCGACACGGCAACCGTTCCACCAAACCGACGCTCAGGCCCGTCTCACCGTCGGTTTGGCATACTCCGTTCCACGAAACCGACGCTCAGGCCCCTCTCACCGTCGGTTTGATCGAACTTCTTCCGCGAAACCGACGCTCAGACCCGTCTCACCGTCGGTTTGGCATACTCCGTTCCACGAAACCGACGCTCAGGTGGCTGTAGGCGTCAGTTTGGTCGATTTGGAAGTCGGGTTGATTGGGACGATTGGGAAGGACGGAGTTGGACGGGGTTGGGTTTGGGGTTGGGCGGGCTTGGTTGGGGATGGGCTGGGACTGGGTTTTATTCGATGATCCAGCTCAGAACGACGAGCACGATGAGGAACAGGACGTTCACCGCGGTGTAGACGGCCAGATAGCGGCCCTTCTTGTCCGGATACGCGCGCGTCACGTTCTTGTAGCCAATCAACGACGCCATGGATGCGATCAGCGTGCCCAGACCGCCGAGATTGGTGCCGATGATCAGCTCGCGCCACTGGTCGCAGAAGCCGGACAGCAGCAGCGTGGTCGGCACGTTGGAGATGAACTGGCTGGACACCACGGAGACCTCCAGCGGATGCGCTCCGACCAGGGAGGCGGCCAATTCGTAGAATTCCGGCACACGCTTCATATTGCCGATGAAGATGAAGAACATGCAGAACGTGAGCGGCAGACCCCAGTCGACGTTGCGGAACACGCGGCGGTCGCACAGCAGGAACGCCACGAACACGACGACGCACATCACCCACAACGGAATGAAATCGTTCACGGCCAACAGGCAGACCGCGAACCGCGCAAGGTACACGATGGTGCGCCAGCCGCCATAACCGGCGCCATAGCCGGTCACACGGATCTCATCGGGTTGCGGCTGGTCGGAATGCGGGGCGAGCACGTTCTGCTCGATGCCGGAGCCGTCGATCGCGGAGAATTCGGCAACCGGTTTGCCACCGAACACGACGCATGTGATGATCACCAGCAGCACCGCAGCCGCAAAGGAATACGGCGCCATGATACCGATCATCTCCGTGGCCGGCATGCCGGTCAGCGCCTTCAGATACAGGTTGTGCGCATTGCCGATGGGAGTGAGCATGCTGCCAACGTTCGCGGCGACCGTCATCAGCGTGCCGACCAGCACCGCATGCTCCTCCATATGCGCCATCGTGAGCACGGCGATCGCGAACGGCACGAACGTGACCAGAGCCACGTCATTGGTGATAAGCATGCCTGAGAAGAACGGCAGCGCGATCAGCGTGAGCACCAGACCACGCGCGGTCTTGACATGGTGAAGCAGCCGCGAGCCGATGATGCGGAACACGCCGATGCGCTGGAACCCGCATACCACCAGCATCAGGCAGATCAGCTGCGAGATGGTGCTGGCGTGGATGTAGCCGGCGTACTCCTTATCCGGCGGCACGATGAAACATGAAATCAGTGCAAGTATTGTAGCGACTACGAGAATGGTCTCGTTCTTCAGGACCTTGACGACCAATCGCCGCATGCATTCCTCCGTCAATCCCGTTTGCAATCGCCTTGCACACCTTGCAAAATCCAAGCGATTTTCATGCAAACGCCTAGACCACTTTACCCAAAAGTGCGCCTAGCATGAGCCCTCGGCGTGCTGCTTTCCCGACCATTCCAACGATTTTCAGCCGCTATCGCTTACTGCCGCATACCCTTGCAAACCGGCAAAATTCATTTTGGTCGGCGAAAATCTTCACAATTTTCCTTTTCGGACATGAAGGATTCATCCGGAATTCGCCGTTCCTTCGCAACGAATTCACCGGCAACGCACGTCTATTCCGCCCTACTCCGCCCTATCTTGAACATTCAGACCACGACGCTCAGACCACGACGCTCAGGCCACGTCGTTGCCGAAGACGCGGGACTGCAGATCCTTACGCAGCATCTCCAGTTTGGTGATCTGTCCGAGCAGTTCGATTTTCTCGGCACCGTCCGGCAGCTGCGCCATGCGACGTTGCGACGCGCCGATCTTGCGCATGATGCCGGTGTCGAGCAATCGTACGATCAGCTCGGAGGCGTAGCGACGCTCGTCATCCGTTGGCCTGCGCAGCTGCGCGGATCGTTCCTGCGATTCGTCCGCGTCACGACTGGCGTCCGCCTCGCTCGGCGGCAACGGCAATGGCATGACGGCCAGCTCGTTAATGACGGATTCGAGCATCGGACCGCCCGCCTTCGTCAGATTGTGCATCCACAATCCCTGCGGCACGTCCGGTGCGGGCAATCCGCCAGCCGCGGCGACCGTCTGGAACAGCGTGCGGAACACCGGCGTCATGAAACTCGACAGGGTCAGGCTGGCGAACATCGTCGGGTCGACGGCCAACGGCACCTGAATCAACGTGGCCATGAACTGCTGCTCGCAGATGAACACGGCGTCATCGATGCGATAGTAGGTCTGTTCGACCGCATCGCGATGCTCCAAAGCCTTGCGCGCTGCGGGATTCGCATACGGGTTCGCGCCGCGGTCCGCATATGACGGTTCCGCCGATTGCCCCGCGTTGCCGGAAAAACGGCGCTTCGGCGCATACGCGTCCTCGTCGCGCACGTTGAGCTTGCGACGTTGGAACGACACCTCCCGCTGCATGATGTCCAGATCGACGCCGATACGGCGCACCGCCTTGCGGGAGTAAAGGTCGAGCAGCGAACGGTCGCGGATCTGCGCGATCAACGGGGCGACGGCCTTGACCGCGCCCATCTGCCCGGTCGCGTACGTGGTGTCGAAACGGTCGATCGCGGAATCGATCACGAAATCGTACAGCGGACGCGCGTTGGCGATCAGCGCACGCACCGCTTCGTTGCCGCGTTTGATGCGCAGGTCGCAGGGGTCGAGATTGTCCTCGGCGACCGCGACGAAGGCCTGCGTGGAAAACGCCGCGTCCAGACCGAACGCATGGATCGCGGCCTTCTGTCCGGCAGCGTCGCCATCGAAGGTGAACACGACACGCGAGCTCAACGCCTGCCCCTCCACCTTCAACGGACCGACCAGCTGCACGGCGCCCAACGAATCGTCCGCAATCAAACGGCGGATGATCTTCGCATGCTCCGCGCCGAAAGCCGTGCCACATGTGGCGACCGCCGTGTCGATGCCGGCCAGATGCATGGCCATCACATCGGTATAACCTTCGACGATAACCGCCTGACGTTTCTTCACGATCGCCGATTTGGCCAGATCGATGCCGTACAGCACCTGGGTCTTGCGATACAGCTGCGTGTCGGGCGTGTTGATGTATTTCGCGTTGATCGCATCGTCCTCGTACAGCTTGCGCGCGCCGAAACCAAGCGTGCGTCCGGTCGAGTCGCGTATCGGCCATGTCACGCGGCCGCGGAAATAATCGTAGACGCCGCGCTGGCCCTGCCGCGCGAGACCGGCATCGAGCATCTCCTGCTGGGTGAAGCCTTTGCCGGCAAGATGCCGTACCAGATTGTCCCATCCTTGGGGGGCATATCCGCAGCCGAACCGCTGGCAGTCGGCCTGGCTGAAATTACGACCGTCCAGCAGTTTGCGCGCGGCGAGCGCCTCCTTGGTCATCAGCTGGGATACGAAGAACTCCTGTGCCGCCTCATTGGCCTCGAGCAGACGCGCACGCTTCGATCCGGTGTGCGTGGGAACGTTGTCTGCCTTGTCGTAATGCAGTTCGATATGGTATTTGTCGGCGAGCAGCTCCACCGCGTCACGGAAATCGATGTTCTCCTGATGCTCGACGTAGCCGAACACGTCGCCGCCGAGACCGCAGCCGAAGCAATGCCACACGCCGAGCGCGGGACGTACGGAGAAGCTCGGCGTCTTCTCGTCGTGGAAGGGGCACAGGCCTACGTATGTGCCGGTTCCAGAGGGCTTGAGCGTGACGGTCGCGGATACGATGTCATACAGGTCGGCGGCGGCGCGGACCTTTTCTATGTCTTCCTTCTTGATCATTCCCGGCATATGTTCCAGCCTACCAGTCCATTCGGCCTCAGCACAGCAGGGAGTGGAGCGCCATCGCGGAGGCGTCGGTCAGGCTGGCCACCTGGTCGATGGCCACGCGGAGCCGGGCGCCATCGTCCGCGGCCCGACGCCAATCGTCGAGGAACACGTTCTCCAATGCGGTGGACGGCCGGGGATTGTCCTTCATGAACACGTCGACCAGATCCCCGACGATCCGGCGTTGCTCGACGTGCATCGGATCGTGTTCGCCGGGCGCCATGACGAAATGCACCGCGATGCCTTTGAGCGCCACGATCTCGTAGCCCGTCTCCTCGGGAACCACCAGATTCCCACGATAACGGGTCAGCGGATCGGTCCCATACGTGTCCCTCGTGGCATGTTCCACGGAATCGGCGAACCGGCCGATCAATTCGCTGGTCATGTTCTTCAGCCGTGCGAACGAGCGCCGCGAACCATCGAAGCCGTCGGGGAACGTGTCACGTCGGCGCATGCGGTCGAACGCATCCACCAGCCTGCCGCCATCCCATTGGGGGCCGTACCATGCGCGCGCGTCCTCCGCTATCGCACCGATCACCGCGCCGTCGCGTAGGACGCCTGGATCGAACGCGCCGGTGGCGATGGCGTCCTCCACGTCGTGCACACTGTAGGCGATGTCGTCGGCAAGGTCCATGACCTGGCATTCGATGGGCCGGCGTGTGGGATCCGACGCGCCGCGTTTGAGCCAGTCGAACACATCCGTATCGTCCGGATAAACACAAAATTTGGCTCCGCGCTCCCCTTTCGGATGCGCGGCGGCCTCGTCGAGCGTCCATGGATATTTGACTGCCGCGTCAAGCGCGGCACGGGTCAGGTTCACGCCCGCGGAACGGCCATCGGGGAACATGACCTTCGGCTCGAGTCGTGTGAGCAGCCGCAGGGTCTGCGCGTTGCCTTCGAAACCGCCGATGTCCCGGGCGATTTCAGCGAGCGCACGTTCCCCGTTATGTCCGAACGGCGGGTGTCCAAGGTCGTGCGCGAGGCAGGCGCAGTCGACCACGTCGGGATCGCAGCCGAGCGAAGAGCCGATCTGCCTTCCGATCTGCGCGACTTCCAGCGTATGTGTGAGCCGTGTACGTGCGAAATCGTCCGTGCCGGCTACCAGAATCTGCGTTTTCGCACCGAGCCTGCGCAGTGCGGATGAATGGATGAGACGGGCGCGGTCGCGTTGGAAGGCGGTGCGCGAGCTTGATTTGGGCGATTCGGGCGCCCAACGTTCCTCGTCGGACGCGCAGTATCCCTCGCTCGTCATGGCGCACCGCCTTTCGGTCGCTCCGGCGATTGCCGCGCGGATTGTTACAGAATGCTCGTCGGGTCGAGTTTGGCGAAGTCCTCGGCCGGCAGCACTTCCGCGGCATGCTCGTACAGGCGCGGGATGCGGTTGCGCAGGCAGGTGAAGATCTCATAGCTGATGGTGTCGGCGGCGCGGCCCCAATCGTCGGCGGTCGGCTCGGCGTAGTCCTCGCCGCGGCCGGGTCCGAACAGTTCCACGGTGTCCCCCTCGTGGATGCCGAGCGATTCGGCGGAACCGTGCAGGTCGAGCATGAACTGATCCATGCACACGCGGCCGGACACACGGTACAGCCGGGGGCCTTCCGCGGTCATCACGCGCACCGGCCCGCCGGGCTTGATCACATGCTTTGCGCCTTCCATGTCGAATCCGGAGGCGGAACGGTGGATGCCGTCGGCGTAGCCGAGCGGCACGATCGCGGTAGAGGTGTCGGTGGGGGTCAGATAGGTGCGCCCGTAGGAAATGCCGTGCCCGGCCTCCACAGCCTTGACCGTGCCCAACTGGGCCTGCAGGGTCATGGCCGGTTTCAGATCGTACGTGGATGGGGTGCCCATGGCCGGGTCAGCCTCGTATCCGTACAGGCCGATGCCGGGACGGGTCAGTTCGAAATGAATCTCCGGGCGGGACAGCGTCGCCGCGGTGTTGGCGAGGTGGCGAATCTCCGGCGCGATGCCGGCGGCTTCCATGCGGCTGGTGAAATCCTTGAAGCATTCGACCTGCTGGTCCGTGGCGGCCACGAATTCCGGCACGTCGGGCGCGTCCGCCACGGCAAGGTGGCTCCACTGTCCGACGATGTGCAGCACGCCTTCCTTGGCGAGCGGCACCAGCTTGGCGAGCGCCGTGTCGAACGTTGCGGGCGTGAAGCCGTTGCGGCCGAAGCCGGAATCGACCTTCACATGTACACGTGCCGTCTTACCGAGTCTGCGTGCGGCGGCCGCGACGCCGTCGATGCCGGCGAGCGAGCCGACGGAGATGTCGATGTCGTTGGCGATCAGCTCATCGAACGGCACTTCCGCGCCGCTGTACACCCATGTCAGAATATGGCAGCGATCCGGACCGATGCCGGCCTTGCGCAACAGCAGCGCTTCGTGCGATTGCGCGGTGCCGAGCCACGTGGCTCCGCCGGCCAGCGCCGCGAGGGCTGCCGGAATCAGACCGTGTCCGTACGCGTCCGCCTTGACGACGCCCATGACGGCGGTGCCGGAATGCGGGCCGCCCACGACGTTGACTAGATGCCGCATATTGTCGCGCAGTGCGGCGAGGTCGACGATGGCCTGCGCCGGATACTGTCGACGGGCAGCCTGGTAATTCGCTTTGCCTTGTTCGGATGAGAAATCCCATTCATGTGTTGCGCTCAAAGTCATGGCTCCTATTGTCGCGCCGCTATGTGACAGGAGTGGAACATCCGGAACGCATGGTGAGACGATTCACGATGTTTTCACGATTTTGTCCGGCAGTGTTTTTTACACTTTCCATACACAAGGCTGTTGCGCATATCGCCGCGGCCTTTCTGATTTCTGGCGTTGAGGCGTGCCAGAGTCCCGGAAATCCGTCCGGTCCAGCCCATTTTTAAAACAATCACAGGGAATCTGACGACCATGGATCTATTTCGCAAGAAGTCGGTGGACCAACTTGTCTCCGAATCGACTCCTCTGAAGCGAACACTGAAAACCTTCGATCTGACCATGTTGGGCATCGGCGCCATCATCGGTACCGGTATCTTCGTGCTCACCGGCAAGGGCGCGCTCACCGCGGGACCGGCATTGTGCGTGTCCTTCCTGCTTGCCGCGATCTGCTGCGGCTTCGCGGGTCTGTGCTACGCGGAATTCGCCGCAATGGCACCTGTTTCCGGTTCCGCCTACTCGTACGCGTATCTGGCGTTCGGCGAGCTGATCGCCTTCGTCATCGGATGGGATCTGATCCTGGAATACGCATTGCAGGCGGCCACCGTGTCCGCCGGCTGGTCGGGCTATTTCAACAAGCTGTTGGAAGGCTTCGGCCTGCATCTGCCGGTCGAACTGACCGCCGCGTACGGCACCACGCCGGGAGTCACCACGTATTTCAATCTGCCGGGCTTCGTGATCGTGCTTATCATCACGTGGGTGCTGTCCATCGGCATCAACCAGACGAAGAAGACCAACGACATCATGGTGATGATCAAGCTGGCCATCATCGTGCTGTTCATCGTGTGCACCGTCTGGTACATCAATCCCGCCAACTGGAAACCGTTCTCCCCGTATGGCATCTACACGTTCCAGCCGGGTTCGACGCAGCCGTACGGCATCGTGCCGGCCGCGTCGATCGTGTTCTTCAGCTTCATCGGCTTCGACGCCGTCTCCTCTTCCGCCGAGGAGACCATCAATCCGAACAAGACGCTGCCGCGCGGCATCCTGATCTCGCTGGCCGTGTCCACCGTGCTGTACATCATCATGACGCTCATCATGACCGGCGTGGTGCCGTACAAGGAGTTCGCGAAGTTCATCGACGCTCCGGTGGCGGGCGTGATTCTCGAGACCGGCCTCAACTGGCTGGCGTTCATCGTGAACCTCGGCGCGCTGATCGGCATGACCACCGTCATGCTGGTGCAGCTGTACGGCCAGTCGCGCATCTGCTACGCCATGAGCCGCGACGGCCTGTTCCCGAAATTCTTCGGCGATGTGCATCCGAAGTACCGCACACCGTTCAAGGGAACGTGGTTCTTCGGCATTCTGACGGCGATCGCCGGAGGCTTCATCAACATCAACGTGCTGTTCGAACTGGTGAACATCGGCACGCTGTCCGCGTTCATCATCGTGTCGGCCGGCATCCTGTGGATGCGCAAGACCCAGCCGGACGCCCATCGCGGCTTCCGCGCGCCGGGCGTGCCGTTCACGCCGATCTGCGCGATCGTGTTCTGCCTGATTCTGATCTTCGGCCTCAATTGGGAGACCTGGGTGCGGTTCGCGGTGTGGTTCTCACTCGGCCTGATCGTGTACTTCGCCTATAGCCGCAAGCACTCACAGCTCAACGAACCCGGTCTGTTCTAGGCATCCGCGGCTTTCCTTCCATCAGATAACAAGCGAGCCGTCCCCGTGTATCACGCGGAGGACGGCTCGCTTGTTATATCGAAAATAAGGTATGCGGCTTTCACCACTCGTGGCGTTGGTACGCGATCCTCGTAGTGTCGGTGGGCCTGTCCAGCAGCTGGATCAGTCCGCAACGCGCGAATCCGTTCGATTCGAGCACATGCTGCATGGCCTTGTTGTTCGGATGCGTGTCGGCGCGCACGTTGCCGTAATGCTCGATGCACCAGTTGATGCAGTCCTTGGCCGCGCCCTTGACGAGTCCGGACGACGCGATGCGGTGGATGGTCACGTACGAGTCGTCGTCCAGCCACGCCCCATCGATGTGCGCGTAGGTCGGATCATCTCCCGTGCACAGTGCGAATTGGGCGAGGATGCGCTCCCTGCCATCCACCTCGTCGACCAGCAGTATGGTGCGATGCTGGCGGATGTCGTCACGCACCACTTCCTCACGCGGAAACGTGTTTCCCCACTGCGTGGGATTCCCGTTGGCCGCCATGAGCTCACGCGCATGCTGGTAGATCCTCAGCATGGCGGGCAGATCCTCCGTGGTGGCGCGACGGAACCGACGTTCGAAAGTGGTTTCGCTCAACCCGTTCACCTCAATTCGACTGCATGCCTCTCTCAGGCATTCCAGCCGTCAAAGCTACCACGCCCACCGCACAGCGGCGCGCGTTTCACGCAATGTGTTTCACGCCACATACTCCACGCGACACGTCTCACACAACGCGGCGTTCGAACGGATCGGAGCTGATGCCCTTGGCGAGGATGCCCTTCGCCCACTCCTTGGCGGTGAACAGGCTGTGGTCGCGATAGTTGCCGCAGCTTTCGATCGTCGTCGCGGGCACATCGTTCCACGTGGCCTTGTATGCGATGAATTCCAGAGATTCCTTCAGCGCCTTCGCCACGTCCTCCGTGGAATGCTCGCCCCACGTCAGCAGATGGAATCCAGTGCGGCAGCCGAACGGGGAGCAGTCGATATATCCGGGGATGCGCTCGCGCAGCAGCACCGCGATGGTGTGCTCGATGGTGTGCAGACCTCCCGTCGGGATGGCGTTCTCATTCGGCTGCACCAGACGCAGGTCGTAGTTCGAGATCACGTCGCCGTGGGGACCAGTCTCCTTGTCGATGTAACGCACATACGGCGCCTTCACCTTGGTATGGTCCAGCTGGAAGCTTTCCACAACCGGCTTGTCTTCTGCCATGTTCACGTCCTTTCTTAGGGTTCCATTAACATTCGTCCATGTTCCACTGTCCACGTTTCGGCCGCATCAGTCAACCGTCGCGCCATACGTGTCGGCTATGACGCGCTCAAGCTTCACCGCCGGAGGCCGCGCGGATCACGTCCATGAACCGTTCGCCGTACTGTTCGAGCTTACGTTCGCCCACGCCATCGACTTCCAGGAATTCCTCGTCAGTGACCGGTTTGAGCCGCGCCATGCCGCGCAATGCCTTGTCGGAGAATACGATGTACGGAGGTTTGCCGAGTTCGCGGGCGATGTCCAGACGCAGCGCGCGCAATCGTTGGAACAACGCCTCGTCCTCATCGTCCGGCACATACGATCCGACGGCCGCCGGAGCAGCGGAAACCCGTTGCTCCGCCACACTCGACCGTTTGATCCGCTTGATCTCGTAATGGAAGTCCGGCGAAACCGTCTCCGCGGCGCGAGGTCCGAAACAGACGATCGGCATACGCCCCTCCGTAATCGTCAGGAATCCGTCAGTGGCCATCTGGCTCAGCACGTCGCGGATGCGCGCTTCCGGCACTTCGTCGAGCATGCCGAACGACGGCAGGCTTTCGGGGTTGAGATAGCTTAGATCCTGCGCCTTCGAGCCGCGCAGCACCTTGACGATTTTGCCGCTGCCGACATGCTGGTTCACATCGTGCACGCAACGGCTGATGGCTCGGGCGATGTCGGTGACGTCGATGGTTTCGAATGTGTGCTCGCAGTTGGCGCAACCGCCCACGCATTTGCCGTCCGTTTTCGCCGCCGCGCCCGCGGTTTCGCCGAAATACCGGGTCATGTACGCGTGCAGGCAGTCCGTGGTACGGCAGTAGCCGACCATCGCGTCGAGCAGCCGGCGTTTCGACGCGCGTACGGCCTCCTGCTCTTCGGGAGTCAATCGTTCGTTTTCGTAATCCGAATCGAGCAGCCGGCGGCGGGTGACGATGTCCGATTCGTTCCACAACAGCGTGCAGCGGCTTGGTTCGCCGTCTCGTCCGGCGCGACCCGCCTCCTGGTAGTACGCTTCGATGGATTCGGGCATGTTGTGGTGGATGACGAACCGCACGTTGGATTTGTCGATGCCCATGCCGAACGCGTTGGTGGCCACGACCACGGGCACACGGTCGGTGACGAAATCGCGTTGCGCCTTCTCTCGTGCGTCGGCGCTCATACCGCCATGGTAGGCGACGGCGATGGTGCCGATATCCGACACATCCGCACCCCCTGCGGCACGCAATTCGGCGACGGCGCTGTTAAGCGATTCGGCGAGCGCTTCCGTTTCCTTGCGCGTGGCGCAGTAGACGATGCCGGATTCGTCCGGATGGCTGGCGATATAGGACGCCACCCAGGATGCTTTGTCTTTGCGTGGCATGCTGATGACGTCGAAATACAGGTTCGGCCGGTCGAAACCGGTGACGGTGATGGACGGTGTGTGCAGGCCCAGAATCGAAACGATGTCGCGCCGCACGCGTTCGGTGGCGGTCGCCGTGAACGCCGCGACGGTCGGGCGGTTGGGAAGATGGGCGATGAATTCGCCGATGCCGAGGTATGAGGAGCGGAAATCCTGTCCCCATTGGGAGACGCAATGAGCCTCGTCAACGGCGACGAGGGAGATTCGCACACGGTTGGAGAAGTTGCGGAAACGGTCGGTTTCCAAGCGTTCCGGGGCTATGTACAGCAGTTTGATCCGGCCGGACGCCGCTTGGGCGAATACCATGTCCTGTTCGTCCGGCGTCTGCGTGGTGTTGATGAACGCGGCCGGAAGACCCACGTCGTTCAGTGCGTCGACCTGGTCCCTCATGAGGGAGATCAGCGGCGAGATGACGATGGTCACGCCCGGCAGCATCGCGGCCGGAATCTGGTAGCAGATGGATTTGCCGGCGCCGGTCGGCATGACGCCGAGCACGTCGCGTCCGGAGAGGATTGCCGAGACGATGCCGGATTGTCCGGGACGGAACGAATCGTATCCGAAATAGCGTTTCAGCGCGTCCAGCGCATGTGGGTCAACGGGTTCGACGGATTGAACAGCTTGCGTCATGCCTCCCAAGTGTAGCAACGTCGAAATTCGGCGGCATCGGTTTCGTCGACGTCACGTGGCATCGACGAAGGCGGGGCGGCCGGCACGGATTCCTTTCCATGCCGGCCGCCCCGCGATTCTCCGACGGATGGATCAGATCTGACGGAATGCCTGCTCCAAGTCGGCGATGAGGTCGTCCGCATCCTCCAGACCGACGGACAGGCGGATCAGGTTGGCGGGAACCTCAAGCGTGGTGCCAGCCACGGAGGCGTGGGTCATGGCGCCTGGATGTTCGATCAGTGATTCCACACCGCCCAAGGATTCCGCCAAGGTGAACACCTCGGTGGCACCGGCGAACTTCTTGGCCGCTTCGAATCCGGCGGCAATCTGGATGGAGATCATGCCACCGAAGCCGCCGTGCATCTGGCGCGCCGCGATCTCGTGGCCCGGGTGCGATTCGAGGCCCGGGTACCACACGCGCTCCACTTCGGGGCGGGTTTCCAGCCACTGCGCGATCTTCAGCGCGTTGCGGCTGTGCTGCTTGACGCGCAGGTCGAGTGTCTTGAGGCCTCGGATGTCCAGCCAGGAATCGAACGGCGAGGGCACGGCGCCGGCCGCGTTCTGTAGGAAGGCCACGGCGTCGCGGGTCTCCTTGTCATTCAGAACCACCGCGCCACCGACCACGTCGGAGTGGCCTCCGATGTACTTGGTGGTGGAGTAGACCACCACGTCGGCGCCGTCGTCCAGCGGATGCTGCAACACCGGCGACGCGAAGGTGTTGTCCACCACGACCTTGGTGCCGTGCGCATGCGCTACGGCGGCGGTGGCTGCGATGTCGGTGATGTTGAGCAGCGGGTTGGACGGGGTCTCAACCCAGATGTAGCGGTACTGCTTCTTCGCGAGCGCGGCGGACACGGCGGCCGTGTCGGTGATGTCGACCACGTCGAGGCCGATGCCCCACGGCACAAACACCTTGGAGAGCAGACGGTAGGTGCCGCCGTACACGTCGTTGCCGAGCAGGATGTTGTCGCCGGGCTTCAGGGTGGAACGCAGCAGCACGTCGATGGCTGCGAGGCCCGAGGAGAAGCTCAGCGCGTATTTCGCGCCTTCCACGCTGGCAAGCTGCTCGTCGAAGGAATTGCGGGTCGGGTTGATGGAACGGCTGTAGTCATAGCCGTGGCGCAGCCCGCCAACGCCGTCCTGCTTGAAGGTGGAGGTCATGTAGATCGGCGTGACCACGGCGCCGGTGGTCGGATCGGGTTCCTGGCCTGCGTGGATGGCACGGGTGGCGCGGGCGGAGGCGTTGAGGGCTTCGGTGTTGGTCGAGATGGTCATGATGGGAACTCCTTGAAAATATCGAATGGTTTGGGTTGTTCGGATGATAGGCATTGGATTATGGGTTTGCGGGTTTTCGAACGGTGTCTACAGATATTGTTCGGCGAGGCTCGGCTTGGTGGTGCGTTCCACGACGTCGGCGAATCCGTTGGCGCGCATCCAGTCGTCATTGAAGATCTTCTCCATATAACTGCGGCCGGAATCCGGTAGCAGCACCACGACAAGCTGGTTCTCGTCGAGATCGTGCTCGCGGGCGTATTTGAGGGCCGAGACCACGGCCATGCCTGAGGAACCGCCGACGAGCAGCCCCTCCTCGTTGGCGAGGCGACGGGTCATTTCGAAGGCTTCGGCGTCGGTGACCTGCACGATCTCGTCGGGAAGGTCGCGGTCGAAGGCCTTCGGATAGAAGTCCTCGCCGACTCCTTCGATCTTGTACTGGTGCACGTCGTCGGGGTTGGAGTAGATGGAGCCTTCCGGATCGGCTCCGATGACCTGCACCGCGCCGTCGGAGACGTCCTTCAGATAATGTCCGGTGCCGGAGATGGTGCCGCCGGTGCCGATGCCGGCCACGAAATGCGTGACCTTGTGGTCGGTGGCTTCCCAGATCTCCGGGCCGGTGGTGCGATAGTGGCTTTCCGGACCGTTCGGGTTATCGTACTGGTTGGGGCGGTAGCCACCGGGAATCGCCTTGGCGAGGCGGTCGGCGACCTGGTAGTAGGAGCGCGGATCGTCCGGGCCTGCGTCGGTGGGGGTCACAACCACTTCGGCGCCATAGGCGCGCAGGACGGCACGCTTGGCTTCGGAGACCTTGTCCGGCAGGGTGAAGATGGTGCGGTAGCCACGCTGCAGGGCCACGAGGGCGAGTCCCACGCCGGTGTTGCCGGAGGTCGGTTCCACGATCACACCGCCGGGCTTCAGCTCGCCGCTACGCTCAGCGGCATCGATGATGCGTTCGGCGATACGGTCCTTGGACGAGCCGCCCGGGTTGAGGTATTCGACCTTCACCGCGATGGTGGCCTTGATGCCGTCGGTCACGTGGTTGAGTTTGACGAGTGGGGTGTTGCCGATGAGTTCGGACAGCGAGTTGTGGATGGTCATGGCGTTTCCTTTGCGCGACGTTTGCTTCGTGGAATTTTCGATTGGTTTTCGATTTCTTGTTTTCGAGAAGCTCGCGTCCGTCGCGTGCAATCGCTGAAACGGGACCTGCGTATCGGAACATGCGTCCATTCGTCATCGCATATGCCGACTTCATCCGGCATGTGGTTTCGAATGATGTTTTGGCGATTCGCCCACGGACTGCCTCAATCGCAGCCGTGATATGAAAAGTCCTATCTCAAGTTATGCGTCGATGAACCGCGCGCCCCTCGGGGCGAGTGGTCAGCGACAACAACAACATGAGAAATTGAACATGGCTCACACCATAGCACACCCGTTGACAACAGCGTGTCCACCGTGTCCGCATGGTGAACGTGCCATAGCCCATGCAAGGTCGAAAATGGCCGGCGTCATCGCACGACCGCCATGCATGCGCGCATCCTTCGCACGGCTACATCGTGGCGGCTTGCAGCAATCGTTTCGTGTATTCGTCGCGCGGATGCGCCAGTATCCATTCGGTCGGACCGGATTCGACCACGCGTCCGTCATGCAGCACCAGGATGCGGTCCGCAAGGTGCTGCACCACGCCCAGGTCGTGGGAGACCATGATGATCGCCATATCGGGTTCGGCGTTGCGGATGGCTTCGAAAGATTCGAGGATCCGGACCCTTGCGGCCACGTCGATGGCGCTCATCGGCTCGTCGGCGAGCAGCACCTTCGGCTTGTCCACGATGGCGCGGGCGATCGCGGCGCGCTGCGCCTGTCCTCCGGACAGGTCGATGGGGAAACGATCGGCGAACATTTCCGGATCGAGGCTCACCATGTCCAACGCCTCGGCCACGCGTTCCGCGACATGCTCCCGCAGCCAATCCGGATGATGCAGACGGAGCGGCTCGCCGACAGAACGGCCGACGCGCCACCTCGGATCCAACGAATCGAACGGATTCTGGAACACCAATCCGGATTGCGCGCGCAAATCGCGCGCCACGTCGCCCCGAAGCGGCTTTCCGCAATATTCAACGCTGCCATCATCGGCGCGCTCAAGTCCCAGCAGCACGCGTGTCAGTGTGGTTTTGCCCGAGCCGGATCCGCCGATCACCGCAAGGCACTCCCCCGCATGCAATCGCACGTCCACGTCGAACAGCACCTGCCGGCGGTGCCGCCCCGCGCCATACCATTTGGCCAGACTCCGGCCTTCCAGCACCATCCGTTCATCATCGCCCATGGTCAGGCTCCTTCGTTTCCGGCGTGCAGCGACAAGGCGCGCGCCGCTTCGACCAGCCGTCGGCCCTCATCGGTTTTGGGATCCGCCAGCACATCCGCAGTCGTGCCGAACTCGGCGATCCGCCCGCGGTCGAGCACATAGCAGCGCGTGGTGACACGGCTCAGAACGGTGAAATCGTGGGTGATGAACAGCATGGAGGCCTTCGCGTCATCCACTAGGGAGGTGAGCAGATCCACAATCTGACGTTGGGTGATCGAATCCAACGCGGTGGTCGGCTCGTCCGCGATGATCAGCCGCGGAGACGTGACCAGCGCCGTAGCGATGCCGACGCGCTGCCGCTGCCCGCCCGACAGTTCGTGCGGATATTTGCACAGCACGTCCTCGCGCAAGCCGACCTTGTCCAGCATGCGCGTGACGCGTTCCAATCGCTCGGCGAGCGTCAGATCGTAATGCAGATACAACGGAAGCCCGACCTGCTGCGCCACCGTCATCACCGGGTTCAACGCGGCGGACGGATCCTGGAACACCATGCCCACGTACCGTCCACGCAGGTCGGCAATCACATTGTCGGACGCGCCAACGATCTGCGTGCCGCCCAATTCCACACTGCCTTCCACGCGTGCGGTGGGGGGCAGCAATCCCATCACCGCTTTGGCGATCATCGATTTACCGGAACCGGATGAACCGACCAAGCCGACGCGTTCGCCGTCGGCAATGTCGAGATCGACGCCGTGGACGATCGGCTTGCTATTGATGGCGATGCTCAGGTCACGGATGGAAACGCTCATGAGTCCTCCCTCAACGCGGGATTGGTCAATGGGTCGAGCGCGTCGCGCAACGCGTCGCCGAACAGGTTCAACGCGACCACCACCATGGTGACGATCAGGCCGGGCCATAGGACGGCCATGGGATAGATGCTGATGAATTTCACGGACGTGGACAGCGAATGCCCCCAACTGGGCACGCCGGCTCCGACGCCGACGCCCAGATACGTGAGTCCCGCCTCCGCCAGCATCGAGGTGCCGGCGCTCATGGACAGCTGCACGCACAATACCGGCAACGTGTTCGGCACGATGTGCGAGAAGAACACGCGGACGGTACTCGCCCCCGACCACAATGCCGATTCGACGTACGCGGAACGCGCGGCGAGCATGGCGGAGGGACGTAGGATGCGTGCCAGATTCAACCCGTATGCGCAGCCGCAGGAGGCCACGACCACCGCGGCGGACGCGCCAAACGGCACGGTGAGGATCAACGCGATCAGCACAGTCGGTATGGAGATCAGCGCGTCGACCACGACCACCGACGTGGACGCGAGGGCTCCGGAGCGGGACACCATCGCCGCCACCAGCGCCAGTCCAATCACCGCTGCGACGATGACGGTGAGCACGGCGATCAGCAGATTCGTGCGGGAGCCGGCCATCAGCCAGCTCAGCACGTCCGCTCCGGTGCCGTCGGTGCCAAGCGGATGCGCCGCGGACGGCGAGGCCCACACGTTGAAACCGTCGGTGTCGAGCAGCGGATACGGCGTCCAGACAAGGGATGCGGCGGCGGTCAGCAGCCACAGTCCGATGACGACCAGCGCGTATTTTCCGCCCACTTTGGACCAGATGGACGATATGACGATTTTCGACGCACTCATGCGGTCGCCTTTCCCGAGGTTATGCCGGCGGTTTTCAGACGTGGATCCAGCGCGCGGTGCGCCACATCGACCACGAGCCCCAGCAGCAGAAAGAACGCGGCCAGCAGGAACAGTTCGCTTTGCACCGCGATGAGGTCGCGGTTGCCGACGTCGGTGACCAGCATGGCACCAAGACCCGGCAGGGCGAACAGGTTCTCCACCACCATCACGCCGGTGATCATCTGCGCGAAGGTCAGACCGATCACGGACACCAGTTGAGGGGTGGCCAGACGCAGGGCCACGCGTAGCACTGCCTGCGTGCGGGTCATGCCGCAGGCCATGGCCATGTCCACCGCCTGCGAGGAGGCCATATCCCTCACCGCGGCGCGCGTGTAGCGCATGATGGACGCTCCGGCCGTGATGCCGGTGGTGAGCGCGGGCAACGTCAGCGAGGCGAGCGCACGCAGCGGCGACGACCAACCGTCATCCGGGAAGCCCTGCGCGGGTAGCAATCCCAACAGGCCCGAGCCTCGGGAGAACAGCAGTATCAGCAGCAGACCGCCCCATAACGCGGGGATGGCGCCGGCCACAATCGCAATGCCGTGGTACAGACCGCGCAACCGGTGGCTGCGCGCCAGCACGGCGGCACAGCCGAGCGGAAGCCCTATCGCAAGCGCGATCAGAAGACTCAGCACGATCAGCGGAAAAGTCACGGACATGCGCGTCACGACCTGCCCCGCCACCGATCTGCCGCCGACCGCGGACACACCAAGATTGCCATGCAGCAGCCCCAGCATCCAATCGCCGTATTGCGCGACAAGCGGCTTGTTCAAACCAAGATCGTCGCGCAACGACGCAATGCGTTCGGGGGTAGCGTTGGTGCCGGCGATCACCGCGGCCACGTCCCCCGGAAGCACGCGCAGCATCACGAACACCAACGCGGACAGGCCTATCAGAGCCGCCACGAACAGCACCAGCCGTTTCACCACGAATCGCATGATCGTCCACGCAACCTTACTTACTTGACCTGCCTGGTCTTACTTGGTCTTAGAGATCCGCCACAGAGGCAGCACCGTCTGGCTGAGCTTGCCGGGGAAGCCCTGCACGTGCTTGTCGACGGCCACCGTCACGCGGTAGCCGAACAGCCAGTCCGCCGGCGCGTCCTCGCTGACGGCCTTGGCCGCCTGCTTGAGGTAATCGGCGCTTTGCTTCTCGTCGGTGGCTTTGAGCGCTTTGGCGTACAGTTCCTGCGCCTGCTTGCCGTCGTAGTGGAAGTAGTAGTCCGGCGTGGTCCACTTGTAGAAGTCGTGGCTTTCGGCATGATCCACCAGCGAGAGCTCATAGTCGCCGTTGGTGTGCACGTCCTGCAACCAGGTGGAGAACTCCACATAGTTGATCTTCAGATCGATGCCGATTTTGGCGAGCTGGCTTTTGAGCTGGTCGCCAAGCTCGGTGCCGTAGGTGTTGGCGTAGGTGAGGGTGAGCTTCAGCGGATTGTCGGTGGAGTACCCGGCCTCTTTCATGAGCTGCTTGGCCTTGTCCACATTGTACGGATACAGGCTTGTCAGATCCTCGTATCCCGGGTCGACGGACGGAATCGGCCCGCCGAGCGCATAATCGACGTTCCCGCGGGAGGCGATGATCTCCTTGTGGTTGATGCCGTAGCGGACGGCCTGGCGGATGCGCTTGTCCTTGAGCTTGCTGTTCGCGCAGTTGAACGCGAGCACGAATTTGTCGCTGCCGTCGGCCGCGGACACCCGATATGTATTCGTATCAAGCGATTTGGCGAGTGTGGCGTTCACCGGGGAAAGCACGTCCACGTCGCCGCTTTTCAGCGCGTTGACGGCTGCGTTGTCGTCGGTGAGGAAGCGGATCACCACGTTCTGGGTGGCGGGCTTGTGCGCGGTTCCCCAATATTTCGGATTGGCTTTGAGCACCATTTTGCTGGCCGAGTCGAAGGATTCGACGGTATACGGGCCGGAGCCGACCGCTTCGGTTTTCGCGTTGTATTTGGCGTTTTTGTCGAACACGAGGCCAGGACGTCCGGTCAGATACCACAGCAGGTTGGAGTCGGGGGTGGAAAGGGTGAGCTTGACCGTGTTGGCGTCCACCGCTTCGGCCTTGTCGAGGCTGGCCACCTGGTTGGCGTTGTAGTACTGCTTCTCCTTGAGCTGGTTGATGGACCAGGCCACGTCGTCAGCGTCGAGCTTGTCGCCGTTGGAGAAGGTCATGTTCTGGTTGAGATGGAAGGTGTAGGTTTTCCCGTCCTTGGAAATGTCCCAGGATTTCGCGAGGCCCGGCTGCACTTTGTTGTCGGAGTCGCGCGACAGCAGCGCTTCGTAGACGTTGCCGATCAGCACCTGTTCGATGGCCGATCCGGACTGGTGGCGGATGTCGAGGCTGACCGGGGCGAGTTTGAGCCCGATGGTGACGGTGTCGGCTTTAGTTACGCCGGAAGTGTTCGCGTCATCGTTTTTGCCGCGCGTCACTGCAATGGCGACGATCACCGCGACGGCGGCGATGATGGCGATCAACGCGATAAGCCACTTCTTCGGGCCTTGCGATTTCGCGCCGTTCGACGATTTCGCACGCGCGTTCAGCGTGGCGTCGGTGCTTGCCGTGGACTGCGGCTGCTGTTCGTTCTCCTGTTTGGTTGCGTCGGCTTCGCCGTGCGCACCGGTAGGTGACGACATGGGATTTCTCCTCTTCGTATTTTCGATTATGTGTTGTGATTGCGGTTGACCGCCTGCGTGAGGTCGATCACCACGGCCTGATTCTACCGTCCGCCATACCCGCGGCCCGTTCGGATTCGCCCGCAAAGCGCGCGGAGGCTTCGGCCCGGTTATATACTTGACGCAGTCGCGGCAGGTCACAACGAGAAGGACGGTTGATCCATGGCGCATATTCTTTTGGGGGTCACCGGCAGCATCGCCGCGTTCAAGGCCTGCCATCTCGCCTCCGATTGGAGCAAGCAGGGGCATGAGGTGCGTGTGGTGATGACCGCCGCCGCACAGGAGTTCGTCACTCCCCTGACGTTCAGTTCCCTCACCCACACGCCGACACGCACGTCCATGTTCGCCGCCGGACATCGTCCCGGCGCTACGGCCGACGTGGCACCCGGACCGGACGGTCCGCTGCAGATCAGTCACGTGGCCGACGCGAAGTGGGCGGATCTGCTGGCAGTCGCTCCGGCGAGCGCCGATATCATCGCGAAAATCGCCTGCGGCATCGCCGATGACCAGCTGACCAGCACCATGCTCGCGTACGACAAGGGACCGAAGATCCTGTGCCCCGCCATGAACGTGCATATGTATGACAACGCCGTGACGCAACGCAATCTCAATACCTGCCGTGAGCTCGGTTGGACGATTGTGGAGCCGGAAAGCGGCATGCTGGCCTGCGGCGACGCCGGCAAAGGGCGTATGGAGGAGCCGGCACGCATCGAAACGGCGGTGGAAGCGCTGCTGCTTGCGAATCGTCCGGACGGCGAGCTGCCGCTTAAGGGACTTGCCGTGCTCGTCACCGCCGGCCCGACGCAGGAGCCGCTTGATCCGGTGCGGTTCCTCACCAACCATTCCACCGGCAAGATGGGGTATGCCTTGGCCGAACAGGCACGCGATCTGGGCGCGCAGGTGACGCTTGTGTCCGGTCCGGTGGCGTTGGACGCCCCGTATGGCGTGGATGTGGTCGATGTCACGACCGCACGGGATATGTTCGACGCGGTGACGAACCGGTTCGCGGACACGGACATCACCGTCATGGCCGCCGCGGTAGGCGATTTCCGTCCGGTCGAGCAGGCCCGGGACAAGATCAAGAAGAACGGGCGCAGCGGCATCGAACTCGAACTAACCTCGAATCCGGACATTCTGGCTTGGGCCGGCGAACATAAGCGGCCGGACCAGACATTGTGCGGATTCGCCATGGAGACGCGCGACCTTGAGGCCAACGCGGCGAAGAAGCTTAACGGCAAGCATTGCGACATGCTGGTGGCCAACAACCTGCGCACCCCCGGCGCCGGTTTCGCAGCGGACACGAACGTGGTGACGGTGCTGACGCCGGGCGAAACCGCAGACAGGCCAAGCATCGAACGATGGAGCAAGATGGGCAAGGACGCACTTGCGAAACGTATTCTTGTCAAGCTCGCAGCCATGCGTGCGGACGGCGAACGGCGCTAACCGCAGCATTTTCGAATCGCAATAACCGTATCAATCGCAATAATCGCAATATTTCAACGGAACTTCCGCAAAACGCGAAGGAGAACGCAACATGCTTCTGATGGCTGTGGATATCGGCAACACGAACGTCGTGATCGGTTTCATCGACGATGGGCGCATCGCGGGCACGTACCGCATCACCACGAAGGCGAACCACACGTCCGACGAATACGGGCTGATGATCACGCAGTTCCTGGCTTTGAGCGGCTACAAGCCGGCGGATGTCGATGATGTGATCATCTCGTCCGTGGTGCCGAAGGTCATGCATTCGTTCCGTGCGAGCATCGTGAAGTTCCTTGGCATCGATCCGATGATCGTGGGGCCCGGGGTCAAAACGGGGCTCAACATCCGCATGGACAATCCGCAGAACATGGGCGCGGACTGCATCGCCGACTGCGCCGGCGCGTACTACGAATACGGCGGGCCCATTTTGGTGGCCGATTTCGGCACGGCCACCACGTTCAACTACGTCACCGCGGACGCGGCGGTGATTTCGGGACTGATCACCACCGGCATACGTACCGCGGCGGCCGCGTTGTGGGAGGGAACCGCGCAGCTGCCGGAAGTGGAGATCACCCGTCCGAAGTCGATTCTCGCCAAATCGACGAAACCGGCCATGCAGGCGGGCTTGTATTACAACTTCCTCGGTGGCATCGAACGGACGATCACGCAATTCCATCGGGAGATTGACGAGGACTTCCGCGTGGTGGCGACGGGCGGATTGAGCCGCGTGTTCGCCAACGACACGGACATGATCGACATCTATGACCCGGATCTGATCTTCAAAGGCATGCGGCACATCTACGAACGCAACGTCCGCTAGAACGGCGTCACGGTGCCGTTACTGGATGACGAAGCCCTGATTGGCCCCATACTCCTTCAGATCCTTCTGCCATAGCGAGATGCCGCCCTTGAGCTTGATGCGGTCGGACGATTCCGTGTTCCTCAGCGCGTCACCAATGCTGGACGTGTCGGGCACCTGTCCTCCAGCGGCGATGATGTCGAGCCTGTCCTGCTCCTTGCGTAGCATGCTCGACCACTTGTAGGCCTTCCCCACCGTGGAACGGAAATCGCCTCGCGCATACACTTCGAACGGCAGATACTGGTATCCGGTCGACACGTTCTCCGCGGCGCGGGACAGCACGCGGTTGTACTCCTGGCCGCCGAAATACGGTATTTCGATGCCGCGGTCGTCGGTCACCGTGGTCCTGCTGAGGAATTTCGGATCGGACAGCGTGTCGTTGTCGGCGGGGAAAGCGCCGCCGTCCACACGGGTTTTGATGCCTTTGGCGTTATGGCACGCGTATTCGATGAAACGGTACGACGCCTCGGGCTTGCGGGAGCGTTGCAGCACGGCGAGTGCCGATCCACCGTTCTCCGACGTGACGGCCTTGCCGTCCGG
The DNA here is from genome assembly GCF_000770925.1 of Bifidobacterium ruminantium DSM 6489. Lineage (GTDB taxonomy): Bacteria > Actinomycetota > Actinomycetes > Actinomycetales > Bifidobacteriaceae > Bifidobacterium > Bifidobacterium ruminantium. Next base: position 16,179 of record NZ_JDTK01000020.1, on the reverse strand, counting down.
TGTCGGCATCTGGGACACACGCCACAGACCGGCTGCGCCGGGAATGTCGGACATGAGCAGCGACGGCAGCCAGGCGCCCGAGAACAGCGAGGCGATCTTGCCTTGCCCCACGGCCGATTTCCAGGAATCCGACCATGTGGTGCGGTTCGTAGCCACCAGTCCCTCGTCGATCATCTTCTGCCAGAATTCGGTGAATTTGCGGGTGCCCTCGTCCTCGGTGAGATTGATCGTCACGTTCTTGCCATCGTTCGACGTGGAGAACGGACGGCCGCCGGCAAGCCAGATCATCGTGTCGTAGAAGCTCGCGTCGCCCGAATCGGCGGTGATGTACACGCCGATCTTCTTGAGTTTCTTCGCCGCCTCATAGTAGTCGTCCCATGTGCGGATCTTGGACGCGTCCACGCCGACCTGCTCGAACACGCTGTCGTTGTAGAAGAACGCCATCGGGCCGGAATCCATGGGCAATCCGTACACACGGCCGTTCAACTGCACCGAGGACCATGTGCCGGGCGTGTAGAAATCCGAATATCCCTCGGTTTTGCCGGTGATGGCCACCAGCTGGCTGCTGACCGCGTACTGGCGCAGCGCGTAGTATTCGAGCTGCACCACATCGGGAATGCCATAACCGTCCTGGATGGCGTTGTTGAGCTTGTCATAGCCACTGGTGTTCTTCCAGATGACGCGGATGTCGGGATTCTCCTTTTCGAAACCGGCGATGACCTGCTTCATGCTCGGCTCCCACGACCATACGGTGATGGCCGTGCGCGTGTCCTCGGCTCCGCACGCTCCCGCGCCCATCGTCATGACGCAGGCGCAGAAGATGGCGACAAGCCGCCTCACCAGTTTCAATCCCACGACAGCGGACCTCCGTCCCGTTTCCTTCACGTTCTATACCAACTCCAGATTATACGGAAGGTCTGCGTACAGTCTCCGGAAAAATGGCCGTATCTATGGGAAACGGACACGGAACGATGATGTTCCGTGTCCGTTTCCCATATACGATTGGTCCGTCATATCGATAACATATGACGGACCAATGAGGCGAATCAGGCTTCGATGCCGAGCTTGGCACGCTCCTTCTTGGAATACATGAAGGCCGGAAGCTGGCGGCCCTGCTTGATCCAGGAATGGTATTCGGCGGTAGCCGCGAACTCCACGTCGGAAGCGGAGTTCAGGCAGGTCTCCACGGAATCCTGGATGACGCCGATGATGAAGCCGACGCCCACCACCTGCATGGCGATGTCGTTGTTGATGCCGAACAGCGAGCAGGCCATTGGAATGAGCAGCAGCGAGCCGCCCGCCACGCCGGAGGCGCCGCATGCGCCGAGCGCGGAGACCACGGACAGCAGGATGGCAGCCGGCAGGCTGATCTGGATGCCGAGCGTATTGGCCGCGGCCATGGCCATGACGGTGATGGTGATGGCCGCGCCGTTCATGTTGATGGTGGCGCCCAGCGGAATGGACACGGAGTACATGTCCTTATCGAGGCCGAGCTTCTCGCACAACTGCATGTTCACGGGGATGTTGGCGGCCGACGAACGGGTGAAGAACGCGGTCAGGCCCGATTCCTTGAAGCAACGGTAGACCAGCGGATACGGGTTGCGGCGCAGGAACAGGAAGATGACCAGCGGTCCGAACACGAGCACCATGAGCAGCATGGTGCCGACGAGCAGGAGCAGCAGGCTGCCGTACTTGGTGAAGGCAGAAAGGCCATTGTCGGCCACATTGGTGAACACCAGACCCATGATGCCGAACGGGGCGAGGTTGATGACCCAGCGGATCACCTGGGAGACACTGTCGGCCACGTTGGCCATGAACGCCTTGGAGCTTTCATTGGCGATGGACTTCATGGCCAGGCCGAACAGGCAGGCCCACATCAGAATGCAGATGTAGTTGCCGTCGATGATGGCCTGAATCGGATTGGCCACGATGTTGGTCAACATGGTCTGGATCACTTCGGAAAGGCCCTTGGGCACCACGTCGGCCTTGGCGGCCTTGCCCAGGGACAGGGTCTGCGGGAAGGCGCGGGAGGTCAGCACGGCCACGACCGCGGACAGGAACGTGGTGAACAGGTACAGGAACACCACAGTGCCGAAACGACGGTCAAGCTTGGAGCTACCCTGCGCGAGGGCGCTGGCCACCAGCACGAACACCAGAATCGGAGCCACGGCCTTCAACGCGGACACGAACAGGGTGCCGAATTCTCCGATCCAAGTCACTTGCGGCATGATCAATGCCAGCACGGTGCCGATGACCAGACCGACGATGATGCGGACGATCAGCGAGGCACCGTTGTAGATATCGGCGACGCCACGGATGGCTTTGGAGATTTTACCCATAGTTCTCTCTCACTCTCTTGGAGCCGGAATCATTCCGGCAAGTCAACAGAAAGCCATGATAATCAGGCGTGTCGGGTGATATAGGGGAATGTCCAAAACCGCGAATCCCTACAAGCCCGCACCCAACGGCACGCGGGACACGAATCGTCGCGACTCCCCGGTCAGCGGATCGTCGAATCGCAGTTCGCGCGCCACCAATTCCAAAGGCCGCGAGAAGTCGTCATAGGCGCATTGCACCACTTCCGGGTAGAAATCGTCGCCCAGAATCGCCAGGCCGAGCGAATTCATATGCACGCGCAACTGATGCGTCTTGCCGGTTTTCGGGCGCAGCGTGTAGTTCACGTACGGATCGCCGTCGACGTGCCGCACGTCGCTCCCCCGCTCGACCAGCGTCTCCGCGTTGGGAACGTCGGCGCTTTCGTACGCCTGTAATCGTCCGCGGTCCTTGTTGATATGCGACCTGCGTACCAGCGGAAACGGCATATGCCGATCGATGCGGACCGCCGTTCCGTACCTCGGCCGTCGCACAGGGGCGAGCGGTGCCAGGCATTCGTAGGTTTTGACGGTTTTGCGATTTTGGAACAGCATCTGGTACGCGCCTCGCGCAGACGGATTACGTACGAACACGACGACGCCTGCGGTCAGTCGGTCCAAACGGTGCGCCGGCGTGATGTTCGGCTCGTCGTACCGCTCGAACAACCGGACCAGCGCGGTTTCGCGATACCACATGCCGCGTGGCGTGGTGGCGAGGAAATGCGGCTTGTCGATGACGATGATGTTCTCGTCCTCGTACAGAACCTCATATTCGAAGGGAATATGAGGTTCCTCGAGCACGTAACGGTGCCTGCGTTCGTTACTCAACGGTGACTGACTTGGCGAGGTTGCGCGGCTTGTCCACGTCGTAGTTCTTAAGCTTGGCCATGTCCATGGCGAACAGCTGCAGCGGCACCACGTCCACCAGCGGGCTCATCAGCGTCGGGCAGGCGGGACGCCAGAACACCACGTCGGCGTAACGCTCCACATCCGGATCGTTCTCCTCGGCCACGGCGATGATGTAGGCGCCGCGAGCCTTGACCTCCTCGATACCGGAGATGACTTTGGCGTGCAGCACGTTGCGTCCGCGCGCGGGCGGCACGATGAACACGACCGGCTCGCCCTCGTCGACCAGCGCAATCGGACCATGCTTGAGCTCTCCCGCGGCGAAGCCCTCGGTGAAGGTGTAGGCGATCTCCTTGAGCTTCAGCGCGCCTTCCATGGCGACCGGATACCCCACATGACGTCCGAGGAACAGGAAGGACTTCGCGTCCACCATCTGCTTGGCGGCCTCCTGCACGGTCTTGGTCTGGGTGTCGAGGACCCACTGGATCTTGCGCGGCATGTCCTTCAGGGAATCCAGGGTTTGGGCGATCTCGTCCCTGTACATGGCGCCTTTGACCTGCGCCAGGTACAGGCCGAGCACGTAGGCGGCGGTGATCTGCGCCACGAACGCCTTCGTGGACGCGACCGCCACTTCCGGACCAGCATGGGTGTAGAGCACCGCGTCAGATTCGCGCGGAATGGATGCGCCCTGCGTGTTGCAGATGGCCAGCACCTTGGAACCCTGCTCACGGGCGTGACGCAACGCCATCAGCGTGTCCATGGTCTCGCCGGACTGGGAGATGGCCACCACCAGTGTGCGGGGCGTGAGTATCGGATCACGGTAGCGGAATTCGTGCGCGAGCTCCACCTCCACGGGGATGCGCACCCAATGCTCGATGGCGTACTTGGCCACCATGCCCGCGTATGCGGCGGTGCCGCAGGCGATGACGATGATCTTGTCAATGGCCTTGACCTCATGCTCGTCTATGCGGATCTCATCAAGGTTGATGTTGCCATCCTTGTCGAGGCGTCCCAGCAGGGTGCGCTGCACGGCCGCCGGATCCTCGTGGATCTCCTTGTCCATGAAGGAGTCCCAGCCGCCTTTTTCGGCAGCCGAGGCATCCCAATCCACGGTGTAGGTCTTCGGATGTTCCACGATGTTGCCCATGAAGTCGGAGACGACCACCTTGTCGGCGGAGACCATCACGGCCTGGTCCTGGTCGATCTCCATGGCACGCTTGGTGTAGGCCACGAACGCGGCAACGTCGGAGCCAAGGAAGTTCTCCCCGTCGCCGAGGCCCACCACGAGCGGCGAATCGTGACGGGCGCCAACCACGATGTCCGGCTGTCGCACGTCCGTGGCGAGAATGGTGAACGCGCCTTCCAGCATGCGGGCCAGACGGCGGATGGCCTTGAACAGGTCAGGCTTACCGGTTTCCTCGATGATCTTGTCGCTGATTTTGCCCAGCAGTTTCGCCGCGACCTCGGTATCGGTTTCGGAGACGAAACGATAGCCCTCCGTCTGCAGGTCGAGACGAAGCTGGGAAGCGTTTTCGATGATGCCGTTGTGGATGATGGCGACCTTGCCGTCACGCGACGTGTGCGGATGCGCGTTAGTGTCGTTCGGCACGCCGTTCGTAGCCCAACGCGTATGGCCGATGCCCACGGTGGCGTCCGGCATCGGATCACGTTCGATGTCCTGCACCAGGTTGGCCAGACGTCCGGCCTTCTTACGGACGGCCACACGCTCCATGCCAGGCGCCGTCAGCGCCACGCCGGCCGAATCATATCCGCGGTATTCCAATCGCTGAAGTCCTTGGAGACACACCTCCAAAGGCTTGCCGCACGCGGTCCGAACATTTCCTGCATATCCTACGATTCCACACATAGCTCACCAGTGTATCGGACGGATATGTCACCTGCTCACGGCAAAAACCACTTTCACACAACCCGCCAGCGGGAGAACGGTGGTGCAAGACTTCAGGCTTCTGTTTGGCACGCAATGTACTGTTTCGCCTTTGCAGCATCGTACCCGGGTACTGATTCATCGAAATACTTGCCAAACACGTCCCTGTCCTTGCTCTCGTCGCTGACAATCGCCTTGTAATCCTCCACGGTCATGGATTGCTCGGCGAGTCCGTATTGCTTCAGGCACTTGAGCAACGGCACCACGGGATCCTCGTTGTTGGGGTTGCTACTCATGTCGCCGCGCAGCATATTCATATCCGTGAAATCATTGTCCGCATCGCATTGCTTGACAATGGCATCACCGTCGGCCTCGCTCATTCCCGACGGATACGAGGTTGACATGCCGCCTTGTGAATCGACGGTGACTTCGACATTTTGCTGTTGCGCACAATCGCTGAAATGCTGGCTGAGTTCAAGGAACTCCTGGTCGGTGATCTTGCTGTCCTTGAGTATCTTCTTAGTCAAGGATTGGTGTGCGTTATCGTAGGTGCGTTTGATTTGCTGCGCGTATGGCCCGGTAAACACCGTGCCATCCTGGGCCGTGGCGCTGCTTGATGCGCCGGTAGCGGTACCGGCAGATGAATCGATATGCGTCGCTCCCCCACAACCGGACAGCAACATCAGGCAGCATGCCGCCACGCACACGAAGGTCGTCACACCGGTGTGACGATGCCGCGCGATATTCGAAGTTCCCATGTGCTCTTCTCCTTGCGAATCCTTGTCTCTTCCATTCAGCCGGCCCGCGGCAGTAGGTGCGTGCCACGCTAGTTACGACACACACCCACTACCGACGCCGGGGTGTCAGTTCGACAGATGGGTGTCATCTGGGTGCTCATGCCGGTACACATACTGCGACAGGTCACTGAGCTTGTACCCGTCGTAGCGTTCCATGCATTCCTTTGCGACCCTGTTGTCCTTCTGCGCGTTCGCCCCCGTGTACGGGACCGGTGTCAGCGCACCGTCGGTCAGATCGAAGGTAGGGAAATCATCTTCGCTTTGAGCCTGTGCGCAGATACAATCCATGACTTTACTTTCCAACGCTGCGATGTCCTTCTCGCTGATTTTGCCGTCTTTGATGAGGTTGCGGGCGAAACCAGTCTGAAGATTGTCGTACGTGTCCGCGAACCTGCGGGCGTAGGCGCCCGTGAACTCAGTCCCGTCCTCGGCTTTCGCGGTGGTTTGCGACGGGCTCGGAACCGCGTCCTGACGTTCCGTACCGCACGCGACGCATGCCAGACATGCAACAATGATGCCGAAAATCGACACTATGCAGCGAACACGGACGACAATATCAGTCAGCATCGGTTGCCAATCACTTGTACACACGCCAATTCGCCGTGTAGAACTTCAGCGGTTGCCCGTGCGCGTTTGCGTATGACTTTTGATATGTTGGAGCTCACTTGCCGTAAGCTTTCTTCAGTGTTCCATCGTTTAATGAGTACGTCAGCACATGCTGCGAATACACCCCCTGTGCTGTAGCCATGGAATATGTCCAGTACACTACCCCGCGATTCCATACATCTTTTGCGTTCGCAGTACCTGCAAGCCCGGTAGCGAGCAACAACGACGCGGTAACCGCCGCCAATGCCGTTTTAGCCTTTTTCTTCATTGTGGATACTCCTTCTTGTATCCAGGTGACGCCCCGTTGACGTCATGCTCGCATTGTTTCGTGCTTCAGCAGACAATGCAAATCCTTGTCGTTAAAATTGCTACAAGGCCCAGCTTGTTGGTTATCGGTTCTTGAAATACCGGAACAAGTCACGTTCACGGGTGATCAGCATCGCCATCGAGGCTCCGGCCAGTACGCCGACGAGTGCTGCCGCCGGAATCCGGGAGAGAATGCCGACAAGCGTCGTAGACGAGATGATGATGCCTGTTTCCATATGTGTCAGCGCCCACACGATCAACGGTGCCGTCACGATTATCGCTGAACAGCACCACATCAATGTTTCAAGCAGCATTTGCAGCCAGAGCGCGATTTTCGGCTCCCCGCAATGCATGGCTGACGCCAGTTCGAGCCGCCGGGCACGCACCGCGGCATATCCTGCGAACAACGCGGAGACGAACATCACAACGGGAGCGAGCGCGCTTTGCCTCTCCCGGAATGTCTTGACGGCATCGAGCTGCGTGCCTTGTGTGCTGTTGAGCTGGCTGATCGTAGGTTGCTGCGAGGCGTCCGATGACCACGAGGATACCGTGGATTGGAGCAATGACTGCATGGCGTCAGGCACCGGCCAGGCTTTGACCAGGCATTGGTCGAAATCGTCCGCAGCTGCGGGAACTTGGCTAAGCGCCACATAGTCGTAGCTGGTTGATCTGCCGTCATCCGGGTATTGGAACACCCCGGCGACGCGCACCCTGCCGCCAGCACGCAATGCGAGCCGGTTCCCCGCCCGAGCGTGCACAGACCGCGCGGCTTGCGAAGACAGCCAGATGCCGTCGTAGTCCCGTGCAGTCAACGTCGCCCCACTGGACCGTGTCGAGGAGGCGAAGACGCCAAGCGCCCCCGTGGTGGCATCGAGCGAGGGGATGCCCGCAGATGGCAGGACGGCGGATGTGACCTTGTCGTTCCTCGACCGTAACGCGCCGGATGCGAGCACCCCGTCCACACTGGACAACCGTTCGCATGCTTCACCGCTAATCCTGCCTTTGACCTCGATGACGTACGTCGACGCGCCCGATGCGATATACCGGTCAACCTGCTGCGCTATTGACCGAATGCTGAACAGGTCGGCAGCAGACAACCCGCCGACCAACGCGGCGAGAATCAACATAAGCATGAACGCATGCGAGGTTCCGGACACGATATCCCGCCATGCTTCGTCCACGACACCACGCAGACGCATACGCCCTGTCTCAGCCGTATCCCGGTCAATGGCAGGCGCAACGGTATCTTGTTCCCGGCTCACTGGTAGTCCCTCAAATCGATGATGTCCGTGCACGCGTCGCGGGTGCGCGGATCATGTGTGGCGACCACGACAATCGCCCCTGATATCGACAACCCGTGCAAGGTTCGGTTCACGCTCGCCGCAGTCGCCAAATCAAGTTGTGCTGTCGGCTCATCCACAAGAAGCAGTCCCGCGTGGGAGGCGACCGCGCGCGCAAGCATCAGCCGCTGAGCTTCGCCACCGGACAGGTCACGGAACTGTTTGGCGGCAAGATGGTCAAGCCCGAACACGCGTAACAGTGACAAAGCGTGCTCTTCGGCTTCGTTCCTGCGGTCCCCGCGAGAAATATAGGGCAGTGCCACATGGTCGATGACTTTCCTACGCGCTACTCCATGAGGATTCTGCAATACCCAGCACACCCGACCGCATGAGACGCGTATGACCTTGCCCTGCGCTGGCTGCTGCCAGCCTGCGACAATGGACAATAGCGTGGATTTGCCCGAACCAGAAGGACCAACCAACGCATAGACGCGCCGGGGATACAGCGTCATGGTGATATGTCTGAACAGCCAGTCGTCCCCGTCGAAACTGTGCCCGACATCGTCAAGCTGGACATGGGCAGACCGCTCATCACAGGAATCGTCCTGAACCGTACTGGTTCCCGCCAATCCTGCAACCGCGGGTCGTATGGACTCGAGCTGGTCTTGCACGCTCATCGGCACGCCTTGCCCGTGCTGGCGGGAACATTGACGGAAGTCAAGGATGCGCCGGATTCCACGCTGACCATCGATTTGCCAAGCTGGGAGGCGACCACATGGACGGCGACCGGCTTGCCGCGCGAAACCATGCATGCCGAATCCGCAGAGACGTCATACATCGCCGCCGGCGGCACCGAGACCACGTTCAGCGTTTTGGCGAGCTTCCAGCGGTACGTAACGTTGATGGTGTTCGAAGCAGTGTCTTGTCCCGTGTCGCTCTGAGATCCTGCGGTATCGGAGGCCTGCCCGGAGGCTGACGGCTGTTGAGCGGCACGGTATTCGTTGCTCGCACCGATGGCGGAGAGCAGGGAGGCGTCGGTGCTGTCCACTGTCCGATCGGTGATGGTGAACGTCGCTCCATTGACTTCCATGACCCGATCACCTCGCAACATCGAGGAGTCATTGCGCCGGAACGTCGCACGAACCGGTTGGCTGGTAGTCGTCAGCACATCGGCTCCCTGCTCGACATGCCCGCCATATCGGGCCTGGCACTCCTTGACAGTCACCTTCTGTTGGGGCAACCATGCAAACAACGACGTATCGATGCTCCACTGGCGCTCCTGCGTGGCGCTCTGCGTCCCAGCGTGTGCGGCAAGTGCATTGAAGGCTTTCACTGTATCCCACGTCATCACGTCCGAATCCGGGGCCGTATATCCGAGCCGTCTGAGCTCCGCATTGAGCGCCGCGATATCGCCGCCCTTCATGCCACTGGTCATCGTCCGATACGGTGGTGTCCTCAGATACAGCGCGAGTTGGGGTTGTCCGTCAACGGCAATGAACGCGGAGCCTGATTCGATGCTGCTCCCGGACGCGCACTGTCTCAACTCCGTAACTACTCCCCCAACCGGAGCGGCTACGGAACCGGATTCGCTGCGTTCCACCGTGACGGTGACGGAACGCTCGTCATCATATGGTTCCGATTGCACGACGAGCGTGCCCGCGCGCGTAGTCGACTCGAACGCGGCAGGTTCGGGCTCACGGGTGAGCAAGAATCCGCCGCACACGCCGGCCGCCAGCATGACGAGCGCGAGCAGCACGGCCACGGAGACTGACACCGTGTTGCGGCCAGCGTTCCGGTTTCCACCGGTTTTTTGGTGATGCATCCGCATTCTGTGCTCCTTCGTGCAGAATCGAAACGTTGTCATTATCGGCGGGGAGGAATCCGCAGGCAAATCCTTGTCGTGCAAATACCTACACGGTCGCGATACTGGCACTCACGACAAACATGGCTTTGCGGTACGATTACCCGTTTTTCGTTGACTTTCCGCCGATACGGCACCTCATCTCCCAAGCAAATCATGATTGCGCATCTCACATTTTGGCGCTTTTTTGGAATATCCTGCGGAACGGTTTCCGTGAAACCCATCGTTTGACGCCAATCCGGCGGCGCCGACACAGAGCTATGCTGGTGTATGAATACCGTATTCGAACAAGCACAGAGCCAGGCACCATCATGAGCCAACAGCAGACACCATCCGCGACCGGCAGCGACCAGACGACGGGCACCGTGCAGGTCGTGCTCGTCGACAACGACATCCTGGCGCTGAAGATGCTGCGCGAGATCATGTCCGCGTGGCCGCGCGTCGCCATCACCTGGACCGAACATAACGGCTCGGACGCCTTCGACCACTACCGACAATGCGAATCCGGCATCCGCGATCTGCCGGACCTGTTCATCACCGACATCTCGATGCGCGGCCTGTCGGGCGTCGATATGAGCCGAGCCATCCGCTACACCAACGGCACGATGCCGATACTCGGCATCACTTCATACGAGCCGACCCAGTTCTACCATGATGCCGCCGACGCCGGCATGCAGGCGGTTATCGGCAAGAACGAGCTGTCGGCCCTCAAAAGCATCATCATGGAGGTCGCGGACACCGGCGCTCTCGCCGTCCGACCGCCCTTCGAGGTACCGGGGCGGGCGCATCTGCGCATCCGGCAGGAAGGCCTGCCGTACATCCTCTCGCTGAGTCAGCAGGAAAAGCAGGTGCTCACCATGTGTTCGCACGGATATAGCAACGCCGATATCGCGCAGGTGCTCGACGTTAGCCCGTCGACCATCAACACCTACATCACACGCGCGTCGCGCAAGATGGGCGTGGCCAGCAAACGGGAAGCAGTGGCGTTATGGACGAAAACCATCGGACTGTAGGCAGCTCGCCAATGGCGAACATCAAGACCATGATCGCGCCCCGGGCCACGCAGCGGCTGCATCACCATAAGATGCATATCGCCCTATGCCTGGTGACCACGATACTCATGGCCGCAGTACTGACGTTCCTCCCCGCAACGACACCCACACAGTGGATCATCTGCATCATCGCCTGCTGCTGCCCGCTGGGCATCGCCTTCGCACCGGTACCGATGTCCGTCATCTCATTCGCCGTGGTACTGCTACTGATGTTCACCCCCGGGATATCGCTATCGGATGCCGGCTCCATCATTCACATGCTCACACCGCTGGCCATAGGCACGCTCGCGTATTCGACACCCACCCAATGGTCGATCTGGGGTCTTGTCACTTCGATCGTCACCTTGCTGCTGGCTTTCGACCCCCGCGAAGCGCTCTCGCAGGGGGACGCGCTCTCCTTCTTCGTGCTGCTCGCCTTGTACATCGTCACGTATGCGATGTGCGCGTCCATCCGCACCATCGCCATCGACGATCGGCAACGGCACCGCGACGCCGAGCTGGAGCTGTTGCAAACACAGCAGGCACATCAGCGGGAAGTCACCAGATTCGCGCAAATGACCCATGACGCGGTCACGGCAAGCCTGTCGAGTATATTCCTGCTCGCGCAACAGCATATTGACACGTTGGACACGGCCGGCAAGACGGCGGATGCGTCAGACGAGGATTGGCGGACCGTCCGGCAGCTCAGCGAGAGCGCCCTTGCCAGTATCCGCTCGGTCATCAGGACCATGAACGCCTCGGACGAACGCCCTGAGGATCATCTGGATGGCGCTTTACACAACCTTCCGCTACCGCAGCGCATCGGCATCGCGATCGAGCAGGGGCAGCATCTGCTGGCCCCGCACCATATGCATGTCGATGTGCATACGTCAGGGCAGATATCATCTCCCGCCTGCACACGGTCAGGCGACGAGGCGGTGACCCTCATCGGGGAGATCTTCACGAATCTGCTGCGGCACGCGTCCCCTGACAGCGCGCCCATGCTCACCATCAGCTACGATGACGACAACATGTCGCTCATGCAGACGAACGCGCTGACGCACAAGAACACGCGCAGACACGGCACAGGCCGGCAATCGCCTGAAGCCTCGCAAGGCCCGGCCGCGAGCGGTGACGCCCTGCCGCGATCACAGAGCGGACTGCTCCTCCACCGTGGCGTCATCGAGTCGCTGGGCGGCGAACTGCGCTTCAACAGCGAGGACGAGACGTGGACGCTCTACGCGCGTATCCCCCTGCACCCCAACGTCTAACCCCAAAGCCTAGGCACAGTAGGCTGCTCGGGCACAGCAAGGCCGCTGCACCCGAGCGTCGTTCAAAATGCTCCTGTCAGGCGACGCACCATGGAAGCCACTTGGGGCATGTCCCCAACAAGACGCTGATACTTGCGGGAGCCGGCGTCGCAAGCGCATCATCATACCGGGCACCGGTGATTCCCGTGGACAGCCCGCAGACACCGACGGCGATGGCAAGGCACATCGCCAATGCCGCACGACTGTCATGGTTGCGGATTGCAACCCCACGAACGATTCGCATCATCAACACCACCTGTTCGTTCATCTTGACACGTGTCACAGCACGTGCTGCAGGAAGTCCTTGAAGCGCGGCTCGCTCGGATGGTCGATGATTTCCGGACCGCCTTGTTCGACGACCACACCACCGTCCATGAAGACGATCTGGTCGGCGACCTCGCGCGCGAAACCGATCTCATGGGTGACGACCACCATGGTCATGCCTTCCTTGGCGAGGTCGAGCATGACGTTGAGCACTTCGCCGACCAGTTCCGGATCAAGCGCGGATGTCGGCTCGTCAAACAGCATGATCTCCGGCTTCATGGCAAGCGCGCGTGCGATGGCCACGCGCTGCTGCTGACCGCCGGAAAGCTGCGCCGGATAATAATCGAGGCGCTCCCCCATGCCGACGCGGTTCAGCTCCTCGATGGCGAGCTTGCGAGCTTCCTTCTTGTCCATGTGCTTGACGTGGACCGGAGCCTCCATGACGTTTTCAAGAGCCGTCATGTGCGGGAACAGGTTGAAGCGCTGGAACACCATGCCCAGTTTGGAACGCTGTTCGGCCACTTCCTTGTCGTTCAGGGTCTGCAGCACGCGTTCGCCGCCCTTGTCGACGTATTTGTAGCCGATCATCTCGCCGTCGACGTCGATTTCGCCGCCGGTCAGCGTTTCCAGCTGGTTGATCAGACGCAGGAACGTGGATTTGCCGGAGCCGGACGGACCGAGGATCACTGTGACGGTGCCCGGCATGACGGTCATGTCGATGCCTTTGAGCACATGCAGATTGCCGAAGGCCTTATGAACCTGCGTCGCCTTGACTGCAGGAACGATTTCGTTGGTTGTGATTTCGCTCATGGTCGTTCCCCTCACGCGGTCATTCCCGCGAACGTGGCTTCGTTCTGCTTGTCGATGTCATCCTTGGGCTCGCCGAAGGTCTTGCCTGGCAACGGCGTGCGCTTGCCGCGGGCGCCGGCCGGACGGGCGTCGAAGCCCTTGCCGAAGTGCTTTTCGAGTCGGGACTGGATGACCATCAGGATGGACGTGATGACCAGGTACCAGATGCAGGCCACGATCAGCAGCGGGATCGGCTTGTACAGACGGGTCGCGATCGCCGTGGTGGCGAACTGCAGTTCCAACGTGAACGGCACGGCGTTGACGAGCGACGTGGTCTTCAGCATGCCGATGAATTCGTTGCCCGTCGGCGGGATGATGATGCGCATGGCCTGCGGCAGCACGATGCGGCGCATGATGAGCGTGCGCTTCATGCCGAGCGCCTTCGCGGCCTCCGTCTGTCCCGGGTCGACCGCCTCAAGTCCGGCGCGCACGATTTCGGCCAAGTAGGCGGCCTCATTCAGGGCCAGGCCCAGCCATGCGGCGTTGAATGCGGTGATGACCGACTGGGAATCGATGCTCCAGAATTCGATCGAGGTGAACGGGATGCCTACGCCGATGCGCGGCACCAGCACCGCGAACAGACCCCAGAACACAAGCTGCGTGTACACAGGGGTTCCACGGAAGAACCAGATGTAGAACCAGCTCACGCCACGCAGCACCGGATTGATGGATTTGCGCATGACCGCCAGAACGACCGCCAGAATGATGGCGATGACCATCGAGATGACGGTCAGCAGCAGCGTGTACTTGATGCCTTCCAGCACATTCTCGTTGAACAGGTATTTCCAGACCACGTTCCATTCGAAACGAGGATTGGTGACGAGGGTCTGCACCAGCATCGCGGCGAAGAGCGCGACGATGACGGCCGCCACGATCGGACCCGTACGCTTGACAGGCAAGGCTTTGATGCGATTGGGAATATCGAGGCCTTCGCCGTCGACTTGTTTCTTCGCCATGATGCTGTTTCCTTTTTCTATCTATCCAATGAGATCAGTTGAGGTCGGTCGGGTTGATCTCGGCCTTGTCGAGCGCGCCGGATTCGACGCCCCAATGCTTCAGGATCTTCATGTACGTGCCGTCATCCATCAGCTTCTGCACGGCCTTCTGCACAGCTTCGTCGAGCTGCTCGTCGCCCTTCTTGATGGCGATGCCCTGCTTGGCCACGCCTTCGACGTCACCAAGCGCCTCAAGCTGGCCGTTGGTCTGCGAAATCGCATAGCCGGCGACCGGCGAATCGGCGTAGAACACATCGGCCTTACCGGTGGCCACAGCGGTGGCGGCTTCGGCCTGGCGCTTGTAGGACATCACTTCGGCCTTGTTGTCGGCCTTGCAGCCCTTGGCGATCTTGTTGGCCTCGTCCTCCTGGACGGTACCGGTCTGCACGGCGATCTTCGCGCCGCACATGTCGGAGGTGTCGAGCTTCTTCGGGTTGCCCTTCTGGACGGCCCACGTGGAGCCCGCACGGTAGTAGCTCACGAAGTCGACGGACTGCAGACGCTCTTCGGTGATGGTCATGGCGGTGATGCCCAGATCATACTTGGAGCCGATGGACGGGACGATGGTGTCGAACATGGAGGAGACGATCTTCGGCTTCAGACCCAGCGTCTGGGCGATGGCCTTGGACATGTCCACATCATAGCCGACCGGGGTCTTGCCGTCCTCGGCGTAGAATTCGGCCGGAGCGTAGGACAGCTCCATGCCCACGGACAGCTCGCCGGACTTGACGGTCTTCGCGGAGGCGGCCAGCTTGGCCAGCTCGTCATCCTTCTTGATGGTGCTCACATCGTAGCCGACGGTGGTGTTCTTGGCCTTCGACTCGCTCTTGGCGTCACCGGAATCCGTGGTGCCGCACGCGGCGACGGAGAACATCATGGCCGCGCTCAGCGCAAGTGCGGCAAACGACTTGAACTTCAACGACATATCTGTATATCTCCTTATTCTCTTCTCATCCACTGAACAATAATCGTTCATTCGTCAACAAACGTCCAGTATTCCAAAGGCTCACGATAAAACCGCAATGCTACACCGACGTTAATCGACGAAAACGTGGGGGCATCGGCCGTATGTCCGATGCCCCCACGCCCCGCGATGCCGACGTGCGGCTCAGCCCAGATCGGCCGGATTGATCTCGGCCTTGTCGACAGCGCCGGATTCGACGCCCCAATGCTTGAGGATCTTCATGTATGTGCCGTCATCCATGAGCTTCTGCATAGCGGCCTGAACCGCCTTGGCCGTGTCGGAATCACCCTTCTTGATGGCCACGGCCTCCTTGGTCACGCCCACATCCTCGCCAAGGGCCTCGAGCTGGTCATCGGTCTGCGAGATCGCATAGCCGGCGACCGGCGAATCGGCGTAGAACACGTCGGCCTTGCCGGTGACGACATTGGTGGTGACATCGGTCTGCAGCTTGTTCGACAGGATCTGGATGTCCAGCTTGTTGTCCGCCTTGCACTGCTCGGCGGCCTTGTTGACTTCCTCCTCCTGCGTGGTGCCGGTCTGCACCGCGATCTTGAGTCCGCACAGTTCAGAGGTGTCGATCTTGTTCGGATTGCCCTTCTTGACCACCCACGTGGAGCCGGCCTTGAACATGCTGACGAAATCGACCGCCTGCATACGCTCAGGAGTGATGGTGAACGACGAAACGCCGATATCGTACTTCGAACCGATCGACGGAATGATCGAATCGAAATTCGACGTCTGCGGATCCGCCTCGAGGCCGAACGTCTTCGCCAAAGCCTTGACGATGTCCACATCGAAGCCGACCGGCGTCTT
>NZ_JDTK01000002.1 GCF_000770925.1 Bifidobacterium ruminantium DSM 6489 | reverse complement strand
TTCTTCAGTCCAACAATCGGGGTGCGGTTCAGCACGGGTAGACGGGGCTCATCCTTATTTCAATAAAACCACCGAAGTGATAAAGTGTGCTTGTTTGTTCACATCGCGGCGCAACACTTGCGCGGCGCACAGAAGCGCGGAATCAAAAGAAGGAATCATATGAGCGAAAACGTCGATACCATTTGCGTGCAGGGAGGCTACCAGCCAGGCAACGGCGAGTCCCGCACTCCCCCAATCATTCAGGCGACGACCTTTAAATACCAGTCGAGCGAGCAGATGAGCCGCTTGTTCGACCTGTCCGAATCCGGATACTTCTATACCCGTCTGCAGAATCCGACCAACGACACCGTAGCCGCGAAGATCTGCGAGCTGGAAGGCGGCGCCGCAGCGATGCTCACCTCATCCGGCCAGGCGGCGAATTTCTTCGCTCTGTTCAACATCTGCAACAACGGAGACCACATCGTCGCTTCCTCCGCCATCTATGGCGGCACGTTCAACCTCATCAACGTGACCATGCGCAAGATGGGTGTCGAATGCACATTCGTAAGCCCGGACTGCACCGAAGAGGATCTTGAGGCCGCGTTCCAGCCGAATACCAAGGCCGTGTTCGGCGAGTCCATCTCCAATCCAGCGCTTATCGTGCTCGACTTCGAGAAGTTCGCGAACGCGGCGCATCGCCATGGCGTGCCGCTGATCGTCGACAACACCTTCCCAACACCGATCAACTGCCGTCCGTTCCAGTACGGCGTGGATATCGTCACGCACGCCACCACCAAGTACATGGACGGCCACGGCTCCTGCGTGGGCGGCGCGATCGTCGATTCCGGCAATTTCGATTGGCTGGCCCACGCGGAGAAGTTCCCGGGCCTCACCACTCCGGACGACTCCTACCATGGCGTCACCTACGCGAAGGAATTCGGCAAGGCCGCATACATCACCAAGGCCACCGCACAGCTCATGCGCGACTTCGGCTCCACGCCGGCACCGATCAATTCGTGGATCATGGGTATGCATCTGGAATCCCTTGGCGTGCGCATGGAACGCCACTGCGCGAACGCTCTGGCCGTGGCCAAGTGGCTCGATGCAGATCCGCGCGTCAGCTGGGTGAGCTTCCCGGGCCTCGAAACGGACAAGTACCATGCGCTGGCGGAGAAGTACATGCCGAACGGCACCTGCGGTGTGATCTCCTTCGGCGTGCCGGGCGGCCGCGAGAAGGTCTCCGCGTTCCTCGACCATCTGAAGATGGTGTCCATCGCCACGCATGTGGCCGACGCCCGCAGCTGCACGCTGTATCCGGCCGGCACCACGCATCGCCAGCTCACCGAGGAGCAGCTTGAGGAAGCCGGCGTCGGCATCGACCTGGTTCGTCTGAGCTGCGGCATCGAGAACGCGGCCGACATCATCGCCGACCTCGACCAGGCCCTCGCCGCCGTGCAGTGAGCCTCATAAGCCTGTAGATAGGGCTTGTATCCCCGCCATTGCAGGGATACAAGCCCTATCTTTATTCGAATTCATCTTCAACCCCTGGATAACCAACTCCTTGGATATCCAGCAGCACATGAAATCCGCTATATGTGGCAGATTTCCGTACCCATCGAAAATGATTTGTCCTATGTGTGGCAGCTCCAGGTACAAAGCCCTATGTTCGGGGGCATAAATCCGGCGATTCCTTCATCTTAGGAGCCATCGACCTGCCACATATAGCGGTTTTGACTTTTCCGGCATCCCAGGATCTGCCACACATAGCGGTTTTCATTCAGCGCATTGATATGTCCAGCGGCCGGCAAGCATGGTGGCAAGCACATGGTCGGGCATGGCGCGCATGGCCTCCGGAGAGTCAAGCGTGCTCGGGTCGCAATCCAGCAGCACCAGGTCCGCCACGTCTCCGGCTTGCAACGTAGTGCGTCCAAGTGCGGTGGACGAGGCGAGCGCGGTTTCAAAGTCCAAGCATTGCTCAGGCTGGAAAGGCTCCCGGTCGGAACTCTCCGTGCCGAATACCGCGGCGGAGATGGCCAGCCATGGGTCCAACGGCGCGACCGGCGCGTCCGAGCCCATAAGCAGTTTGGTTCCGACCTCATGCAGACTGTTGAACGCGTAGGGAATGCCAGCGGGATTACCCCAGAATCGTGTGATGACGTCGCGGTCGTCCATGGCGTGCTGCGGCTGGATGCTGGCGGCAAGTCCCAGTTGCGCAAGACGCGGAATATCACGCTCCTTGAGCATTTGGGCATGCTCGATGGAGCCGTGCGCATGGGTGCGCTCCGCACAGTCGAGCACGATGGTGTTCGCTTCGTCGCCTATGGCATGACAGGCGATATCAAAACCATGTTCGGTGGCTAGCCGCATATACGATTCGATTTGCTCAGGGGTGTAGCTCAACGTGCCGTAGGTTTCCGGGGCGATGCCCGAGTATGGCGTGGAACAGTAAGCGGAGCGGGTGTTGAGTGAGCCGTCGGAGATCATCTTCATCGCACCGACGTGGCCTAGCCCATGACTTCCAGGCAGTTCGTCGCCGGTGTGCCAGCCGTCGTCGATGGCCTGCTGGAGCCGTTCGGGGTATACGCCGGCCTCGATACGCAGGCCGACGAGTCCTTGCGAGAATCGCTCGATCCATGTGTCGATGTTCTCCGCCATCTCGTAGTCGCGCACACCGACCACACCTTTGCCGGCAGCGTCCCGCTCCGCGTTGCGTAGCAGACGAGTCAGTTCATCGGCCGCGCCTGGCCCTTTGTCCAGCTTGCAGTAGGCGTCGAACCACTCAAGCTCTCCGACGAGCCCGGATTCGCCCACATGCACACCCAGGTTGCGCGCGGCAGCGGAGTTCACCCAGCCGCAGTGCATGTCGGCACTTGACAAAGCCACCGGCTGGTCGCCCGACACCGCGTTGATCGCGGCCAATGTCGGCTGGGCGGCATCGGCCCACAGTGAGTGCCGGAAGCGCATGCCGACCACATATTGGTTCGGGTCGAGCGTGCCGTTCTCACGACGTTCATCCAAGTGCCGACGCAACATGTCGAGCGCCTCGTCGGCACTGCGCGCGTCGATCAAATCAAGACGTCCCAACGTGTACGACCACTGCGTGAAGTGCGTATGACAATCCCACAAGCCGGGAATGATCCACGTTTTCGAAGCCTTCTCTACCGACTTTTCCGAAGACCGTACATCCGCAATCCGCCCTTGCTCAATCGTGATGTCGACAGGCTCATTGGACCCCACGAAACACACATTTTCAATCACATACGGTTCGCCCATACATCCTCGATTCAACAAAATGACCTCATTGCCAGTCATAGTATCCTTGCGATGCTTGCGATTGCCACCCTCATCTCAATCGGCTATGTGCACTTTGGGTTTTCGCTATTGAAATGCGTTTATCTACATAGGCAAGAGAAAGGCGCAGTTATCCACCGGTTTTTCAAGGAAGGGTGAATCATCCACTTTTCCACCGTTTCCCAAAAGCCGGTAGACAGCGCAGTGCCATTTCCTCTACTTTGACGCTATGGACAATGGAGTACAATATTCGGAAAACCTCGCGCAGCTGAGGGCAAGGACCATCGAACAATGTCTTGAAGCGCAGAAAAGAACCGGAAGGCGATTGGTGTTCGCGCTCAATACCGCACTGGACCTTCTAGGCATCGAAAGGCCAAGATATCCACGAAACCAGCAAACGGAATCTTCCCTACACGTTCTCGCTTCATGCAACAACGCCCGAACGCATCTTCAGAACATCCACTTCGCACTATGGGAAGGCCCCGTTCTCGAAACAACCACGCATTATGGCAAAATTCATCACACTGACGCGATAACCACTTGGGCGATGCACGCCAATCGTATCCCGCAAGAGGAATTGGTAACGCTCGGCGATTCCATGATGAGGAGGAACGCTCGCTTTGGAACAATCACTCTCGACGAATTCATCGACTATGTAAACCGTCTCGAAAATCTCAACGAATATGTGAGAACAAACAGACAACGGCCGATTCGCGGAATCAACAAAATGAGGCAAGCCCTACGGCTTATGCGCGAAGGCACGGATTCCTCACAGGAGAGCCGTTGCCGAATCACGCTGATTCGACACGGGCTTCCCTGCCCGGAAGTCAATTACAAGGTCCGCTCATCTAATGGGAAAATCGTTTTTCTGGACATGGCTTATCCAGAGATAAAAGTGGTTATTGAATATGATGGAAGGCATCACGCCGGACAGTGGCTCGCAGACAGCAAGCGACGCGAAGCCCTAGAGGATGAGGGCTGGATCTACATCCAAGTGACCGCCGAGAATCTGGCGAGCGAAAACGAAGAACGGCTCCTCGCCGAACGAGTGGCCAGCAGAATAAATCAGAGGCTCAGCAAATCCATCAGACTCAGCCAAAGAATGCCATCAGGAAGAATACATATCCGTATAGCGTCCCTTGCCACTGGGAACAGACGGATTCTCATCTGACAATCCCTATATGTGGCAGATTTGACATCCCCAGGAAACTTAAAACCACTACATGTGGCAGACCTAAGTAGACAATGACCGTCAAACCCACTGATTTATACCCTCTAACTCAGGATTTCTTTGGTTGTCTGCCACATATAGGGAAAATCACTTTCGTACGACGACGGAATCTGCCACATATAAGGCATTTCAAAACCGCGAACGCGACACATCAGTCTTTTTGGCAGGCCGTGGACAACCGCTCGAACGCTTCGTCTCTTTCCACGATGAGGCTGTCGATTTTGCATTTGCCCAGTTCGTGCAACCACTCGTCCGGGTCCGCGCCGGCGAGCGTGCTGGTCTTCAACAGCAACGGCTTGTGACGGCCGATCACCACTTCGTCCGCACCGACGGATTGGACCGGTCCGTCGAAGTGCGCGAAGGACTCGTCAGAAACATCCGATTCAGTTCCGGCAAGCACCGCCGCATACGTGGCATACAGTTCGCGCCGACGGACCGCATACTCGGCATCCGATTCCCCCACACGTCTTCTGCTGTCCACAATGTACGGCATTCCCGTGGTGATGTAGTGGAAGAAATGACGATTGATGGCGTCGCATTCCGACCGCATGACGTCACGCACCACTTTCACGCCGGCTTCCTCAAGGATGCGAAGGCCTTTCCCAGCCACGACGGGATTGGGGTCGATGGAGCCGACCACCACCCGCGAGATGCCGTGGGCTAGAATCAGATCAGTGCATGCCGGCTGCGATCCAACGTGGCAGCAGGGTTCGAGCGTATCGATGACTGTAGCTCCACACATATCGATGCCATGCGCGTCGGCATAGTCGAACGCCATGCGCTCCGCATGCGGACCACGGTAACAGTCGTGGTATCCGGCGGCAAGGACTTCGCCGTCGCGCATCACCACCGCGCCGACCAGCGGATTCGGATTCACCCATCCGGCTCCCTTGCGGGCCAGTTCGAGCGCCTGCTTCATGTATTCCCGATATTGAGACATGTCATCCATGGTCCCAAGCATATTGCACCGATTGCGCTTCACATTCCGAAGCCGACATGAGGCGCCATGCAAATGGACGGGCACGAGTCGACCATCCGTTTCACCGCCGTGCGACGCATACAATATTGGCAGACCGGCAAAGGAACCAGCGAGAGGAAAACCACATGCAGCGCGAAATCATGACGTCCATTCCATTTTTGAGCCAGCCATCCGTCGAAGCCGAGAACACCGAAGCAGATTTGGCCGTGGCTCAGGACCTGAAGGATACGCTCGACGCGCACCGCAACGGCTGCGTCGGTATGGCAGCCAATATGATCGGTGTATCCAAACGCATTATCGCATTCGTGGACAAGGAGCTGGGCGACCGCATCACCATCATGTTCAATCCACACATCACCGCGCGGGACGGAGCCTACGACACCGCCGAAGGCTGCCTGTCGCTCAAGGGAGAGCGCCGCACCCTGCGCTACCAGCGCATCGAGGTCACCTATCTCGACCGCCGCTGGCGCGAGCGCCACGCTGCGTTCACCGGTTTCACCGCGCAGATCATCCAGCATGAGATCGACCACTGCGACGGCGTGATTATCTGACGCGCCTGCACCGCACTCGATACGCCTACTGTGTAGACGGGGTATGGGATAATCGGCGATGGTACTTTGCGTAATGGCATGGTCCGAGAATACTTGGTTTCGACCGATTCGCAGCAGATTTGCGATTCGTCCACGGCCAAGCCGCGTCACGTAATGCGCCGCAAAGCGGCGATAAGTGCGATTCCCGTCGACCGACGTACGCAAGACGCTGGAATTCCAACGTTCTTTAAGGATGGAACACAACATTGGCTGAGTTTATTTACCAGATGATCAAGGCTCGCAAGGCCTACGGCGACCGCGTGATCCTCGACGACGTGACCCTGAGCTTCCTGCCGGGCGCCAAGATCGGCGTCGTCGGCCCGAACGGCATGGGCAAGTCCACACTGCTGAAGATCATGGCCGGACTCGACACCGTTTCCAACGGCGAAGCCTATCTGACCCCGGGATTCACTGTCGGCATCCTGCAGCAGGAGCCGCCGCTGGATGAGACCAAGACCGTCGGCGAGAATATCAAGATGGCATTCGGTCCGATCGCCGAAAAGGTGGCCCGCTTCAACCAGATTGGCGAGGAGATGGCCAATCCTGACGCCGACTTCGATGCCCTGATGGAAGAGATGGGCAAGCTGCAGAACGACATCGACGCGGCCAACGGCTGGGATCTCGATTCCCAGCTTGAGCAGGCCATGGACGCCCTGCAGTGCCCAGACCCGGACACTCCGGTGACCGTGTGCTCCGGTGGCGAGCGCCGTCGTGTGGCGCTGTGCAAACTGCTGCTTGAAGCTCCGGATCTGCTGCTGCTTGACGAGCCTACCAACCATTTGGACGCCGAGTCGATTCTGTGGCTGGAGCAGTTCCTGCACCAGTACAAGGGCGCGGTCATCGCCGTCACCCACGATCGTTATTTCATGGACAATGTGGCCGAATGGATCTGCGAAGTGGATCGTGGTCACCTGTATCCGTACAAGGGCAACTACTCCACCTATTTGGAGACCAAGGCCAAGCGCATGGAGATCCAAGGCGCCAAGGACGCCAAGCTTGCCAAGCGACTCAAGAGCGAACTCGACTGGGTACGTTCCTCGCCGAAGGCTCGTCAGGCCAAGAACAAGGCCCGTCTGGAACGTTACGACCAGATGGAGCAGGAGGCACGCAACAACAAGAAGCTTGACTTCTCCGAAATTCAGATTCCGGCAGGTCCGCGTCTGGGTTCCACTGTGCTGGAAGCCGAGCACATCCACAAGGCATTCGGCGACCGTGTGCTCATCGATGACCTGAGCTTCACCCTGCCGCGTAACGGCATCGTCGGCGTAATCGGTCCGAACGGCGTGGGTAAGTCCACCCTGTTCAAGACCATCGTCGGTTTGGAACCGTTGACCTCCGGCTCGCTCAAAATCGGCGACACCGTGCAGATCAGCTATGTCGATCAGAACCGTGCAGGCCTCGACCCGAACAAGAACCTGTGGGAGGCCGTGTCCGACGGACTCGACTTCATCGAGGTTGCCGGCGTCGAGGTGCCGACCCGCGCCTACGTGGCGTCCTTCGGTTTCAAGGGTTCCGACCAGCAGAAGCTTGTGGGCGTGCTCTCCGGCGGCGAGCGCAACCGTCTGAATCTGGCGCTGACCCTGAAGCAGGGCGGCAACCTCCTGCTGCTCGACGAACCGACCAACGACCTTGACGTCGAAACGCTGGAATCGCTCGAAAACGCGCTACTTGCCTTCCCGGGCTGCGCTGTGGTGATTTCCCACGACCGTTGGTTCCTCGACCGTGTGGCCACGCATATCCTCGCATGGGAAGGCGATGACGAGAACCCGGCCAAGTGGTACTGGTTCGAAGGCAACTTCCAGGCCTATCAGGAGAACCGTGTCGCCCGCCTCGGCGAGGACGCGGCCCGCCCGCACCGCCTGCATCGCAAACTAACGCGCTAAGCACATATGATGAGGCGCCACCTTTCGCAACGAGAGGTGGCGCCTCATCATATGCAGCCATCCCCCGCAGCTAACCGGCCGTTCACTCTTCTCACGTACTCGTTACAAAACCATCCGGCGAAATTTACCGCACGTCGATAGACTCAGTGTCAGTACAAAGCTTTCCAGTGCAGGAGGAATCAGGACCATCATGACGCAGACAGACATGACGCCGTTGCAGCGGCTGACGAAGGTGCTTCAGCTGGGCACGCCCTCAAATTACCGCAATCACACCTATATCAATGGCGAGAGCCTGTACTTCCCCACAGGCCGCGTCTACGGCGGGCAGGTCATCGCGCAGTCGCTGGTGGCCGCGGCGAAGACCGTTCCGCCGTCAAGGCTGCCGAATTCGATTCATGGTTATTTCATTTCGGCCGGGGACATCCACCAGGATCTGCTGTTCGATGTGGAGAATCTGCGTGACGGCCGCTCCTTCTCCGCCCGCCGCGTGAACGTCACGCAGGCGCAGGGTTCGATTCTGACCGCGATCGCCAGCTTCCAGGAGCATGACCAGGAAGGCATCGAATTCGCGGATCCCATGCCGGAGGACGTTCCGGATCCGGACAGCCTGACCAGCGCGAAGCAGCTGATGGAACCGTTCGCGGAGAAGTCGTCGTTCGCCAAGTATTATGCGAAGAAATCGCCGTTCGATATCCGCCATGCGACACGCACCATCATGCTCGGCGCCGACAAGAAGAGCGCCAGCAACGATTCCGGCAAGCAGATGGTGTGGATGAAGGCCGATGGCAAGGTGGACGCGCCGCAGGCCATGCACCGCGCGATGCTGGCGATGGGCTGCGACCAGATCATGCTGGAACCGATTCTACGTAGGGCGGGCTTGAGCATCGCCACCCCCGGCATCTCGTACGCGTCCATCGACCATTCGATGTGGTGGTATCGCGACATCGATATCAACCAATGGCACCTCTACGTGCAGGACACGCCGACCGCGGCCCATGGGCGCGGCCTCGGCTCGGCGAAGGTCTACACGCAGGACGGCAGTCTGGTGGCCTGCATGGCGCAGGAAGCCATGTTCCGCGTGCCGAACATGGCAGAAACGCCGGAGAAGGCCTGATCCTCAGATCTTGGATTTGGTGGCGGCGGCCGCATAGCGATTGCGCTGTGCGGCTTTTTTCATTGCCGGGCTTTCCGGGCCGTCGATGGGCGGAATCCGGCACAGCCACTCCCCCACGATGCCGACAATCATGTTGGCGACGCACACCACGCACGCCACGGCGCATTCGATGATCGCCTGATTGTAGAATTCCGCCTCGCCGTGCGGCAGGCTCATGATGATCTGCCCGCCGTACCAGCCCGCCAAGGCTGCTCCCGCAAGGCCGAGCGCCTTGCACGCCACCAGCGTGCCGAAGGCCTTCTGTGGATCCAATGGCTTGAGCTGCGCGCGTTTGATGGGGTCCTTGGTCGTGTATTTATGGATTTGCAGGGCCATGTACAGCACGGTGATGCCTAGCGCGGCCAGCACCACCGGCACGATCCATGGAGCGCCCACCAAGGGCAATCCCGAGATTTCGCCATATTTTGCCAACCCCATGCCGGCGAGCACGCCAAGCACGGCCGCGAGGACGAAAGACCACCAAGGAGTTCTGCGTACTCTCATAGCGTGTCTCCAATGATCCAATTGTCGGTCAGCATCCCCACCTGCGCGGCGTCCGGCGCCACGGCCAGCAGGAACGCGACTGGATCCCTGCCGAGTCTCGCATCCGGATCCATGTCGAACCAAGGAGCCAGCACGGATGCGTGTTCGCGCGCGGACGGCCATGGCACTTTGCAATCGGGTTCATCCGAGACCACGCCTTCCATGTCCACAAGGTCGAGATCGAGATCCGGCGAGATGGAGGATTCCACCGACTCCAACGCTCCGATCAGTTCACGCGCGGACATGCGCGTGGAGATCTGCATGACGGCGGCCATTTTGTCCGGAAGATCGTCGACCTGGCTGACGTGGTAAAGCGGCGAAATGCCCTCCACTTGGTTGCCGGGGAGTCCATCGACGGCCACGATGGCACGACGGAACTGGTTTTCCGCGTCGGACGATGCGCTGTCCAAGGAGATCACCGCGCGACGGGACGTCAGTCCGGGTCTCACCGCGGCAGCGGCGGCCGCTTTGGAGGCGGCGGTGCCTTCCGGAAGTTCGGCAGGATCGGCGGTTTCGGCGGTATCGATAGTTTCAGGGGAATCGATGGTTTCGGAAGTATCGGCGATGCCGTGCGAATCTTCGGAATCGCGTTCGGCATGCGTATCGGCGGCGCCCGCCGTGCCGGCGACCATCCAATCGTCGGAGATCTCATCGATATGGTCGCGGTCGGACGCCTCATGCAGCAGCTGCGCCACGGAACCCGCATGCGCGCCGCCGAGCTCGGCGTCCGGTTCGAGTGCGAGCCAAGGCCCCAGCACGAAGGCCCGCTGCCATGCGCGCGGATGCGGCAACGTCAGGTCGGGGTCATCGCTTTCCTGACCATCGAAGTCGATGATGTCCAAATCGAGCGTGCGCGAGGTCCAGTGATCGGTGCGTTCCCGCCCATGCGAGGCTTCGATGCGCTGCAATCCGTTCAGCAGCTCGGCCGCGGAAAGTCTGGTGTCCACGGATATTACCGCATTGCGGAATTCCGCCGTGTCTTCCGGCATGCCCCACGCGTCGGTGCGATACAGCGGAGAAACCCCCGTCACCTGCGTCGACGGCAGTCCGTCCACGCAGCGCACGGCGTCGCGCAACGTCGCCGTCACGTCGCCCTGGTTGCCTCCCATGGCGATGACGGCATGATGCGTCCGCCTGCTTTCCCCCGCACCGTCCGTTGTCCGTTCATCGATCGTTTTGCTTGTTTCACGCGCACGTTCCACGGTCACGCTGACGTCGTCGAATGGCACGGTAATCGGCGCGTTCGGCTTGTGCACGGTCACTTGCGTGCGGCGCACGGCCGGAAAATCGAGGATCATGCGTGCGATGTGGTCGGCGAGCTTTTCGATCAAGTCGACATGTTCGCCTTCGATGATGGCGACGATGCCTTTGGCGATCGCGCCGTAGTCGACGGTGTCGTTCAGATCGTCGGAGCGTCCGGCCGCGGCAAGGTCAAGGAACAACGTGGCGTCCACCACGAAGGTCTGGGCCCGCTCATGCTCGAAATCAAGCACTCCGTGTTTGCCCGTAGCGCGGATTCCCGTCAATCGAATCTGATCCATGCCAGCCTTTCCATGCTGTTCCTACGTTTTTACGAATGAATGTTCACGCCACCGCTCACGCGTCCGCGCAGCCACGCCATGCATTGCCGACGGCGACCGCGTCACGGCTTTTCGCCACGTCATGCACGCGCACAGCCCACGCGCCATGTTCGGCGCACAGAGCGCTGATGGCCGCGGTGGCGTTATCCTTGGACGCCATGTCCGGCTCATCCACACCGGCGTCCGCCAGCAGCGCCCCGACAAAACGCTTGCGGGATGCGCCGATCAGCACCGGGTATCCTGCCGCGTTGAACCGGTCCAGAGCCTTCAGAATCGGCAGATTGTGCTCCACTCCCGGCTTGGAGAATCCCAGACCCGGGTCGATGATGATCTGTTCGGCCCGCACCCCAGCCGCCAGCACCGCGTCCACCTGACGCATGAGCTCATCGTAGACGTCCCGTACCACGCCATGTTCGTAGACGGAAGTGTCGGCGTCGGGCACATTGCCCGCGGCTCCGGCAAGCCAGCCACGCCAATGCTGCACGATATACAGGCTCTCGGCATAGTCGGCCACCACGTGCGGCAGCTCGCGATCCAATTGGCCTCCGGACACGTCATTGATGATCTGCGCGCCATGCTCGAGCGCGGCCGACGCCACCGAGGCTCGCGTGGTGTCTATGGACAGCACCGCGCCTTCGGGAGCCAACGCGTCCACCGCGCCCAGCACGCGGGTCTTCTCATCGGCCTCGCCGACACGTTTGGCGCCGGGTCGGGTGGATTCCGCGCCGATGTCGATGATGTCGGCGCCGTCCTTCATCATCGCCTCGCCGTGGGCTTTGGCCGCCGCCGGATCAAGCCACAATCCCCCGTCGGAGAAGGAGTCCTCCGTGATGTTGAGCACGCCCATCACCAGCGTGCGGCGGCTGTCGTGAATCGCCTTCATATCGATCGACATCGGTTTCCTCCCTTGTACGGCATATCCGATTTGCGATTTGCACGGTTTGCTCGTTTTGCTCGTTTTGCTCAGCCCGCCCGATTTGCGCGACAACACGGCGAGACGAGCGGGCTGAATATCACGAATGGTTCGACAGAATCAGGCTCATCGCCTCGGCACGCGTGGTGGCGTCGCGCATGCACCCGCGGACCGCCGAGGTGACGGTGCGGGACTGGGCCTTCTTGACGCCTCGCATGGCCATGCACATGTGGTCGCATTCGGTGACCACGATCACGCCACGCGCGTCGATGCCTTCCATCAACGCGTCGGCCACCTGCTGGGTGAGACGTTCCTGCACCTGGGGCCGACGGGCGTACAGTTCCACCAGTCGGGCCAGTTTGCTCAGCCCCGCCACCTGGCCGTTGGATGGGATGTATCCGACGTGGGCCACGCCATGGAACGGCAGCAGATGGTGCTCACATACGGAGAACAGCTCGATGTCGCGCACCAGCACCATTTCGTCGGTATCCACCTTGAAACGTGTTTTGAGCACTTCCTCCGGCCCGTGTCCGAGACCGGCGAACAGTTCCTTGCATGCTCGTCCGATGCGGTCGGGCGTATCCAGCAGACCCTCACGTTCGGGGTCCTCGCCGATGGACTTCAGAAACAGGCGCACGGCTTGGCGCACGCCTTCCTCGTCATAGCCGACAGGCCCGGCCGCATGGGCGGCACGGGCCTTGTCGTCGAGGAGGGTATCGAAATCGGTATCGCTCATCAGTTGGTCAATCCTGCGCTTTTCTTCAGGTTCTCGGGAATCGGGACCGGCGGAATGTCGGAGTCCGGACGCTTGTCGTCGCTCAGCCAGACCTCGCGCTTCGGCGCCTTCTTGATGTTGGCGAAGATCGCGGCGAGCTCCTTTTCGTTGAGCGTTTCCTTGACGAGCAGCTGACGCACCAGCTCATCGAGGATGTCACGGTTCTCGTTGATGACGTTCCAGGCCTCGGTATGCGCCGTCTCCACAAGCTTGAGCACTTCCTCGTCGATGATCTCGGCGGTTCGCGCGGAATACTTGTGGGTCAGGGCACCGAGGTCGCTCTGCTCGTCATCGGACCACTTGATGGCGCCAAGCTTCTCGGAGAAGCCGTAGTCGAGCACCATCTGGCGGGCGATCTTCGTGGCCTTCTCGATGTCGTTGGACGCGCCGGTGGTCGGATCGTGGAACACGACCTCTTCGGCGGTGCGTCCGCCCATGGCGTAGGCCATCTGGTCGAGCAGCTGGTTGCGGGACATGGAATAGCGGTCCTCGGTCGGCATCACGGCGGTGTAGCCGAGCGCGCGGCCACGCGGCAGAATCGTCACCTTGGTCACCGGATCGGTGTCGTTCATGGCGGCGGCCACCAGCGCATGGCCACCCTCGTGGTACGCGGTGTTGCGCAGCTCGTCGAGCGCCATGCCCTTGGAACGGCGCTTCGGGCCGGCCTGGACGCGGTCGATGGCCTCGTCGATGGCGCGGTTGTCGATGAGCTGGGCGCCGGCACGGGCGCACAGCAGCGCGGCCTCGTTGAGCACGTTGGCCAGATCGGCGCCGGTGAAGCCAGGCGTACGCACGGCGATCATATGCAGATCGACGTCCGGCACGAACGGCTTGCCTTTGGCATGCACCTTCAGAATCGCCTCACGTCCTTCGAGATCAGGCGCTTCGACGGCCACCTGGCGATCGAAACGACCAGGGCGCAGCAATGCCGGATCGAGCACGTCCGGACGATTGGTGGCCGCGATGATGATGAGGTTGGTGTCGTTGTCGAAGCCGTCCATTTCGACCAGCAGCTGATTCAGCGTCTGCTCGCGTTCGTCATGGCCGCCGCTCATGCCGGAACCGCCGCGCTTGCGGCCGACGGCATCGATCTCATCGATGAAGATGATGGCGGGAGCGTTCTTCTTGGCCTCGTCGAACAGGTCACGCACTCGGGACGCGCCAAGGCCCACGAACATCTCCACGAAGTCGGAGCCTGCCATGGAATAGAACGGCACGCCCGCCTCGCCTGCGATGGCTCGCGCCAGCAACGTCTTACCGGTTCCAGGAGGGCCGTACAGCAGCACGCCTCGCGGAATGCGGGCTCCCAATGCCTTGTAGCGGGACGGATCCTTGAGGAAGTCCTTGATCTCCTCGACCTCCTGCACGGCCGCATCCTCGCCGGCCACGTCGGAGAACTTGGTGGTCGGAGTCTGGCCGTCGAGCAACTTGCCGCTGTTCTTCTTACCGCCCATGCCGAGCATGCCGCCCGCGCCGCCCATACGGCTCATCAAGAACCAGAACAGGGCGAAGATGATGAGGAACGGCAGCAGCGAGGTCAGCAGATACGTCCAGATGCTGGTCTGCTGCATGCTGGCGGTCCAGCCCTTGGCCGGATCGGCCTTCTGCACGGCCTTGACCACCGCCGCCGACTGCGCGTACGTGTAGTAGAACTGCACGTTCTTGCCGTAGTTCTTCGTACGGCCGGTGTCCGGGTCGGTCGCGGAGTAATCGCTCGAAAGCTTGAGCTTGACCTGCTGGGTGTTGTCCACGATCGTCGCGTACTCGACGGTGTTGCCGTTGAGGATCTGCATACCATCCTTGGTGTCGATGGTCCGGGATCCAGAGCCTGCGAAGATCTGGAACATGGTCACGGCGAGCAGTGCCACGACCACCACCCACAGCCACGGCGACTGCCAGAACGGACAGGAGCCGTTGGGCTTGTTGCCATCCGCTCCGTTCTTGCCGTTCCTGCCATTGTTGTTGCCGTTATTGCCGCTGTTGCGGCCGAACGGATTGGTGAACGGGTTGTTGCCACCATTGGGGTTATTGCCGCCGCCGTTGCTTGGCGGCTGGTTCGGACCAGGAAAACTCAATCCTGACCTCCTTCATATACTGACGGCTTCAGCACCGCGATCGAATCGAGGTTGCGGTAGCGCTCATCGTAATCCAAGCCGAAACCGACCACGAATTCATCGGGAATCTCACGTCCCTTGTATTTCACATCAACGTCGACCGTGCGACGCGCCGGCTTCTCCAGAAGCGCAAAAACCTCCACGGAAGCCGCGCCACGGCGCTTGAGCTCGTCGACCAGCCAAGCCAGCGTGAAGCCGGAATCGATGATGTCCTCGACGATCAGCACATGGCGTCCGCGCACATCGGTGGACAAATCCTGCCGAACGGTAATCTTTCCACTCGACTCGGTGCCGGATCCGTAGCTGGACAGGCTCATGAAATCCATCTCGGCGGGAATGCTCATGGCCTGGGAGAACGCCGCGAGCGTGTTCACAGCCCCCTTGAGCACGCAGACCAACAACGGATTCTTGCCACGGTAGTCTTCACTGGCCTGAGCCGCGGCATGGTTGATGATGTCGGCAATCTCTTCTTTGCTGATCAGCTCGTGATCAATATCTTCTTGTACGTCAGCGATTCGCATGCCCACCATCTTGACACATGCGAATGACGTGTTTCTGGCTATATGCTGAATATCCGCTGAGAAGATTCACACGCGTCCCGTCATAACCGCGGCAGGCCGGCCACAAACTTGTCGATGGCCGATTTCGCCGCGGAGAGATCGGTGGGATTGTTGACGATTACGGCGAAGGACAACGCTCCGCCGTTGATCCGCGACACATTGCCCGTCATGGAAGTCACATCGCCCAGACTGCCGGTTTTCGCGCGGATCAGACCGGCCTCGCTGGCGTCAAGCAGACGGTTGGCCGCGGTGCCGACGAATCCGGCGATCGATAGACCTTCCGCGGCCGCGGCTCCCGAACCAGCGGTCAAATTGCGCTGCTGCACTTCGAGCAGCGTGCGTGCCGTGAGCTTGGAATCCTCGGTAAGACCGGAACAATTGCGCATGTCGAGCCCCTGTGTGGAGATCCCCTCGCGTTCAAGCACCGACTTGACGGCCTGCACCGCGCCTTCCGGGGAATTGCCGGTGCCGGTCTTCAAAGCCAGCAGCCTGCCGAGCTCCTCGGCGAGCGAATTATCGGAATGCCGCAGAGTGAATACCATGACCTCGCTCAGTGAGGCGGAACGCACGCTAGCGAGTGGGCTACTGGATTGCGGCGCCGTCCCCTGCTCCACGGAGCCCTGCACCGTGATGCCCTGCTCGGCGAGCCGCTGCGCGAACACCGCGGCCGCATCGGCAGCAGGGCTCATGCTCAGCGCCGGATACGACGTAAACTGATCCGGATCGGACGGTGCCGCGCCATTCCAGTTCCTGCCGCCGTCCACCGCCATGGAGGAAGACGGCGCGTAATACACGTGATCGGTATCGAGTTCCGCAATGCCCTGCGGCCAACGGTTCTCCCCGAACAGGGAATCGTCATATGCCAAGGTCACGGAGGTGATGCCGCGCTGCCTCAACGCCTGGGCGGTATCCGCGGCAAGCGTGCCAAGCCCGGCGCGTCCGTTGACATGGTCCGGATCGGACAGGCCAGCGCCGAGCAGCATGTCGCCGTTGCCTTTGAGCACCAGATGCGCGAAGCCGTTCTGCACCTGTTCCAGATAGGTCTGCGTATCCAAGGTGGAACCCATATCAAGCTTGCTGGCGGCCGCATACGCGGTCAGCGTCTTCATGGTGGAGGCCGGCGTGCGGGGCGTGTCGATGTTCCGCTCAGCAATCACTTTGCCGGAAGCGTCCGCAATGGCGATCGAATAATCGCCTCCGAAACCGTCCGCTGCGGATGAAAAGGCGCCGATCAGCGATTCCGCCGCGGAGGCATCGACATTGGCGGAACCGAGATCCGGAACCACGTTAGCCGCCTCGATCGACTGCTTCGCGGCCGCGACCGTCGGACGATCGACCTGACGCATCGTGAGGACGCCCGGAACCACACCGCAGATGTCGGCCACGACATAGCCGACGCACAACGCGGCGGTAACCGCGACGGAAACCGCCACGGTCAACGTCCGGCGGCGCCGGACGGCACGATAACCGTCAATATCGTCCATATCCAGAACACACCTTCCTGTCACACAATCCCGATTTCCATCGCCGCGCCCGCGTCATGCCAAGCCATCGCAGAGCGCGCAACACCGGCATGTCAGCCCTTATGGGCGATGGGCTTCCATTCGGACTTGGCGAAAATCGCCTGGAACGAAATCGGCACGTAGCTCAGCATGTAAATGGGGAAGGCCAGCACATAGGCGAACAGCTCCTTGTTGGTGGCGCCCACATGGTCGCGTTCCGCCACGATGGTCAGCGCGGCAAGACCCATCATGCCGACCACCGACAACACGATGCCGGACGTCCATCCGGTCAGCGAATTCAGCTGGCTCTGCCACGTCACGAATCCGCAGGCGGCGAACAGCATGCCCAGCAGTATGCGCGCGATGCCAAGCACGGTGAACGGGCACAACAGCAGTGTGAAGTCGACGGCGGAGAAATCGCGCTCCCTGACCGCGCGCTTGATCAGCGCCGGACCATAATAACGGAACACCTGCAGGAAGCCCTTGCTCCAGCGCAGACGCTGCCTCCAGCTCTGCGCGAAGGTGACGGGCTGCTCGTCATACAGGATGGCGGTGCCGCAATAACCGATACGGTCGCCGTGCAGCACGCTGTCCATGGTGAATTCCAGATCCTCGGTGAGCAGGTGGAACTTCCAGCCATTGTTGCGGCGCATGATCTCCTGCGAGAACATGAAGCCGGTGCCGCCCACATGGCAACTATTGCCGAGCCACATGCGCGAGGCCGACACGAAACGCGACTCGCGGATGAACCATAACGCGGAACCGGACGACACCCAGTTGTCAGACAGGTTCACGGAATTGCGGTAACTGGTGAGGATCTTGAACCCGGCCTGGAAGCCCTTGTTCATCTCCTCGAGGTAATGCTTGTCGAGCTTGTTGTCCGCGTCGAAGACGAAGAAGGCGTCGTACGGGTCGGACGCGCCAGATTCGTTCATCCGGTCGAGCAGGTAGGTCAGCGCGTAGCCTTTGCCGACCTGCTCCTTGTTGAAGCGTTCGATGACGTGGCATCCCATATTCCGCGCCACTTCGGCCGTATTGTCGGTGCAGTTGTCCGCCACCAGCCAGATGTCGACGAGTTCGCTCGGATAAGTCTGCTCGTGCAGGCAATTGATGAGGTTGCCGATGACGTTGGCCTCGTTTCGCGCGGAGATCAGCACCGCGTAGCGCTTGTCCATCGGCGCGGCGGGAAACTTGATCGGCTTGGCGAACAGCGAGATGACGATGCAGACCGCCTGATACAGCATGCCGGCGCCACCCAGAACGACCAGCACGACATCAAGCACGCTCAGCAACACCATTAACGCCACCTACTTCTCGGATTGTCATCCGGATTGTCATCCGTCTCATGCGATTGAGTCCCGTCCTCTTCCTCGGACTGCGCTTCATCCGCGCCCTCGGTCCCCTGCAACGGTTTGCGTCCGCTTCCATCCAGCAGATGCTTCGGAATGGCGACGGTCTGCGATTCCTCCGCGTTGCCGTCTCCGTCGGACAGGTTGATATTGTACGCCTGCTCCTGCAGGATCCGCACGTCATCGGGAATCGGCACATGCCCGCTCGAGCCCTGCACGGCGCGCGGCATGGTGTGCAGATGCTCGCTGATGGCTTCGGCGCCCTCCACCAGCTTCGACTTCTTCTCCGGAACCGGATCGTCCATCAACGGGGAATCCACCAATTCGTAACGCTTGGTGTAGGTGCGGAAGATCGTCTGGATCGAGGCGACGATCGGCAGGGCCAGGAACGCGCCGATCGCGCCGAACAGCGAGCTGAACGCCAGCACGGCAAGGAACGCCACGGCGTCGTTGACGTCCATGGTGCGCTGGGAGATCTTCGGTGCGAAAATCAGGTTCTCGATCTGCTGGTAGATGCAGATGAACACCACCACGGCGACCGCCTGCCACAGACCGCAGCTGCCCCAAGCGAACAGCACCGGCAGCGCGCCGCCGATATACGTGCCGAGCATGGGGATGAACTGCGAGACCACACCGCAGAACAACGCCAACGGCATCCAATACGGCACATGCAGCGCCATCAGGCAGATCGAGGTGAAGAACGCGTTCAGCACGGCGAGGATAGCGCGAGAGAACAGGAAGGACGAGATCTGGGTCTGGCTGACGGTCCAGACGAACAGGAAACGGCGCTGCGCGGCGGGAGCCATCCACTGGCAGGCCGAACGACGCAGTTTCGGGCCGGCCGCGGAGATGTAGAACGTGGTCATGATCACCGTCATGAGGTTCAGCAGGAAGGAGAACAATCCGGACACCGTGCTGATGGCCGTGCCCGCGAAGTCCGTGACCCAGGAGGTCTGGATGTTCTTCAGGATCTCGCTGCCGAGGCTGTTGATCTCGGGAAGCTTGAAATCCGTGTATTGCTCGACGAAATCGACGATCTGCCTATACAGGTCCGGCAGACCGTTGCACAATGCGATGACCTGCTGCACGAACAGATTGCCGAACAGACCGAACATGGCACACAGGATGATGGCCAACATGAGCAGCGCGAATATCGAGGCGAACGCACGCTTCCAACCATGCTTGACCAGCGGCACCACCACGGGTTCCACGGCGAGCGCGAGGAACAGCGAAACGATGATGTCGATGACCAGATATTCGATTTTGCCCCAGCTGCGCCAGCAGAAGGAGAACAGCACGATGGCGATGGCGATGTACAGCAGCGCCCGTCCCAGCCATTCAGGGGGACGCCGTGGATCGTCCTTCGCGGGGAACAGGGTTCCCAGGTCCCAACGCATCTCGTCGGTGCTGCCGGGACGTCCGGATGATTCCGTATTCGTGTTCTTCTGCCGTTCGATGTCGCTCATGGCTCCTTATTGTAGGCAGACGCCGTGTACGGGCTGGAACCTATTCTTGAAACTATGCTGAACGTTTCAATTGTCATCCCCGCTTGGAATGAACAGGAGCGTATCAACGATTGTCTGCTCAACGCCACCCGGCAGACCGTAATGCCCCATGAGGTGATTGTCGTCGATAACCGTTCCACCGATTCGACCGTCGAAGTGGTCGAACAGTTCATGAAGGATCATCCGGAAGCTCCGGTGAAGCTGCTGCACCAGGATGAGGAACAGGGTTTGATCCCCACGCGCGACTATGGGCTGAATCACGCCACCGGCGATATTCTCGGCCGATTCGACGCGGATTGCATGATCCGTCCGGATTGGGTGGAGGTTGTCTCCGGCATTTTCACCGAGGATCCGGATGCGATGGGCGCCACCGGTCCGGTGATGTACTATGACATGCCCAGCCGCCATTTCGGGCTTCGCGGGGACAATTCCACACGCAAGAGGATTTATAAGGCCGATGGCGGCAGCCCGCTGCTGTTCGGCTCCAACATGGCGTTGCGCGCCACCGCATGGCGGCAGATCGCCGACGAAGTCTGCCGCGACAAGGCCGATGTGATGCATGAGGACATCGACATCTCCCTGCATCTGCTAGGCAAGGATCTGAAAACCGTGTACAGTCCGCGCATGGTCGCGGGCATCAGCGCGCGTCGCATGGACACGTCGCCGTCATCGTTCCTCAATTACATGCGCCGGTTCAAGAACACTTTCAACGCGCATCCGCAGCATTATCGCAAGCATCGTCCGGAAATCCTCCTCACCGCGCTGTATCCGGTGATGCACCTGTTGTATCCGGTGTGGCAGAAGGTGCTGGACACCGCGGATATCAATCCGGCCGAGGCGGCTTGGATCAACGAGCAGATGGAGCTGGCGGAGCAGGAAGGCCGCGAATTGTACGACGACACTCCCACGGATGAGGAGTGGAACGAGAAGCACGAGGAATAGCGCGTGCTTTGCCAGCCATACGTCCACTTCCGATGACGAAAACGGACGGTGCCGGGTTTTTCGGCACCGTCCGTTTTTTCTTTCCGCGATTTTCTTATCGCGAACGAACTACATCAGGCTGGTGTAGATCTTGAGGATGTCCTCCTGGGTGGCCTTACGCGGGTTGCCCGGCGTGCACACGTCATGGAAGGCGTCGTGCGCCAGCGGCTCGAGATCGGCCTCGGTGGCGCCGACCTCGGAGATCTTGGTCGGGTTCTTCAGATCGACGGTGAGCTTGTGCACGGCCTGCACGGCCTCCTCGCGCACTGTTTCGATGTCTCCGGTGTACGCGTCCTCCACACCGAAGGCGTCGGCAATGTCACGATACTTCTCACCGGTGTAGTCCTTGTTGTATTCCATGACCGGCGCCAGCAGAATGCCGTTGGCCACGCCGTGGGCCACGCCCAGACGGCCACCCAGCGGGTGAGCCATACCATGCACCAGGCCAAGGCCGACGTTGGAATAGGCCATGCCGGTGATGTAGGAGGCATAGGCCATCTGCTCGCCGGCAGCCACGTCGCCGTCCGCGCTCTTGGCCAGGTTCTTGGCGATCATGCGGATGGTCTGCATGGACAGGCAGTCGGACAGGCTCCACGCGCCCGGGGTGATGTAGCCTTCGATGGCGTGGGTCAGCGCGTCGAGACCGGTGGCGACCTTGAGGCCGCGCGGCATGGAATCGGTCAGATCCGGATCCACGAAGGCGACAATCGGGATGTCGTGCGGATCGACGGCCACGAACTTGCGCTTGTTGGCGGTATCGGTGATCACGTAGTTGATGGTGGTCTCGGACGCGGTGCCGGCGGTGGTCGGCACGCCGAAGATCGGCACGGACGGGTTCTTGGTGTCCGCCACGCCTTCAAGGCTCAGCACGTCGGAGAACTCGGGGTTGGCGGTGACGATGCCGATGCCTTTGCAGGTGTCCTGCGGGGAGCCGCCGCCCAGACCGATCAGGAAGTCCGCGCCGGAGGCCGCGAACTTGGCGACGCCGTCCTGGATGCATTCGACGGGCGGGTTCGGCTTGACATTGTCGAACACCTCATACGGCATGCCCGCCTCGTCCAGCACATCGGTGACCTTCTTGACGGTGCCGGTCTTCAGCAGCACCGGATCGGTGACGATGAACGCCTTGGTGAATCCGTGCGACTTGGCAACATTCGGAATCTCCTTGATCGCTCCGCGACCGAAATACGCCGTCTGGTTGAAAATCATGCGATAGACCATAATGCTCTCCTTTAAGCGACTGTGT
This sequence comes from Bifidobacterium ruminantium DSM 6489, assembly GCF_000770925.1. Lineage (GTDB taxonomy): Bacteria > Actinomycetota > Actinomycetes > Actinomycetales > Bifidobacteriaceae > Bifidobacterium > Bifidobacterium ruminantium. The sequence goes on along the minus strand of NZ_JDTK01000002.1, from coordinate 190,580 downwards.
GTTCATGGGCTCCGGCATCCTTTGCCGTAAAGCCAACGCTCCCATCATAAACCCATTTTCGACCGGCATGCGGCCAACGACACCGCAGTATTACACGAGTTTTCCACCCAGCAGAAGAAAACCAGACGAGACATCGCCGGATATCAAATAATTCGCTCCAAGCGAGCCGATCCCTCCCATTTCGAAGACCCACATGGTCTCGTCCAGGGATTTGCCGTCCGCGACAATCGTTTATCCACCTGCGCCGTAGTTTATCAACACTAGGAACAAAATTCCCTCTTAGTTAGGAGCAGCGATAACAAGAGATAATTGCATCGATACCACAGAAACCATGAAACAGTGAAGAAAAACCTGATACAAAACAATAAACCCCGAATCTCTCCGGGGTTTCCATGGTGGCTCCGAGCGGCATCGATCCGCTGACCTAACGATTTTCAGTCGTTCGCTCTACCAACTGAGCTACAGAGCCATGAACAACTTGCGTTGTTCTAGCGACCACGGCCGGACTTGAACCGGTGACCTCCGCCGTGACAGGGCGGCGCTCTAACCAACTGAGCTACGCGGCCATTGCCACCTTGTTACCAAGGTAAGTACCCCCTGAGAGAGTCGAACTCTCGTTGTCAGATTGAAAGTCTGGTGTCCTAACCGTTAGACGAAGGGGGCGCTTTCAGCGTTTCCGCTTGACAACTTGACTTACTATACGCGGTTCTGACCTACATGCAAATCACGGCGTGTCGCAACGCGGCGCAGCAAGGCGGAAAACGCTGGAAACCGTTGGAATCACACGCTTTGCAAGGTCATACGCGGCGATAGGTGAAATCGTGGATCACACGATTGGCGGCAAGTCCCTTCTTCTCGAAATTGGTGAGGACACGGCCGTCGAACCGCTCCGATTCGACGAAATCGGCGTGTCGCAACGCGGCCGCCTCGTCCGCATTGCCCTTGCCGACATGCTCGACGGGCAGGCTCACGGTGAGCGTGCCGTCGTTATGGAAGTCCTTCAGACCGTCCATGACCTCATGGACGTGCAATGCGTAGTCCTCGATGTCGGTGGCGATGCGCCACACCCCGCCTTCGGCCAGCGTGCGGTGGATGTCCGAGGCGAGCTCCGGCTGCACGATGCGGCGCTTGTGATGGCGCATCTTCGGCCATGGATCGGGGAAGAACGTCCACACTTCGGCGATGGATCCGTCGGCGGCGGCCTTGAACAGCTCCGGGGCGTTGACCTGGGCGATGCGCAGGTTCTGAAGACCCTGCTTGCCGGCCAGCAGCATCGTATGGGCCACGCCCGGGTCGTAGACCTCCAGCGCGAGGAAATTGGTCTCCGGATGCGCGGCCGCGACGGCAACGACGTTCTCGCCCTGTCCGGAACCGATTTCCACGATCAGCGGATTGCCGTTGCCCCAGGTCTCGCGGATACAGGCTTGGTCGAACACGAATCCGTCGCGCACGTCGAGCGACCCCTCGCCCGCGTTGATCTTCAGCAGATAGGTATCGGAATAGGCATCCCATGCGCGCTGCAGACGCGCATCGAGCCGTGCGGAACGTCGCACGAACGACAGCACCTTGCGTCCGTACAGCGCTGGCCTGCCGTCGGCGGACGCCTGCGCACCCCTCACGTTTTCGTCTGTTCCATGGCCATCAATCGGCGTGTTTTCGTCTTGTTGCATACCCTAATTTATAGAGGAAACACAGGAGCGAATCGATTATGTGCGTTCGTGTTCGCGTGTTATACTCAAATTGTTCAAAAGGTAACAAACTCGAGCAAAAGTGAACAATGGTTGACGTTTTCACCAGCCATTGCATCCCGGAGCTCATTTGGAGGAAAGGCCAGAACATGACAGTTCTCGTCACTGGTGGGTGCGGTTACATCGGCGCCCATGTCGTCCACGCGCTTCATCAGGCCGGTGAAAGGGTCGTTGTCGTCGACGATCTGAGCTACGGCAAGCCCACCCGCATCGAAGGATCCCGCCTGTACGGCATGGATATCGCCGCTCCGGGCGCCGGCGAACGCCTTGCGGAGATCATGAAGGCCGAAGACGTCGATTCCGTGATCCACTTCGCCGCCCGCAAGCAGGTCGGCGAATCCGTCGAGAAGCCGCTGTGGTACTACCAGCAGAACATCAACGGCATGCTCAACGTGCTCATCGGCATGCGCGATTCCGGCGCCAAGAAGCTCGTCTTCTCCTCCTCCGCCGCCACCTACGGCGTGCCGCCGGTCGACGTGGTTCCGGAGGATGTCGTGCCGATGCTGCCGATCAACCCGTACGGACAGACCAAGCTGTTCGGCGAGTGGATGGCCCGCGCCTGCGAGGAGCCGTACGGCATCCGCTTCTGCGGCCTGCGCTACTTCAACGTGGCCGGCTGCGGCCCGGTGGAGCTTGAGGATCCGGCCATCCTGAACCTCATCCCGATGCTGTTCAACCGCCTCAAGCAGGGCAAGGCCCCCGCGATCTTCGGCGATGACTATCCGACTCCGGATGGCACCTGCGTGCGTGACTACATCCACGTGTCCGATCTGGCCGACGCGCACATTGCCGCACTGAAGTATCTGGATCGCGACGAGCGCAAGTACGACGCGTTCAACGTCGGCACCGGCGAAGGCACCTCCGTGCGCCAGATCGTCGATGAGGTCAAGAAGGTCACCGGCCTGCCGTTCAAGGAGACCGTCATGGCCCGCCGCGCAGGCGACCCGCCGCACCTGATCGGCTCCCCGAAGCGCATCAACGAGGAAATGGGCTGGCACGCCAAGTACAACGTCGAGGACATCGTGAAGTCCGCCTGGGCCGCATGGCAGGCCAATCCGGAGCATCACATCGACGTCGGCACCTGGAAGCAGGAAGACTAGTCTCCGTAATCGGTTGTCGTTGCCGTCGTCGGTATACGGCAACACACTGAAAACACGATGAGGAACCGTCTTGCATGGGAGTTTTCCCTTATGCAAGGCGGTTTTCCATATCTTATCAACACCTTTTTAATCGATTGCGACAATCATGACACGCCGTAATTTGCATGATGATGATTTTGCCGTAATATTTCTATCTGTTGTCAGTCGCAAGATTGAAACAACGGCCGCGTAGCTCAGTTGGTTAGAGCGCCGCCCTGTCACGGCGGAGGTCACCGGTTCAAGTCCGGCCGTGGTCGCCACCAAACCCCAGCCCAACCCGCTGGGGTTTTTCTTTTCCCTCTCCCCTCCCTCCCCACGCCAATATCCGCTGTCGCAACACACCCAAAATAAAGGCGGGCACACAAAAAATAGCAACATACAAATGAAAGGAGGTGGAGGCCGGCATATGCGTTATAAGACCGTAAAGACTCGGCCTGAGCGGCTCGGAGCGTGTCGTTAATGCATATGCGCAAATCTATAGAAATCCCCAAAGCGAGGTGGGCGGCCGGATATACGTTGTAAGGCCGTAAGCTTGGCCGAACGGCCTTGAGTGTGCCGTCAACGTATATCCGGCCGCCACCGGCCGTCACGGAAAAATAAATATTCCATCGGACGCGACAAAAAACGGCATGCCTGCAATACAGAGCATGCCGCAATCGCAATAAGAAAATTCAGTTCTGCAACCGCTTTTCGACCCAATCGACGATATATGGCGCAACCTCTTCGATTTGGTCGATCGCCACTTCGAATTCGCGCGGCCCGCCATACCACGGATCCACCAGATCGATCTCGTCCTCGCGCCCAGCGGAAGGCTTGGGCAGATTCGGATCGAAGCTGCGGTACATATGCACCTGCGAACGCTTGCTCTGCGGAAGCTGGCGAAGCAGCGCGCGCATATGCGAGGCGGTCATCGGCAGGAACAGGTCGGTGCGTTCGATCTCATCGCGGGTGATGCGATGCGCGAAATGACGCGCCGGAAGCTCATAACCACGCTCCTTCAGCACCTTGACCGCGCGACGGTCGATCGGATTGCCGTATTCCTCGTCGCTGACGCCACTGGATTCGACATCGACTCTGTCATCCAATCCGCGACGCTCGAATTCGGCGCGCAGAATGATCTCGGCCATGGGGGAACGGCAGATGTTGCCCGTGCACACGGTCATCACGGTATACATGAAATGACTACTCCTTGCGATTCTTCTCGTACGTCACGAAACGGAAGCCCTCGATGTCGTCGCTTCCCTTCTGCGTCTTCATCCACATGCCTTCCTCGGCCACACGCCATGCGCCGGATTCGACCAGCGCGTGGATGTCCGGCGCGTAGGTGTCGGCGTCCACGTGCATGCTGATCTGCGTCACGTACGCCTTGTCCGCGAATGGCATGGCCTCCCGGAATATCTGCGATCCGCCGATGATCCAGATTTCACTGCGGTCGAGACCGTCGTCCGGAATGGCCTCCTGACGGGCTAGGTCCAGCGCGTCCTCCAGGGAATCCACCACGGTGGCTCCCGGCGCACAATAGGACGGATCATGTGAGATCACGATGTTGTCGCGATTCGGCAGCGGGCGGAATTTCGGACTCAGCGACTCCCACGTCCTGCGACCCATGATGACCGGATGAGAGACGGTCAGTTCCGTGAAACGCCTCATATCCTCAGGCAGATGCCATGGCATGCCGCCTTCGAATCCGATGGCGCCGTCGTGACCTTCCTTGTCACAGGCCTGCGCCCAGATCAGATTCACCGAAAAGGTCTTGGGGAAATCGTCACCCCAATCCTCTTCTTCTTCACGCCCGGCAAGTCCGGGCTCGGGTTCGTGATAGCCACTACGGCTACTGTCGTGCTCCATTTCACTCACTCCTTGAAGTCGAACTAGAGTCAGTAGTCTAACGTTTGGCGAAGACTCGCCGAACGGCGTGATTGTTTCAGACCGCCACCGGCGCCTTGATGGTCGGATGATGCCGGTAATCCACGATTTCGAAATCGTCGTAATCGTAGTCGAACAGCGAATCGGCCTTGTTGATGCGAATCTTCGGATACGGGTACGGCGTGCGTCCCAGCTGCTCCAGAACCTGGTCGATGTGGTTGTCGTAGACGTGGCAGTCGCCGCCGGTCCAGACGAATTCGCCCGGTTCGAGATCCGTCTGCTGCGCCATCATGAGGGTCAGCAGCGAATAGGATGCGATGTTGAACGGCACTCCGAGGAACATGTCGCAGGAACGCTGGTACAGCTGGCAGCTCAGGCGCCCGTCGGCCACGTAGAACTGGAACAGCGCATGGCATGGCGGCAGGGCCATATTCTCCACTTCCGCGGGGTTCCATGCGGAGACCACCATGCGACGGGAATCGGGATGGTTCCTGATCAGGTCGAGCACATTCGAAATCTGGTCGATGGTGCGGTTCGGATCCTCCGGCGTCGGAGCGGGCCAGCTGCGCCACTGCGCGCCATACACCGGTCCCAAATCGCCGTTCTCGTCGGCCCATTCGTCCCAGATGTGCACGTTATGCTCCTGCAGCCAACGCACGTTCGTGGAGCCCTTGAGGAACCACAGCAGCTCATAGGCCAGCCCTTTGAAGAACACGGTCTTCGTGGTGAGCAGCGGGAAGCTGTCTTTGAGGTCGAAGCGCATCTGCTGGCCGAACAGGGAGATGGTGCCGGTGCCGGTGCGGTCGGATTTCAGCGTGCCTTCCATGAGGATCTTGCGCACCAGATCCTCGTAGGGCATCGGAATGTCGGTTTCCGGACGTGCGGGGATGCGGGTGCGGATGTCTGCGAGTTGTTCGGAAGTCAAAGCCATAACCGTTCAGTTTATACACAGCCATGGAGCCGTTCCGCCGATGGCTTCCATGGAATCGACCGAAGACTTACGCAATGCGGAACGCGTTCTTCCGATTCCATGGCGATACGCTAGATTGGAACATGGTCGGCGCGAACGGCGCGCCATAGGACAGAGGAGTTTCCATGGGCAAGAGACTGTGGGTAGAGCGCAACAAAGACGGTTCCTGGGACGCGTTCAGCGATGACGGCGCGCATATCAAGTTCGGCAAAGGCCGCGGACAGTTCACGCCGGGCGATCTGATGAAGGTCGCGCTGGCCGGTTGCGCCGCGCTGTCCAGCCAGTTCGCCGTCGAGCACACGCTGGGCGAGGGCAAGGGTGCCAAGATCGTGGTTGATGGCACCTACGATGCCGATAGCGACGCCTATGTCGGTTTCGACGAGCAGGTGGTCATCGACGCCACCGACGCCGGTCTGAGCGACGAGGACGCCGAGAAGCTCGCCGATCGCGTCAGCCGCCATATCGAGAAGGGCTGCACGGTCAAGCACACGTACGTTGAGCCGACGCCGGTCCGTATGAACGTCACCGTCAAGCACTGACATACGTTTCGTGACGTGCGCACGCACGAACGCGCATACGCATACGAAGGGGCGGTTGCGATTCCCAGCTGGGATTCGCAACCGCCCTTCGTTTTTCTGTGATTATCAGGCGATTACCGCGATGTCACTGACGTTCCGGATCGATCTTCGTCTCGATGGCTTCGGCGACTTCCGGCTCGGCCTTCTTGACCGGCACCTCCTCGACGCCCTTGATCTCGTCGATCGCCTTCGGCTTGATGTCGGCAGGCGAGCTCGGCGTGGTGTCGAGACGGCTTTCCGCGGCCTCCACATACTTGCGAGGCACCACATACACCGGACCGGCCGCGTGCTGCAGCAGACCCTGGCTGGTGGAGCCGAGTAGCAAGCCGGTGAAGCCGCCACGGCCACGGGAGCCGACCACGACCACGTCGTGATCGAAGCTGGCCTTGGTCAGCGCTCCGATAGCCGGCCCCGGCACGATCTGCTTGTTGATCTTGAGGTTCGGATGGGCCTCCTCGAACGGCTTGATGCGCACGTCGAGATCCTCCTTGTAGGAGACCATGACGCCCTCATCCTCAGAACCCTTCATGTTGGGCACCGCGGAGATGACATCCAGCTCGGCGCCCCAGGAATCGGCGAACGCGGCGGCGATCTCCAGAGCCTTCAGACCCCACTTGGATTCGTCGGAGCCGACGGCGACTTTGGTGATGGTGTTGTTCAGATGCATCAGGTTGCCTTCGTCGTCGGTATACGGCACCACGACGATGGGGCAATACGCATAAGCCGGCAGGCTGGAGCTGGTGGTGCCCAGCAGGCGCTCGGCCAGACCGCCCTTGCCACGGTTGCCGATGACGATGAGGTTGTAGTTGCGGGACAGTTCGACGAACACGGATGCCGGGTCTCCCGTGACGATCAGCGTCGATGCTTCGACACCCTGCTCGCCGGCAATGGCCTTGGCCTTCGACAGAATCTCCTGGGCGTCGTTATGGGCCGCGTTGTCATCCCCCATGGCCGTGTATGTGGCATCGAACGAGACCGCAGCATAGCTTGGCAACGAGTACGCGCAGACGATCTGCAGCGTCAGTCCGGCATGCTTCGCATAATTCGCTGCCCACCACGTAGCTTTATAGCTGGCGTGGGATCCATCAACACCAACGAGGATTGCCTTGTCATTAATCATGAGCGACCTCCTTGAATCACATCGCGGCAACGCGACTGTGCGTTGCACCTACGTTCCACAATACCGCGCGACATGCGGTTCGCGCGTAGCGACGCGGAGAAAACCAAACGAAAAAGGCGTATCCCATGTGGGATACGCCTTCAGCGCAAAGCCGATTCACAGCACGCGACGAATCACATAGCTGCTGGTGAACACCGCCAACGAAGTGACCTGGGTTCCCTGCGCGGGATCCAACGCGTTGATGACCATGCCGTTGCCGATATAGATGGCGGCGTGATGCGAATTGACGATGATGTCTCCAGGAGCGGCATCCGCGATGCTGCCCACCGGAGAGCCGACGCTCATCTGCGCGCCGGAATAATGGGGCAGGCTCACACCGAACTGGGAGAACACCCACTGCACGAAACCGGAGCAATCCCAGCCGGACGGCTGATTGCCTCCTGCAACATACGGATAGCCCTGGAATTGAAGCGCGTACTGGGCAAGGGCCTGACCCGTGGCGGTGGCCGGCGGAGCAGGGATGCTGGTGGTCGAGGACGCGGTGCCGGATCCCGTGTTCAAAGCGGTACGGCTTTCGGAACGGTTCGCGGCCTGGGACTGGGCTTGCGCTTGAGCTCGAGCCTGCTCCTCTTCCTGGGCCTTCTTATCGGCCGCTTCCTGATCCTTCTCAGCCTGGGACTTCGTCTGCGGAACGTTCAGGCTTTCCACTCCGCCCCAATCCGAGCCGGATTCGACCTGGGTGGATGTGGATTCCGCGAGGATGTTCTTCTTCACGGCGTTGGTCTTCGGGAAGGAACGGGTTGCGACGACGGCTTCCTGCCGCGTCGCGTCACTTGCGGCAATAGCGGTAGGAGCCACGCCGACGAAAGCAAAAGAAGTCGCGGCGAGCACAGTAATCAAAGGAAATAATTTAATGCTCTTCATCACCGTCGATGATACCGCATCCCCCATACAGAGACGGTGGACCATTGATATGACCGACGATCCAGTAGTGGATGCTCAGTAGTGAATGTAGGTCAGTTTCGACGCGTCGTCCGCGCTGAAGGATCTGTTGGAGATCACGCCAAGACCCTTCACATTCGATTCCGAAATCTCGATGGATCCGTCGGCATTGATCTTCTCGACAATCGCCACATGCCCGTAATCGGCGTCCGCGCCCTGCTGCCCCGGAGCGAACACGATGATGTCGCCAACATGGCGAGGGGTGCCGTCCACCCAATAGCCCAAAGCCTTCGCGGACGCGCCCCAATCGCGGGCATTGCCGAAATGGCTTCCGACCGGCAATCCCAGCTGGTGCCTACGGGTGTAGGCCCACCAAGTGCACTGGCCGTACGGATAGCTGCCGCCATCCTCGCCGGTGGCATGGTTCGGATTGAAACCTGCGGGCAGAACCGAGCTGTCCTGATCCATTAGCACGGCAACGTTCGGATTGTCAGCGAGAGACTTGGACAACAGGTTGGCATCCATGGAGGCGCTAGTCTCGCCCAGCTGCCATCCGCCGTTGTTGCTGGTCGAGGATTCCTTGAGCGCGGTACGGTCCTCGGAACGGGAGGCCGCGCCATCCGACACTCGTTTGATCTGCGTGGTCTCGACGCCATCGTCCGCAATCACCAGACGGGAGGCGTTCTGCTGGCTGAATGCCAGAGCGGTCGCCGCGGTGCCGACGAGAGCGGCTAGGGACGCGGATGTGACCAGCGTGGATTTGCGGGAAGCTGCTTTGGCGGCCTCACGCATGGCACGGCGGCTCATCGGAGCGACTTCGTTGAGCTTTTCCGCCACTTCAGGAGCAAGACCCACCACTGCGCCGCCATCCGCCAGCTGCGCCATGCGCACCGCCTTGGCAGTATGGGAACCGCGGCTGGACGTGAACAGCGCCTTGGAAACGCTGAAACGCGCGCTCGAAGCCTTGGCAGCCTTATGCGCCGCATGTCTCATATATCAATCACTCCTTGCGGATTAAGAAATCGCATCAACTTATGGCCGTGCAATTACAGAACCGTCACACAATACCACAGGCTACACCGACATAGGGATTAGCATCGAGCCATATTCCCCACATTGCTCCCCGTATCGCCAGATCGCATCCCCAGCATTTTCCCGCATTCCATGACGGAAAGGCCGGAAAATGAACGAGCCGTCATGCAATCCGACCATCTGACTACCCTATGGAACCATGACGAACACCATGAACATTCCTTCCGATTTGCTTCCCGAGGACGGACGCTTCGGCTCGGGACCGAGCAAGATCCGCCCGGAGCAGATCCAGGCGCTCGACGCGGGCGCGCGCAATCTCCTGGGAACCTCCCACCGCCAGACCCCGGTCAAGCAGGTGGTCGGCTCCATCCGAGAGGGACTGTCGGACTTCTTCCATATCCCCGACGGCTATGAGGTGGTTCTCGGCAACGGCGGCGCCAGCGCGTTCTGGGACATCGCCTGCGCCTCGCTCATCACCCGCAAGGCCGCATTCGGCGCATACGGCTCCTTCAGCGCGAAGTTCGCCAAATCCGCGCAGTCCGCGCCCTTCCTCGAGGATCCGGAGATCTTCGAAGGCGAGCCGGGCACGTATCGTCTGCCGGAACTCACCGAATATGTGGACGCCTACTGCTGGGCGCACAACGAGACCTCCACCGGCGTGGCGGCCCCGGTCAAGCGCATCGAAGGTTCCAAGGAACAGGGCGCACTGACCCTCATCGACGCCACCAGCGGCGCCGGCGCGCTTGACGTGGACATCAGCCAGACCGACGCCTACTACTTCTCCCCGCAGAAGGCGTTCGGCTCCGACGGCGGCCTGTGGATCGCCGTGCTCTCCCCCGCCGCAATCGACCGCGCCTACGGCATCGCAAAAAGCGTCAAACTGCCGGGCGCACGCCGTTGGATCCCTCCGTTCCTCTCCCTGACCTCCGCCATCGAGAACTCCCGGAAGGACCAGACACTGAACACTCCGGCAGTGGCCACACTGGTCATGCTGGAGAGCCAAGTGCGCTGGCTCAACGACAACGGCGGACTTGCCTGGGCCACGGCGCGCTGCGCCCGTTCCGCGTCCCTGCTGTATCAGTGGGCGGAGAAATCCGACTACGCGCAGCCCTTCGTCTCCGACAAGAACGCGCGTTCCAACGCCGTGGTCACCATCGACCTCGACGAGAACGTCAACGCATCCCAAGTGGTCGCGGCACTGCGCGAGAACGGCATCGTAGATACCAACGGCTATCGCAAGCTCGGCCGCAACCAGCTGCGCATCGGCGTGTTCCCTTCGGTGGAGCCAAGCGATGTCGAGGCGCTCACGAAGTGCGTCGATTACGTGGTCGAGCATCTGTGACCCGAAACGCGAGGTGAGACTCCCATGAAACTGAAACTCGCTCCGATCATCGACCCGAGTGTACGCAAGCCATCCCCGAAACCGGTCCGCGTCGATCTGCGGAAGGTGTTCACATTCGGCACCGCCTTGTGGGCCATCGCCTTGGAGGTCTGCATGATCCTGCTGGCCATCGGAATCAATGCGGAACGCGCGCAGACCATGTGCGCCGCCGGCACGGTAGTCGGCGTACTCATGCTGGTCTGGGAGCATTTCGACCGGTGGGACTACCGCCGACTCGGAGAATGATTCCTCTGTTCGGCCGACCGGAAGTTCAGCCGAACGCGAAAAAGAACCGATTGTGCCGCCTGTCGAACACCACGGCAAGCGGCACAATCGCATTTCCTCGACCTTCCATCACCCTTTAACCACGGGCGGCAGGCAACGTCAACGTGAACGTGCTGCCCTGTCCGGGAGCGCTCCACACGGAAGCCGACCCATGATGGGTCAACGCCACATGCTTGACGATGGCAAGCCCCAATCCGACGCCGTCGACGGAACGCTCGTTCTGATTGCCGCCACGATAGAACCGCTCGAAAATACGGCTCTGTTCCTTCCTTTCGATGCCGCAACCGCGGTCGATCACACTGATCAGCACCTGCGAACTATCCTCGTCCGGCTTGACGGACACGGTCGCTCCCTTGCCATCCGGAGAGTAGGAGATGGCATTCTCGAGCAGCTTCGCGATCGCGGTTTGGATCTGCTCGTCGTCACCATTGACCTCCAGCGATCCGTCGCCATTGACCTCGATGTCGATTCCCCGCTGCCGCGCGGCCTGTCGATGCGCGTCGGCGACGGCCTGCACCTGTTCCATGACGTTGATGCGATTGTCGGACGTCGGCAGAATCGGTTCCTGCGCTTTGATGAGCAGCAGCAGATCGGACACCATATGCTTCATGTGGGCGCAGGATCGGCGTAATTTGGCCGCGCTTTCCTTGACGACCTCCCTGTCGGCGCTGTCGTTCTCCAAAGCGTCCGCAAGCTCCTCCAACGATTGCGTCGGCTTGAGCAGCTGCTCGGAAACGTTGACGATGAAGGAGTCACGCATCTGGGAGAACCGGACCGTATCGCTCACATCGGAGACGAGCACCACCACGAACCGTTCGTTGAGTCTGCCTACGATCACCTTCAACCAGTTCGGGCGGGACACCGACGTGGAGGGTTTGTCCTGCGATTGCCCCATCAGCGACTGTCTGGCCATCTCGCGAACGGATGGTCGGCCGGCCTTGGGCGCCTTCTTCGGCGAATGCAATGTGGTGGTCGTCAGATCGAACTGCCTTTTGCCACCGTAGGAACGCACCTCGTGCACCGCCCTTGCCACGGTGTCGTCCGCAATGGCGTCGTCCCGCACCACGCCAAGGGCATAGGCGTCGGGATGCGCGCGCACCACCTCGTCATGCTCGTCGACCACGATGGAGACCAACGGAAGAATGGACAGCAACGCGTTCGTCGCATCATCCAACGTATCGTCACCAGCATCACGGCCATCGTCACGGCGATGCGTCAGATCGCCCCACCACGCCTTCAGGGATTCAAACATGCCTTCATTCTCGCATAATCCGGACATGCCCGTGGACGGCTCCGCGCGTTCGTGAACGCAGGGTGAACGCACGGGTGAACTTTGACGGAACAACACGTTCGACGCATGCGGAGCCGCCGTTTACCTAATACACTTGGAAAAGGCTATATCCGAACCTGATACCAACATACGTGAAGCATTTGAAAGGCAAGCATATGCGCGTTATTTTCAACGAAGAGCTCAAGGCTGTCGCCGATGACCTCGACCGCATGGTGCAGGACGTCCGCAAGGCGATCAACGGCGCCGGCGACGCGTTGATCAACCAGAATCTCGAAGCGGCCCAGGCGGTCATCGACGGAGACATCGAAATCGACGCCCTCGAATCCAGCGTCATCGACCAGTGCGTGAAGCTGCTGGCCAAGCAGAGCCCGGTGGCCACCGACCTGCGCGTGGTCGTTTCCACGCTGCGTCTGGCCGCCACCTTCGAGCGCATGGGCGATCTGGCCCGCCATATCGCCGAAGCGGCCCGCCGCACCTATCCGGCCTCCCCACTGCCGGCCGAGGCACAGCCGCTGTTCGCGGAAATGCAGGCGTTCCTGGATAATGTGGCCGACCAGATGACTTCCATGCTCTCCGACCGCGACACCAAGACGGCCGAGGAGATCATCCTCAACGACGACAAGCTCGACGCCCTGCACAAGAAGACCTTCGAACTGGCGCAGTCCGAAACCTGGTCGGGCACCAACCAGCAGCTTATCGACGTGGTGCTGATCGGCCGTTTCATGGAGCGTCTTGGCGACCACGCCGTTTCCGCGGCCCGTCGCGTCGTGTTCATCGTCTCCGGCTTCGACCCGTCCAAGGAGCCGACCCGCGACGAAGGCACCGACATCGACTGATTGAGCCTCTCCTTTTCTTGCATTTTCCTTGACGAGATGGGTGGTTTCCGTTTGGAAGCCACCCATTTCGCTTATATGTGGCAGATAGCTTCGGACAAAACATCCCAAGGGGGTAAATTTCTCACCCCCGAACAACCTTTTGCAAAGAAAATCTGCCACATATAGGCAAAATCACTTTCGCACACAAGCGAAATCCGCCACCTATAAGCGAAATTCCTCCGACATCCACAAAATTAGACATCGCGTCCAGTTCATGCCCGTATACTTGCGCCCAACGACGCGGCACAATAGTGCCCAGCGACGTCCAAAGGAGGAAGTCATGTACTATTCCAACGGCAATTACGAAGCGGTCGCCCGGCCGAAGAAGCCCGAGGGAATCGACGACAAGAACGCCTACATCATCGGCACCGGACTTGCCGCCCTGAGCGCGGCCTGCTATCTGGTACGCGACGCGCAGATGCCCGGCAGCCACATCCATGTGTTCGAGAAGGACGCGATCCCCGGCGGCGCCTGCGATGGCGCGAACATCCCGGGACTGGGCTATGTGATGCGCGGCGGACGTGAGATGGACAACCATTTCGAAGTGATGTGGGATCTGTTCCGTTCCATCCCCTCCATCGAGACCGAGGGCGTTTCCGTATTGGATGAGTACTACTGGCTCAACAAGGAGGATCCGAACTTCTCGCTGTGCCGCTCCACCAAGGCCCGCGGCGCCGACGGCGGCACGAACGGCAAGTTTGCGCTTTCCGACAAGGCCGCGATGGAGATCATGAAGCTGTTCTTCACGCCGGACGAGGAGCTGTACGGCAAGAAGATTTCCGACTTCTTCGACGACGAGGTGTTCAATTCGAACTTCTGGATGTACTGGCGCACCATGTTCGCCTTCGAGAACTGGCATAGCGCATTGGAAATGAAGCTGTACATCCGCCGTTACATCCACCACATCGGCGGCCTGCCCGATTTCAGCGCGCTGCGTTTCACCCGCTACAACCAGTACGAGTCGATGATCCTACCGATGATCAAGTATCTGGAAAGCTTCGGCGTGCAGTTCCACTACAACGTGAAGGTGGAGAACATCGCATTCGCCATCGGCGGAGGCATGGGTCCCGTGCGTCAACGCACTGAAACCGGTCAGGATACGATTCTCAGGAAGCAGGCCGAATACGGTGCCTATCCACGCAATCCCTACAGCTCGCCGACCAAGAAGGCGGCCACGCGCATCGACCTGACCGAAGCCGACGGCACGTCCCGCAGCATCGACCTGACCGATAATGACCTGGTGTTCATCACCAACGGCGGCTGCGTGGAGAACTCCTCCATGGGTTCGCAGACCACGGCCGCGGCTTGGACGCCGGACATCAAGCCCGGCGGTGGATGGGACATGTGGCGTCGCATCGCAGCACAGGATCCAAGCTTCGGACACCCGGACGTGTTCTGCTCCGATCCGGAGCATTCGAAGTGGATGAGCGCCACCGTCACCACGCTTGACATGGAGATTCCGCCGTACATCCAGAAGATCTGCAAGCGCGATCCGTTCACCGGTCATGTGGTGACGGGAGGCATCGTCACCGTGGAGGATTCCAATTGGCTGATGAGTTGGACGCTCAACCGCCAGCAGCAGTTCCGGGACCAGCCGAAGGACCAGCTGTGCGTATGGGTGTACGGCCTGTTCCCGGACAAGCCCGGCAATTACGTGAAGAAGCCGATGCGGGAATGCACCGGCGAGGAGATTTGCGCCGAATGGCTCTACCATATGGGCGTGCCGACCGACAAGATCGAGGATCTGGCCAGCAACCACGCCAACACCATACCAGTGATGATGCCGTACATCGACGCGTTCTTCATGCCACGATCCGCCGGCGACCGGCCCGACGTGGTGCCGGACGGCGCGGTGAACTTCGCGTTCCTCGGCCAATTCGCGGAAACCCCGCGCGACACGATCTTCACCACCGAATATTCGATGCGCACCGGCATGGAGGCCGTATACACACTGTGCGATGTGGATCGCGGCGTACCCGAGGTGTGGGGCTCGGTCTACGACATACGCGACCTGCTCAACGCCACGGTGATGCTGCGCGACGGCAAGCCGATCACCGACATGAACCTCAATATCGTCGAGAAGACACTGCTGAAGCAGGTCCTGAAGAAGCTGGATTCCACGGATGTGCCGAAGCTGCTCAAAGAATACGGCGTGATCTGAGCCGATTGCGATAGCGTCCGTCCGTCGCGCGCATTTCGATATTTCGAATTGTGCACGACGGACGGCACGGCAGGCGAACGTCAGACGAGCGCGGCATTCCGACAAAGGCGCCGGACGTAAAAAGGTGGGAACCCACGTACTGTGGATTCCTACCTTTTCATATGCGTTTCATGCGACTGAACGCGATAGCCCGCGTATCAATCGCAGCGAACTCACTTCTGGCCCTGGGCGGCGACAGCGGCGGCACCGGCAGCTGCGGCTTCCGGATCCAGGTACTCGCCACGCGGCTTGATCGGTTTGAAGTTCTCGTCCAGCTCGTACAGCAGCGGCATTGCGGTCGGGATGTTGACCTTGGCGATCTCCTCTTCGGAGAGGTTGTCAAGCATCTTCACGATGGCGCGCAGGCTGTTGCCGTGGGCGGCGATCAGAACGGTCTTGCCGGCCTTCAGCTCCGGCTCGATGTCGGACTTGAAGTACGGCTCAACGCGCTTGACCACATCGGCCAGGCATTCGGCTTCCGGAACCGGATCGCCGGTGTAGCGCGGATCATGGTTCTGCGCGTACTCGTCGTCCGGATTGATGTCCGGCGGCGGGGTGGCGTAGGAACGACGCCACAGCATGAACTTCTCGTCGCCATACTCTTCGCGGATGGCGGTCTTGTTCTTGCCCTGCAGAGCGCCGTAGTGACGCTCGTTGAGACGCCAGCTGCGCTTGACGGGGATCCACAGGCGATCGGCCTCGTCCAGCGCGTAGTTGGCGGTGTTGATGGCGCGACGCAGCATCGAAGTGAAGACGATATCCGGAAGGACGTTCTTCTCCTTGAGCAGGCGGCCACCGTTCTTGGCTTCCTCGACACCCTGCTCGGTCAGCGGGACATCGACCCAGCCGGTGAACTGATTGGTTTTATTCCATGCGCTCTGTCCATGACGGAGCAGTACTAGTTTGTAAGTCATAGTTGCCAGTCTACCGCCTTGTGCGGCCAACACAACCGATGATGACGATTATTCGGTTACGGTCATGAAACAATTTTCATTCCGTTGCACGGACGTTTGCAGTCGGGCTCAAGCGAATGCCACCGTCGCGACAAATGCGGCGGCGAGCGCCAGCGAGGCGAATGTGCAGAGCGGCAGTGCTTTGCCGTAGTGTTTTCTTGCGATTGCGACGGCTACAGCAGCGCATATCGCGCAGGTGATCGCCAGCATGATGATTGTCGGGATCGTGCACGCCGATTGCAGCTTGGCATACGCGACAGCCAGCAGTATGGCAGCGGCCAGCAGCACGATTGTGAATACGGTACCGTTGCGCCGGCCCAAGGCGGTCATCCACGTGTGTTTGCCGTGTTCGCGGTCGGATTCGATGTCACGCAAGTTGTTGACGCACAGGACCGCGACGGCGATAAAACCGACGTTCGCGCCACCGAGAACTCCGCTTAGGGAGACTGTGCCGGTCAGGGCGAACATCGTGCCGCAGGTGGCGACCAGGCCGAAGAAGACGAAGACGAATATCTCGCCCAAGTAGTGGTAGCCATAGGGGTGTTTGCCGCCGACGTAACACCACCCGGCCACAAGGCAGGCGACGCCGACCAGGATGAACCACCAATAACCGGTCAACGCAATAACGGCCAGACCGCACAGGCAGGCGATCAGCGCGTTGATTCCGGCCGCGGCCAGTACTTTCTTCGGATTCACGCCGGATGCGACGAGGCGGGCCGGGCCATGCTGGGGCTGCGATGCCGGAAGCATTTCCGGAGTCGAAGTCGATTCCGCGGATGGTGTTTTTGCAAATGACCGTGCGGAATCGACGGCACGCCCCTCGTCGGTGCCACGTATGCCGTCGGAATAGTCGTTCGCGAAATTCGCGGCGACCTGCAGGAACAACGCCACGCAACCGCACAGCACCGCCACCAAGATGAACCAGCCTGCGGAACGCTGGCATTCGCCGACCAGCGAGCCGAATTTCAATTCGCTCAAGTCATGCTGCCCGCCGAAGAACGGACACGGCTCATGCCATATATCGCCACCCTGCGAGTAAAGAAACACGCCCCGCCACGACAGCGCGGCCCCGATAACCACTGGGGCGATCGCCAGCGGCAGGGTTTTCAGGCGAGCGCCGCGAATCCAAGCCGATATTTCCATGAATCTCATGTTAGATGTTGGGTGTGCGAGAGTGTGCGAGGGTATGCAAAAGGGCGCTCCCGTATTGGGAACGCCCTTTAGTAATTGCTCTTTTATTTTTTAAGGATGGCTCCGGCGGCAAGCGGATACCTTCGTCGGAGAACAGTCCACAGGACTGTTCTTCTCCTCGGGCGGCATCCTGCCAAGCGGGATGCCGCGGCTCGCGTCAAACCGATATGAATTGAGCTTTGCTCAATTCAGCGGTTTGACAAGCGGGAAGGTGATGGTCTCGCGGATGGTGGCGCCGGTCAGTGCGATGAGCAGTCGGTCGATGCCCATGCCCATACCGCCTGCCGGAGGCATGCCCACGCCGAGGGCCTCCAGGAAGTCCTCATCGATATCGCAGGCCTCCTCGTCACCGGCGAGCGCGTCCTTGGCCTGGGCCACGAAGCGTTCGCGCTGCACGACCGGGTCGTTGAGCTCGGAGTAGCCGGTGGCCAGTTCGAAGCCGCGCACGTACAGATCCCACTTCTCGACCACGCCGGCCTTGGAACGGTGGCCCTTGACCAGCGGGGAGGTCTCGACCGGGAAGTCGCGCACGAAGGTCGGCTCGTACAGCTTGTCCTCGTAGAAGTGCTCCCACAGGTGTTCGACGAGCTTGCCGTGGTTCTCCACGTCGTCGCGTTCCACGCCGAGCTTGTCGGCGATCTCGCCCAAGTGCTCCACGGAGGTGCCGGGGTTGTCCGGACCGCCGTTCGGCACGATTTCCTCGCCCAGGGCCTTGGAAAGGGAGTCGTACATGCTGATGGTCTTCCATTCGCCGCCGAAATCGTATTCGGTGCCGTCCAGCAGCGTCACCTTGTGGCTGCCGAACACGTCCATGGCAGTGTCCTGCACGAGCTGCTTGACGAGCGCGCCGATGGTGTCATAGTCGCCGTAGGCCTGGTATGCCTCGACCATGGTGAATTCCGGGGCGTGGGTGGCGTCGACGCCCTCGTTGCGGAAGTCGCGGTTGATTTCGAACACGCGGTCGATGCCACCGACGAGGCAACGCTTCAGGAACAGTTCCGGCGCGATGCGCAGGTAGAGGTCCAAGTCGAAGGCGTTCATATGCGTGGTGAACGGACGGGCCGCGGCGCCGCCGTGCACGGTCTGCAGCATCGGGGTCTCGACCTCGAGGAAGTCATGGTCGGCGAAGGTCTTGCGCAGGGAGGCGACGGCCTTGGAACGGTTGCGCACCATGTTGCGGATCTTCTCGTCCGCGATCATGCCGATGTACGGCTTGCGGGTGCGAGTGTCCTCGTTCAGGTCCTTGTGCAGCGCCGGCAGCGGCTGCAGCGCCTTGGCGGCGATTGCCCATTCGGTGGCGAACACGGACAGTTCGCCGGTTTTGGAGGCGATCACTCGGCCCTTGATGAACAGGTGGTCGCCCAAGTCGACCAGCTGCTTGAACTGCTTCAGAGAGTCGGCGCCAATCTCCTTCTTGGAGATCATGCCCTGGATCTTGGTGCCATCGCCGGCGGACAGCTGCACGAAGCACAGGCCGCCCGCGTTGCGCAGGAACAGCACACGGCCGGCGATGCCGACCACGTCCTCGGTCTCGTCGCCCGCTTCGAGCTTGCCGTCGTACTTGGCGCGGACCTCTTCGATGGTGGCGGTGACGTCGAGGGTCACCGGGTACGGCTGGATGCCTTCCTTGAGCATCATGGCGCGCTTGGCCACACGCATCTGCACCTGCTCCGGGTGGGCCAGCGGGCCGAATTCCTTGTTGGACGGGTCCACGGCCTCGTCCAAAGTGGCGCCGTCGTTGATCTTGGCGCGAATCGCAGCATCCTGCTGCAGCAGCATTTCGGCGCGTTCCACCGTGGTCATAGTGGGGACCGCAGCCTCGTCCTCATTCTGGTTTTCTTGGGATTCATTGGTCTCAGTCATAAGCCAACAGTGTACCGAGAAGCCACTACACAACACGCGACACGCCGTATTTGCAAGCACCGCGCAATCGTGTAACATAACCAACTGTTGCCAAACGGGCTGTAGCGCAGCTTGGTAGCGCGCTTCGTTCGGGACGAAGAGGCCGCGGGTTCAAATCCCGCCAGCCCGACAACTAAGGCGGAACTTCGGTTCCGCCTTTTTCTTTGCCTTTCCATCAAACCGACGCTTGGCACCGTCTCACCGTCGGTTTCGCGGGAATCGCAATATCGAACCGACGCTTGGCACCATCCAAGTGCTGGTTCGGCGGACAATCCAAAATAAGGAATCCCCATGAAGAGAAGCATTCTGGCGCTGGCCTCCGGCGCCCTCATCCTCGGCGCCGCCGAATTCGTGATGATGGGCATCCTGCCCCAGACGGCCACCGCCATGCATGTCAGCATTCCCGCGGCCGGCCATTACATCTCCGCATACGCCATCGGCGTGTGTATCGGCACACTGATCCTGGTGTTCGGCCGCAAGGTGCCGCCGAAGCATCTCATCATCCTGTTCATGGCCATCGCGTTGGTCGGCAACACGCTCAGCGCCGTCTCCTTCTGCTCGCCGATGCTGCTGGTGGCGCGTTTCATTTCCGGCCTGCCGCATGGCGCGTTCTTCGGCACGGCCACGCCGATCGCCAAAACGCTTGCCGACAAGGGCAAGGAGGCGCAATCCGTGTCCATGATGGTGATGGGCCAGACGGTGGCCAACATGCTGGGCGTGCCCGCGGGAACGTTGCTCGCCGAGGCGATGTCCTGGCGGCTGGCGTTTGCGATTCTGGCCGCCTGGGCGCTTATGACGATCGTCGTGGTGATTTCGTGGGTGCCGTCCATCGATCCGATCAAGGACGCCGGCATCAAGGGGCAGTTCCGCTTCCTCACCCATCCCGGCCCGTGGCTGATTCTGCTGGCCGTGTTCTTCGGCAATTCGGGCATCTTCTGCTGGTGGAGCTACGTGTCGCCGTGGTTGCAGAAAACCGGCGGATGGTCGGCGACGATGGTGCCGATGCTGATGGTGCTCGCCGGCCTCGGCATGGTGGTCGGCGGCATCGTGGGCGGCAGGCTGACCGACCTGTGGAAGGCGGGCGCGACCGCGGCGCTATCGCACGGCATCGCCTTGTGCGGACTGTTGCTGGTCTTCCTGTTGCCCGGCAATCATGCGACCACCGCGTTGCTGACGTTCATCATCGGTTTCGCGCTGTTCTTCAATTCATCGCCACAGCAACTGCTGATGGTGCAGGCGGGCGAAGGCGGCGGCGAGCTGATTGCCGGTGCCGCCGTACAAATCGCCTTCAATTTCGGCAATGCGATCGGTTCCATCGTCGGCGGAGCGGCACTGACCGCGACGGCGATGAATTACCATTTCACCGGCATCGCAGGCGCGCCGATCAGCCTGCTCGCCGTCATCCTGCTGGTGCTCTACACCCGTCGCTACGAAGCCCGCGCCTAGCCCCATCCCAACCTTCCCATCCTTCTCCCCCAAATCCCATCTCAGCGTCGATTCCATCGCCCCCAATCCGCGAAACCGACGCTGAGGAGGGCCTAAGCGTCGGTTTGGCGGAAAAGGTGCGGCGAAACCGACGGCTGGAGGACGCTCAGCGTCGGTTTGGCGGAGGGGATGCGATGGAACCGACGTCTGCCCGCATCAAAGGATTTCCACATATCCACAGGTGGATTGTGGAAGGGGTTATTGCGATTTTCCCCTGGTTTCGTGTTGATTTGCAGCACGAAACGTCGGTTGGCGATTACGAAATCGCGATTATACGCGGATTCCCCATGATTCCGTGTTTTCCGCGCCACGCACGCCGAATACGACTAGAGTGGCGTACCGTGCGAAGCATTGTGAAACGAATTCTCGTCACCTGCGCGGCGACTACCGCGCTGGCGCTTCTTCTGACCATGGTCCTATGCGCGCTCGGCAATGCGATGGCGCCGAAATGGCAGGTCGAGCCGTTCACGGACCATATCACGCTCACCACGACCAATACCGCTATCCAAGCCGTTGACCCGGCCACAGGTGCCGTGTTCAAAACCCCGCAGGAGGGCGCGTACCGCACCAAGGAAACGCATATCACGGTCGCGTTGGACGGCGGCAAAACCGTGAATGCCATCGTTCGCGAGCCGCTCGACGCGCCGGCAGATCGTCCCGCATGCCTGTTCCTGCACGGTTCGGGCACCGGCAAATCGTCGGAGGCGTTCGTCGACGTGGCGAACGCGATGGCGTCGGCCGGCATCACCACTCTCGTGCCGGACAAGCGGCTCGACAACTACACCATGCTGCACCGCGACTACGTGTCCAGCGCGCACGACTATGCGAAATCGCTGGAAATCCTGAGAAAATGGCCGGGCGTGAGCAGATCGGAAACCGGCATCTACGCCGAATCGGAAGGCACATGGATCGCCACCGTGCTGACGCAACAGCATCCGGATCTTGCCTTCGCCATCCTCACCTCTCCCCCGGTCGTTTCGGGCCGTCAGCAGATGACGCTCGCAGCCACCAATTATCTGACCGCCGCGGGCGCACCCGATGCCGTCAAGCAGCTTATTCCGCGCATCACCAGCCTTGGCACACAACGCATGGGACTCGCCTATGCGGATTTCGACGCGGCCAAATACCGCAGATCGCTCACCATGCCGCTACTCATCAACTATGGCGTCAAGGACACAGCCATGCCGGTCGAACAGGGCGCGCGGCTGCTGATCAAAGCCGCAAACCAGGCTGGCAATACGAATGTGACGCTGCGGTATTATGACGCGAACCATCAGCTTCGAACCGGTTCGAATCAGACGGTTCCGGGACTGCCGTTGGAACCGCATTACACGCACGATCTGGAGGATTGGATCAACGCGGTGACGAGCGGCACGGGTGCGAACGGCTGGGCAACGCCGATGATCGCCGGAACGCAGCCGAATCAGACGGTCACGGCACCGCTGAAGACCCCGCCCGCGCTGGTGAAGTCGATGGGTGTGATTGTCGGCGCAATCGCGGTTTGCCCGCTCTGCGCGCTGCTGGCGATGTGCGGCGCGCCAATTCTGCTCATCGCCGGCTGGGTGCGCGAGCGCCGTGCGTCACGGCGGATATCGCACGATTCGGCTTCGACGGAACCGGCGGAGCCAACGGATTCGACTTCAATGTTTTCAACGGATGCGACCACACCGACAGGTCCGTCCACACAACCGAATGCAGCACGTCCAATCGCAATAACCGACCATCGATTCCCGGTCGGCATGCGCGTCGCACTGGCGCTCAACACCCTCCTTGCCGTCGGCACGACCGGCGTGTTCCTGGCGTATCTGGTCACCGTCATCATTGATGCGATCTCGTTGACCGACAATTCGGCGGTGCTTGCCAAGAACTGGCATGCCATCGTCATGCTCACATGGCTGAGCCTTGTCGCGTTCGCCTGGCTGTTGGCGGAAATCATCGTGGACGCGTGCCGTCGTCATGCTAGGAATCGCGCGATTGCAAGCATAGATGACGATGCGGATATGAATAATGGCCACGATGCCGCAGCCGGAAGCCGATGCGATATAGGAAAAGATGGAAAAGCATGCATCGGATCCGGCCATGTCATCGTGGCCACGTGTGTGGTGGTGTCGGCGGCGCTATCGTTGGCGCTGCTGGCTTTCTGGGGACTGTTCTGCTGACTGGCGTTCCCGTCGGCGCAGACGCACCGCGGCGACGACGGCCCAGACCACGGAAATGATGAGCAGCAGCGCGCCGAGACCGCCGACCACGTAGAAGAACAGCGTCGAGGGATTCGGCATCCACCGCCATGCGCCGATGGGCAGCAGGCACAGCATGGACATCAGGCCGATCAGGCAGAAGAACACGCCCAGCACGATAGTTCCGGTGCTTGGTCCGGACGGGCGGATTACCAGCTCGCCGTCCGTTTTGCCGATGCGCACTTGCTTGGAGGGGTCGACCGGCTCGGCTGATTTGGCTGGATCAGCCGATTTGACGGAACCGGTCGGACGTGCCGAACGGCCCGCAAAGCTTCCGCGCATGTCTTGTCCGGAGGTTTCCAGCGATTCGGCCTCGTCCTGCGATTCGGCCTCGTCCTGCGATTCGAACTTCCTCTGCGCTTCCGGACCGCCGTCGAACGGCTTCTGGAACGATTCGGTCTTCGCCTCGCCCGGATCGTCGACGGCCGGCAGGGTTTCCGTGGGCTCGTCCGAGACCTCCGCGATTCCCATGACGTCGGTCAACGGCACTTCACGGGTTTTCTCGTCACTCATTTCGTTTCCTTTCCGCTGGCGCTTTTCCCGACGTTCTTTCCATCGACGCTGCCATGCGATTGGCCGCCCGTCGTTCCCACTGGCAGCTTGCTGTCGGACGTGTACTGCATGGTGACACTGCCGCCGACCGTCCCATCGACGTTGACATACAGATCCGGTTCCTCCGGAGCCTTGTCCGAATCGATCGACGGCCAATACCACTTGTTCTCGTAGATCGTTTTGAATGCCTTGTCGAGATCCGTGCCGGCGTATACCGAATCCTGCGAATCGTTCTCCGTATCCGAACCGGCATCGCCCGCATCATCATCGCCGGAATCGTCGAAATCGGTGGTGCCGTTGAGCGCCGGAACGCCCTTGTTCACGCCATGATGGCCGAGTCCCGAATCATCGTTCTCATCGAGGGACAGGCCCATGAAGCCCGTGCCGTTGAAGAACGTAATCCCGTCCGGCCCTCCTATGTAATCCGTGACGTTGGTGTAGCCGTCGTCCGGATCGCTGACCGACCACTGGCATCCGTCCGGCAGCGTGACCACCACCTGGGCGTTCACCACCACCAGATTCAGCTTCCCTGTCGGACATGAGCTTTCGCCGTACGTGCCGTCGTTGAGCTTGACCTTGTGCTTGCCATGCGCTGCCGGATATCCGCTCAAATCGATGTCGAGCACATCGTTGGCGTAGTTCTTGCCGACCACCACCAGTCCCTGTTCGTATCGTTTCATCTGGGCGTCGCTGGTGTCGCTCCATGTCACGATGCCGGAGACCGTCGTGCGGTGGTAGTCATTCGACATCATCCAATCGCGGCTTTCCCATGCCACCGCACTCGTGCAGAACGTCATCACCACGGCCATGAACGCCGCGCACCATGCCAGCGGATGCAGGCCGCCGGTGCGACGGCCCATGCAACCAAGCACGACGATCACCACGCCGATTCCCAGGCAGATGCCGCCGCAGCACAGTGTGGCGAGACGCAGCACGCGCAAGGCGTAATCCCAATCAACCGGCATCGTAATGGCGTACCAGCCAGATCCGGCGATCGCCAGCAATGCCAAGCCAAGCGTCACCAGTACCAGCAGCGGTCCGGCTGGCTTGCGGCGGGCGCGTTTCGACTGCGGCGCCGCCACCGTCGGCGGAGCGGTGAAGGTCGGCGGCACATTGGCCGTGGCAAACGCTGCAGGCGGGTTCACCGGCTGCTGAAACGTCTGGTATGGCGATTGGACGGGACGCGCGTACTGCTGGTAGCCGGAAGGCGCGGGACACGTCGGCTGCGGCATCGGCTGGCCTGGCGTGCCGGGCATGTTTGCAGTGGTGGCCGTGTTCGTGGACATCGGCTGCGGCATATATTGCGATTGCGCAGGCCGCACCGGCTGTCCCGGCTGAACGGGCTGAGCAGGCTGCCCAGGCCACGATCCGCCCTGCTGCGGCGGCTGCCAGCTCGCCGCATACGACTGGCGGTTCACCAGCAGCCAGAACACCAGCACGGCCACGCCGAACGCCAGCCATCCGGCGCCGGGCAGGCACAGCGCCACCGCGGCGCATACCAGCGCGCCCGCGCAGTTCCAATCCCAATGGCCGTTGACCAGCTCCTCGCACAGGATCCGACCATCCGTCTCGTCCGGTAGCAGGAACCAGGCCAATGCGTAGAACGCCGCTCCGGCGCCGAACAGTAGCGAGGTGAGAATCACCAGCGCGCGGACCAGGGTGGCGTTCCATCCCAAGCGGCGCGCCACGCCGTCGCACACGCCTGCGATCCACCGGTTGCGGCCGCGCGTGATCCGGCTGGAGCGGATCCATGCGAAGAATCGATTGCCGCGATTCGGCTGCGGCTGATACATCGGCGGCCGTGGCTGCGATTGCGGTTCGGCAGAACCAGCGGCACTGCCGCCTTGCGGATTGTTGTTTGCGTTGCTCATATCTCCATTACAGCAATCCGCAGCCGTCATACGTATCGGGGAACACCCTGAATCTGCCCTGAACACCAGCTGAAAGCCCTGAATCGGCATCCCCGACAGGGCACAATGGAAGCATGAAGTCCTTAGCCAAACCGCGATACACGCAGGAACAGTACGACCAGGCCAGCGCGGTCTACATGCGCTGGTGCTACGTGCAGGCCCTGCGCGAAGGCCGTCCCGCACCATCACGACCGGCCAGACTGCCGTTGCTGCGGCCAACGTACGGACGTGCGGTTGCGGGCGTGGCCAAAGCCGTCAGCATGCATCTGGGCGTGTCCGTCCATCTGGTCCGCTTCATCTTCATCATCACCTCCTTCTTCTTCGGCTCCGGACTCATCGCCTACATCTTCCTGTGGATCACCATTCCCACAGGTGATCCGGTACAGCAGGCATACGCCATCGCAGGCAGCCAGCCCGTAGGCAACGCGCCGTTGTCACGCGGCAATGCGCCGTATGGCGAATCCGTCGCACACGGCTTCATGGGCAATGGGGCAGGCACGCAAAACGTCGGCACGCAATCGGCAAAAACCGGCGCGATGGCAAACGAAACGCCATCGGAAGACGGACGGCAATCGTCCGAAAGCCTGGAACAGATGCTCCGGCAGGCGCCGAAACCCGCACTGTTGGCCATGGCGGGACTCGCCGCGTTGGGTCTGTGCGCGGTGATGACGGCGACCGGTCTCGAAGGCATGCTGATTCTGCCGGTACTGCTCGGCGTGGTCGGCATCGGCGTGTCCTGGCTTCGTTTCAACGCGAAGGAAGGCCAGTTGTGGACGATGCTCGCCGGCATTGCGATCATTTTCGCCGCATATGCGCTGTACATCGCCACGCATGTCCGCACGATGCCGTCCGCACGGCATGCCACGCTCACCATGCTGGTCGCCGGCCTGGCGATGCTTGTCGGCGTGCTGCTGGCGATCGTGCCATGGATCGTGGCGATGATCCGGGATTTGGGCACGGAGCGCGCGCTGAAGGAGCGCGAGGAGGAGCGCGCCGACATGACCGCCCACCTGCACGACGGCGTGCTGCAGACGCTGGCGCTGATCCAGTTGCATGCCGATGACCAGCAGACCGTGTTTTCACTGGCGAGGCAGCAGGAACGCGAGTTGCGTGAATGGCTATATCAGGAGCGCACCACGTCGGATCGTTCCGTCAACGCCGGTTTGAAGCAGATCGCAGCGCATGTGGAGGACACGCATGGCAAGCCGATCGAGGTGGTGACGGTGGGTGACGCGCGGCCGAGCGCGCAGACCGACGCGTTGTTGGATGCCACGCAGCAGGCACTCGTCAACGCCGTGACGCATGGCGGCGAACCGGTGTCCGTCTACTGCGAGGCCGGCGACAAGCTGGTGGAGGTGTTCGTACGCGACCATGGCGACGGCTTCGACGTCGACGCCATTCCAGCGAATCGCCTGGGCATCCGCGAGTCCATCATCGGACGTATCAAGCGCCGCGGCGGTACAGTGGAGATTGTGTCGAGGCCCGGCTGGGGCACGGAGGTGCGCATGCACATGCCGATTTCAGGAGCGGCGGAGGATGCGGACAGCGCTACGACCACCACAGCGGACGGCGATACGGGCGTGCAATCGGCGCAATGAACACGGCACATGCAGCAGGTGCGGCAATGAATCAATCGAACCAAGGAGCAGGAATGAGCGAGCGGGAACAGCGCATCAGAATCGCCGTCGTGGACGACCATGAGATGTTCCGCGCGGGCGTGATCGCCACGTTGCAGCCGTATTTCGACGTGGTCGGACAGGCGGCCGACGTGGAGGGGTCAGTGGCGATGATCGCGCAGACCAAACCGGACGTGGTGCTGCTGGACGTGCATGTGCCGGGCGGCGAGAACGGCGGTGGCGCCGAAATCCTCACGAAATCGCGCGCATACTCCCCCGATACCGTCTTCCTCGCGCTGTCCGTGTCGGATTCTCCGCAGGATGTCGGTTCCGTGATCCGCGCCGGTGCGCAGGGATATGTGACGAAAACTATTTCCGGCGACGACCTGGTGTCCTCCATCAAGCAGGTGCATGAGGGCTACGCCGTGTTCTCGCCGAAATTGGCGGGATTCGTGCTGTCCGCCTTCCAGAACGGCCCGAGCGCGAACGGCGCGTTCGGCGGCCCGATCCACGATGACGAGCTGGACCGGCTGTCCAACCGCGAGCAGGAGGTCATGCGGCTGATCGCGCGCGGCTACACGTACAAGGAGGTGGCTTCGGAACTGTTCATCTCCATCAAGACCGTGGAGACCCATATGAGCTCGGTGCTGCGCAAACTGCAGCTGTCGAACCGTTCCGAGCTCACCCGTTGGGCCGCGGACCGTCGGATCGTGTGACGTTCCGCGCATCATCCCGCGTCGCGGAAAGCCTCACATAGCCGGAATGATGCATGGTGAAACGCATCTGGTCTGCGATGTACATGTCGATCGCCCGTTCGAAAGGATACCCGTCCGCCGCATAGGCGATTCTGTGGATGCGCATCAGAGGCGTTCCAGGATCGATGTCCAGTAGCTCGTTCTCATGCTCGTCACCCACCACGGATTCCAGCGTCTCATCCACGGTGCACGGCCGGATGCCGTATTCACGTTCGAACATGGTGTAGAACGGCGCGGTCAGGTCGCGCGTCAGGAATTGCGGGAACAGATACGCGGGCAGATGTGTTTTTTCCAAGGAAAGCGGCCGATCCTCGATATAGCGCAGACGGATGATGTCGTATATCATGGGGTGCTCGCCGGGCAGCCTCAGCAAGCGCACGTCCGATGGCGAAGCGGGTGCGATCACCGCCCGCAGCACTTTCGAAGAGACGCGCATCCCCTGCCTTCGCGCGATTGTCGGCAGCGATTCCACGGTGTTGATATTGCGTTCCAACCGGCCGTCGGAGACGACGGTGCCGCCCGCACGGCCGATTTTGCGAATGACCTCGTGGCTGGATTCCAGGACCGCGAGCGCGGTGCGCAGATCAGACCTGCTGACGCCAAGGCTTTTGGCAAGCGCGCGTTCCGATCCGAGCCGCTCCCCTGGCTGGAGTTCCTGCTCGCGGATGAGGACGCGGATAAGGTGAACCAACCCGTTCGCCGCTGTTGCCGTGCGATCCGTGTCAATGTGGTCCGCCATGTCCACGCCCTTTCGTCGGTTGGTTTCCTGTAGTTCTACAACTTCAATGTTTCCAGCGTCTTCGTGAATCCGTCCATGAACCAGTCCACGTCGGATTCGCTGAAGACCAGCGGCGGACGCAGTTTGAGGATGTTGCCGTAGCGTCCACACACCGAGGTGAGGATGTGGTTGTCCCTCAGGGTTTCGAGGATGTCGAGCGCGGCCTTCTGGTCGGGATTCTTGGTTCCGGGTTTGACGATTTCGCAGCCGATGTACAGGCCTGCGCCACGGACGTCGCCGATGCAGGGGTGCTCCGGCATGAGGGAGGTGACGGCGTCCTTGAAGATCTTGCCGACTTTCTTGGCGTTGCCCATGGTGTCCTCGTCGCGCATGACGTCGAGCACGGCCTGTGCTGCGGCCATGCAGACCGGGTTGCCGCCGAAGGTGTTGAAGTATGGGATGGAGCCGGCGAACGGTTCCAGCACTTCATGACGGGCCGCCATCAGGGAGGTCGGTAGGCCGTTGGCCATCGGCTTGCCGGAGGTGACCAGGTCAGGCACGATGCCTTGGCGTCCGAATCCCCAGAATGCATCGCCGGTGCGGGTGAAGCCAGGCTGCACCTCATCGGCGATCCACACGCCGCCAAGCTCGTGGACGGTGTCGATGACCGGTTTCAGGTAGCCGACCGGATCCGGGTACACGCCGTCGGACGAGAAGATGGAGTCGGCCAGCAGGGCCGCGAACTTGATGCCGTGGCGTTCCATGTCGGTCACGGCCTTCCGCACCTCGCCGGCCATCCAGTTGCCGAATTCCTCGGCGGTGCATTCGGAGGCGGGCTTGCCGTCGATCTCGAGACGGTAGGTGTCCGGCGTTGGAATCATGCGCATCGTCAGTCCCAAGGTCTGCGCGGTGCCGAGCGCTGGAGACAGCTTGGAGGTCAGCGCGGAATTGCCGTGGTAGGCCTCATGCGTCACAATCACACCTTCGCCGCCGGTGTAGGTCTGTGCCACGCGGACGGCCAGATCATTGGCTTCGGAGCCGGTGCATTGGAACATGATGCGGTCGAGCTCGTCCGGCATAGTGGAAAGGATATCCTCCGCGTAATGCAGGATGTTCTCGTGCAGGTAGCGGGTGTGAGTGTTGAGCATCGATGCCTGCTTGGACAAGGCTTCGACCACGCGCGGATGGCAATGCCCAACGGAGGCCACGTTGTTGTACACGTCGAGGTATTCCTCGCCATCCGCATCCCACAGATGGGAGCCGACGCCCTTCACCAGGTGGACCGGATTGCGGTAGAACAGACGGTATGCGGGGCCGAGCACGTTGCGCTCCTCGGTCAGTTTGCGGGTCTCCGGATCAAGCGCGGCCGCCATTTCCGGGCGGAAACTGTTGGTGTCCATGATGGTCGATCGGGTTGCCATGATTCCTTCTTTCGTTGGCTCCTTGACGTTACCCAAACGGTAGCGCGGCTTTGTTGAGCGCCTCGATACAGTAGAGAAACAAACCATTTCCATTGTTTTTTGTCGATTTGGTTGACCATTTGAGATGTCTTCATCGACGTTTACATCGACGAAAAAAGCGCCGGGGCGCATCCCACCTGCAACGATGGGATGTGCCCCGGCGCTTTCCGTATGCGGCTATAACGCCTAGTCTTCAGTTCTGTACTCCGCCTTGCCTCCGGATGCCGCGAACTCCTCTTCGGGGGACAGCACCAGGTGCTTGCGGCCGTAGACCGCGAAGAAGATGGTGGCGAGGATGTAGATGGCCACCATGGCGTAGACGGCCAACCGGTAGTCGGGATTGAGCAGCACGGCCACGAAGATGCAGAAGGCCAGCAGGCCGGCGATCACCGCGCCCGGCACACCGAAGCGGCTGACGAAAGGC
Organism: Bifidobacterium ruminantium DSM 6489; assembly: GCF_000770925.1. GTDB lineage: Bacteria > Actinomycetota > Actinomycetes > Actinomycetales > Bifidobacteriaceae > Bifidobacterium > Bifidobacterium ruminantium. The sequence continues at coordinate 159,950 of NZ_JDTK01000002.1, read as the reverse complement.
CTTTCGATGTCCGGCATCTTCTTCTTGAGCAATACGTAGGAGACCATCTGCAGCAGATAGGCCAGCACGGCGCCCCAGACGGCGATGTTCAGCACCACGGAGCCTGCGCCGGAACCGCCGTAGGCGATGATGAACAGGGCCGCGAAACCGATGAAGGCGCCCACGATCAGTCCCCAGTACGGCGTCTTCTTCTTGCCGGTCAGCGACAGGAACGCCGGATAGTAGCCAGCGCGGGACAGCGAATACAGGTTGCGCCCGTAGGCGAACATGATGCCTTGGATGGAGGCCAGCAGGCCGATGAGCGCGAAGGCGGACAGCACCGCGGCGAGATTGCCCGGCAGAATCGCACGGTAGCCGTCAAGCAGCGGTTCATCGGAGCCGGCGAGCGCCTTGGAGCCGACCACGGCCGGGTTCAGGAACACGATGATCAGCGCGGACAGACCAAGCGTGAAGATGCACAGGCGGGAGGACTTGGGAATGTTCCTCTCCGGGTCGCGCACCTCCTCGGCGGCCAACGGCAGCTGCTCGATGCCGAGAAACAGCCACATCGCGAACGGCATGGCGTAGAAGATGGCGCCCGGACCGAACGGCAGGAACGCGGAGTTGCCGTCCGTCGCGGGAATGTTCAGCAACGTGGAGAAATCGGCTTTGCCGGCGATGAAGGTGCCGATGCCGAACATGGCCACGATGGTGAGCGCCGCGATCGAAACCACTTCGGCGAAGCGGAACGAGGTTTCGGCGCCGAGCCAATTGACCACGACGAAAATCGCGTACAGGGCAAGCCACCAGACCCATCGCAGACCATGGTCGTCAAGCGAGTAGCCAGTCAGATCGGACAGGATGGCGTCGGCGTACGCCGATGAGAAGTAGACGATGGTGGCCGCCGTCATCACATATTCGATGGTTTCGGCCAGACCGGTGAAGAAGCCGCCCCACGGCCCCATGGCGGCACGCGCGAACGAGTATGCACCACCGGTGTGCGGCATGGCCGACGCCATTTCGCTGATGGAGTTCAGCATGAGCACATACATGAGATAGACCACGATGGCCGCGATGAGCATGCCTGCCCATCCGGCTTGGGCTATGCCTCCGTTCCATCCGGAGAAGTCTCCGGAGACCACGGCCGAGATGCCGATGGCCCAGAGGCCGAACGCCCCCGCAGTGCGTTTGAGCTGTCGCTTTTTGAAGTAGTCCTTGTCGGTCGCGACGTAGGTAACGCTGCCTATGGAGCCGCTTGAAACGGTTGATGCCGTCATGGTGATCGCCTTCCTCTCTTGTCATTCGGCGAATGATGCCATTGATTCCTCATTCATGTTGTGTTGTGGTTGGTTGTTCAGTTATGAAGTCGATACGCGCCTCACGATGGCGTCAGTGCAGCAGCCAAAGCGGATCGTCGAGATACCTTTTGGCGCACATCACGCTGCCGGGAGCCTGCTGCGCGGCCAGACCGTCGGGAAGCGCGTCCTCGCGGTGGCTTGTGGTCCAGCCAAGCATCTGCAGACGTCGGATCATGGACAATGCCGACATGATGTGCAGCTGCTCGTCGGTGAACGCTCCGGCCACGCTTTGGTATCCTTTGACCCAGGCCTTGGCCAGGTCGGGCGCGTACGGCTCGTGTTCGATGAAGCTCAACGACGAGGCGTAGTCGTAGAGGTACCAGCTGTAGCCAGCGTCGTCGAAATCGATGATGGTCAGCTTGCCGTCGTCGCCGCGGATGACATTCGACGGCCTCAGATCGGCGTGGATCAGCCCCCATGTCTCGGTGGTGCGCGGCACCTTCATCACCACGTCCATCGCCTTCCATAGGGCCGTCTCGCACAGATGCCGTTCCTCGTCGCTCAGATCGGCGTTCTCCCAACGTCCCCAACGCGGCGCGGGACCGACCATGTTCGACAGATCCCAGTTGAAGCGGGTGAAGCCGTACGGCTTGGTCCATGTTCTGGACTGCTCATGGAATTTCGCGGCCCATTCGCCGATGGTCTCGTAGTATGGCGCCGGATTGTCGAGGTCCTCCAGCACGGTACCCTCCACGAATTTGGTGGAGATGACGGTCCAGCCGATGCCGTTCAAATCGTTGATCTTCGTCACGAACGTGCCACGGATGGTCGGCACGGGGTTGATCAGGCTGATGCCGTCGATGTCATGCAGGGCGTTGAGCCAGCTGATCTCCGACGCGACCGCTTCCGGACCGCCCACATACCCCGGTTGGGAGACGCGCACCACGCCTTGCGGCTCGCCGTCGAGCAGCAGCAGGAACGTGGCGTTCTCCGATACCGTGATGAGGTTGAGCTGGGCGCGGGAGTGGTCGATGCCCCAAGCGGCACACACGCCTTGGAACAGCCAGAACGGTGCCGGGCATCCTTTCGTCAGACCGCTGAAGGTGTCAAGACTGACCCCCTGCGAAGTGTCATCGAGCAGGCTAGTGATCTGCTGTGTCATGATGGCCTCGATTCATGCTGGGGTTCCTGGGATTCGGATATACATCCGTTGCGATACCCAAGATTGTGCCGGAATCGAGCGTTACAATCGCCACCGCACTGTTACGCGACAGTAAAGAAACGGCTTGAGAACATTAATGGCGCGTTACCGAACATCCCGTTGCGCGACCGTAAGGCAGGCATGAAAAAGGGCTTATCGGTATGAAACCGATAAGCCCCACACGGCGGACAGAGCGAGATTCGAACTCGCGGAAGGTTGCCCTTCAACGGTTTTCAAGACCGTCTCTTTAGACCGCTCAGACATCTGTCCTTAGTACTTTGCACGCGAAGCCGAAACCATATCGAAACCACGTGTACGGAACGTCAATATATCACAGCGATAAGAAAAGCGGCGTGGCACAGGTGCCGACGCCGCTTTTCACGGATTCACATCGGATGCCGGACATGGCCGGTGCGTAGCGCAAGCGTAACGCACCGCGCACAGACCTGGCGAAGCCTGATGAAATCAGGCCTCCCATTTAGTGGGCTCGATGACTTCCTTGCCGCCCATGTACGGACGCATGGCCTTCGGAATCTCGATGGAGCCGTCCTTGTGCTGGTGATTCTCAAGGATGGCGACCAGCCAACGGGTGGTGGCCAGCGTGCCGTTCAGCGTGGAGACGGCGCGGGTGCTGCCGTCCTCCATGCGTTCGCGGATGTTCAGGCGACGAGCCTGGTATTCGGTGCAGTTGGAGGTGGAGGTCAGCTCACGGTAGCGGCCCTGGGTCGGCACCCAAGCCTCACAATCGAATTTACGGGCGGCGGAGGAGCCCAGATCGCCGGCGGCGGTATCGATGATGCGGTACGGCACCTCGACCTTGCCGAGCATCTCCTGCTCCATGGCCAGCAGGTGCTCGTGCTCCTTGTAGGAGTCCTCCTGCTTAGCGTAGACGAACATCTCAACCTTATCGAACTGGTGCACGCGGATGATGCCGGAGGTGTCCTTGCCCGCGGCGCCGGCCTCGCGGCGGTAGCAGGAGCTCCAGCCGCAGTAGCGCAGCGGGCCGTTCTCAAGGTTCAGGATCTCGTTCTCGTGCATGCCGGCGAGCGCCACTTCGGAGGTGCCGACCAGATACTGGTCGTCGGGCTCGCGCAGGCGGTAGATCTCGTCCGCATGGGAGTTGAGGAAGCCGGTGCCGCGCATCACTTCCGGACGCACCAGCGTCGGGGTGATGGCCAGCGTGAAGCCGTGCTCCTCGGCCTGATCGACGGCCATGGTCAGCATGGCGATCTGCATACGGGCCACCTGGCCGCGCAGGAAGTAGAAGCGGGAGCCGCCGACCTTCACGCCGCGCTCCATATCGATGCCGGCGACGCCACGGCCGAGAGTCAGATGATCCTTCGGCTCGAAGCCTTCGGCCGCAAAGTCGCGGATCTGGCCGACCTTCTTGACGACGACGTAATCATCCTCGCCGCCTTCCGGAGCCTCCGGCTCGACGATGTTGGACAGCTTCCACATGGCGGTGGTGTATTCTTCGGCTGCAGCATCGGCGGCGGCCTTGTATTCGGAGACCTTCTGAGACAGCTCCTTGGTGGCGGCGATCAGCTTGGCCTTCTCGTCCGCGGGGGCGGCGGCGACCTTCTTGCCGATCTCCTTCTGCCGCGCGCGAGCGGCTTCAAATTCCTTCAGAGAGGAGCGGCGAACCTCGTCGGAGCGCAGCACCTCGTCGACAAGTTCGACCGATTCGCCACGCTTACGCTGGGATTCCTTGACAACGTCAGCATGTTCACGAATGAATTGAATATCAAGCATGGTTCTCAGCCTAGTGCCGAAAGCAGACACCGACGCAACCGTTCTCATTTTTAGACGCGTGCGCGGGAATCGTCGAAATTCGGCATGTCAAATTCGCCTTTTTCGAAGGCCCAGTAGACAATAGGTATATGCCTATGCCACTTATCGTTCTCATCATCGCCGTCGCCGTGATCGCCGTAGGCACGGCCGCGTTCTTCGGATACCGGGCCTACAAGCACCGCTCGCTCGCCGAGAAACTCGACAAACGCGACGACGACCAAGTGCATTACGCGTTCATCGTCAATCCTTCCAAGCCGCAGGCGAAACAGCGCAAGGAGCACATCAGGGAATTCTGCGAGGCGAAGCATCTCACCCAGGTGGAGTTCATCGAGACCCAGCTCGACAAGGACGGACGCGCCTGCGCTTTGGAGGCCTTGGACCATGGCGCCGACGTCGTGGTGGCGGTCGGTGGGGACGGCACGGTGCGCACCGTGGCAAGCGCGCTGTCCGGAACGGGGCACGCATTGGGCATCGTGCCGATCGGCACCGGCAATCTGTTCGCTCGGAATATGGGCATTCCCGTGGACGACATCGACGCGGCGCTTACCGTGGCGACCTCGCACGGCTCGCGTCAGGTGGATGTGGGCCGCCTCACCCTGCTGGACGACAAGACCACCGACCATGGCCACGCGTTCCTTATCATCGCGGGTATCGGCTTCGACGCGGTGATGATCGAGGACACCGATCCGGAATTGAAGAAGAACATCAGCTGGCTGGCCTATTTCGTGTCGGGTGCGAAGAACCTGTTCGCGCCGAAATACAAGGGCGACGTCACCATCACCAAGGCCGACGGCAGCACGCATACCACGCATGGGCTCGTCTTCCGCACATTCATGGCGGGCAATTGCGGGCAGATCCCCGTGTTCTCGCTGATGCCCGACGCCTCGTACGATGACGGCCTGCTCGATTACGAGGTCATCGACACCTCCGGCGGTCTCCTCGGCTGGTGCAATCTGTTCGGCGACGTGCTGCACCAGACCATCACCGGCAAGGCCCAGCAGAGCCCGCTGTCCACGAATTCCACCGTCGACCAGATGCAGGGCGTCAGCGCGGAAATCAAATTGGAGAAGCCGGTCCTGGCGCAAGTGGACGGCGACATGCTCCCCGAAACGAAGCACATCCGCTTCACTGTGGAGCGCAAGGCACTGACCGTACGCGTGCCGGAGACGCCCGCGGAGCCGAGCGCGCTGGAACGCGTCGCCGAGCAGCGGTAGCCGCTGCCGGAATCGCACGTAGGATACTTATTATTTAATCGCGCGCGATTCACGGAACGTCCATCACAATATCCGTCGTTTTGAAAATAGAAATATACGAGTAATTGTGCGAATCATGCATATCCGTGCAATCGCATGACACGGTTATTTCGATTGCGGCTCCCCGGCCTTCTCCGCGACGCGTGACACATGCAACGCGAGATAGGCGGTTTCCGATTCCGTAAGGCCGACGTTCAATCTCATCTGCACCACCATCGCAAGCTGCTTCGCGCACTGGTACGCGCGCGGATACGAAGTTTTGATGGAATCGATGATTGGCTGCGGCTCGTCGTCGAGCTGCTTGTGCTGGTGGATGCGTACGAACAGGTAGCGCAGATGCGTGATGAACCGCGCCACATTGACGCCATCCTGCTCAAGTTTGATATCGTATGTGCTTTCGATGACGGCGATCATCTGCTGGATGACGCCGGTCATGGCGTACGTGGCGGACATGTCGCCGCCTGAGAATCCCGCATTGACTAGGTGTAATGCGAACGCCACCGCTTCGCTGCGGGGCAGGGCTCCGCCCAGATAGGTGTTCATCGCGTCGACCAGCGCCAGGCCTTTGGCGTATTCGTCGGGATAGAGCGATCTCACTTCCGCTTCAAGCGGATATTCGATGGATTGTTTTTTCTGCGCGCGTTGGATCGCGCCGCAGAGATGGTCGGCGAGCGCCATGACCAGGGATGGCTTGTCGTCGGCCTGTTCTTTCAGCCCCGTCCGGTTCATGGCGTCCGTGACGAGTCTGATGATTTCGGGAGGAATCCCGGCCACCTGTTGAGCCATGTGGTCGGGATCCTTACCGTCGACGGGGACGAATCGACGGACGATCTTCGCGTCATCCACGTGCTGGCCGGGCTTGGCTTGGAAGCCGATGCCACGGCCCGTGAGGATCACCTCGCGGTTGCCATCCCTGGCCAGCACGACATTGTTGTTGAACACGCGAAGAACGTCCACGTCGACCCCTTTTCGCCTCTGTGTGATAGTTAGCGCTGGATGTCGATCACCTCATCCCCTGCCTTGACGTCGATGCCGGTCTTCGGCGTGACGGAGGCGAGGGCGGCGGTGTTGAGCACCGTCATCAGCGTGGTGGTGCTGTATCCAGCTTCCTTCACTTTAGCAAAGTCGACGGAAACCAGCGGATCTCCCGCATTCACGCGATCATTGGCCTTGACCTTGACGGCAAAGCCCTCGCCGTTCATCTTCACGGTGTCGATGCCGACGTGCACGAGCACCTCCACGCCATCATCGGTTTTGATGCCGAAGGCGTGGCCGGTTTCGGCGACGGTCTGCAGCACACCGGAGACCGGGGCCACGACCTCGCTGTCGGTCGGCTGGATGCCGACGCCCTCGCCGAGCGCGCGGGAGGCGAACACCGGATCGCCGGTTTCGTCCAGAGCGATCACATGGCCGGCGACCGGCGCGTTCACCACGGTGGTGGAGGTGGCGGTCGGAGCAGTGGTTTCGGTCTTGGTTTCGATCTTGGTCGCGGTGGCGACGGCGACCGGAGCGGCGGCCTTCTGATCGGCGGCGGCGCGGGCCAGGACTTCAGCCTTCTGTTCCGGGGTGCGGTAATCGAAGGTGATGATCAGGAGGAAGGAGGTGATGAAGGAGACCGCGATGGACACCGCGTACACCCACATCTGGTTGAAGACCGGGATGGTCAGCAGCGAGGTGAAGGCGAAGGCGGTGGTGGTCACGCCGTGCACGGTCTGGCCGGCGGCGGTGACGGACGGGAAGAGCCAGCCGAGGACGGCGATGACGACGCCGCCGAGGCCGCAGCCCACGAGCATGCGCTTGTAGACCAGCTTGTAACGCAGATGGATGCCGTACAGGGACGGTTCGGAAACACCACCGAGCAGGCCGGCGGCAAGCGCGCCGAGAGCGGTCTGGCGCATGTCCTTGTCCTTGTCACGCACGGCGAGGAAGAGCACACCGGCGGTGGCGCCGAAGCAGGCGAAGTTCCACACACCCATCGGGCCCTGGATGAAGTCGTAGCCGAGAGTCTGGATGTTCATCAGCATCAGGGCGTTGAGCGGCCAATGCAGGCCGAGCGGCACCAGGAACGGATACAGCAGCGGAATGATGATGGCGAAGATGAACGGAGCATGGGTGTTCATCCAAGCCAGGCCGACGCCGAGGCCGTTGCCGACCCACACGCCGATCGGGCCGATGATGAAGGCGGTCAGAGCGCCGACGATGATCATGCAGAAGAACGGCACGAACACCAGCTGGACACTTTCAGGGATAATCTTCTTCAGTCCATGGTAGACGAGGGCAAGCACGGCAGCCATAAGCAGCGGCACAAACACATTGCCGGAGTAGTCGCTCAATGACATCGGCAGACCGAAGATGCTGGCCGTGCAGGACTTGGTGCCCAAAGCGGCGTTCTCCACGCACGAGGTGGTCTTGGCATCCATCAGACCAGTGAACTGCGGGGTCATGAGGATGGCCATGATAGCGCCGCCCAGCCACGGATCGACCTTGAGCTTCTTGGAGGCGTTATAGGCGACCATGATCGGCAGGAAGTAGAACACGCCCTTCCAGATGGCCTTCACGAACACCCAGCCCGCGGAGGCCTCGTCATTCGGGATGACGTTCAGCGAGATGAGCAGGTTGACCAAGGCGATGATAATGGAGGCGCCAAGCAGCACACCCAGAATCGGGCGGAAGGAATCGGCAAGATACTCGAAGAAGGAGTCCAGCCAAGCCACCTTGCCCCGAGCCTTGGAACGAGCTTCAGCCTTGACATCAGCATTGCTCTTCTGAGCATCGTCGGACGCGGAGGCACCGCCAACGTTGGCCATTTCGGGCAGATGCATGATGTTTTCGTACACAGTAGCAACACCGCCACCGATGACGACCTGGAAGCGGTCACCGCTCTGCGGAACCGCGCCAAGCACGCCCTTCATATGTTCGAGGGCGTTCTGGTCCACCTTGGACGCATCCGCCAATTCGAAACGCAGTCGGGTGGCGCAATGCGTCAAACTGCGAACGTTTTCAGGACCACCGATTGCAGTGATGATCTGCGATGCAAGTGAGTCAGCCATCCTGATTCCTTTCTTTTCCTTTCAACCGTCCCGATCATGCAATCCTGGCTGCCGCGCAACAAAAAAGACCCGAGACATGGCATAGCAATGCCACATCTCAGGTCTTGCGTCTTAAAAAGTTGACTTGCAACCCTGCATGAGTCGAATCAGGTAAGACAATACACGACCAACACGATATTGGCAAATCGCCCGTCAGCAAACCACGCAAAGCCCCGGCCACATATGAGACACGCCGAAATCAGCCAAAAAAGAAAACGTATTCATCGCACATAATGGGACGATTGCGCCGATTGGACATGCACGCGTGGCACAATGTTGACTATGGTTGCAAAAAATGCGGGAATGCCCGCCACCCCAGCAGATCTGATCAACGTCGACGAGGTCATCGGCAAGTACTATGACGTCGTCCCCGATCCCAACATCCCGGAACAGCGTGTCTCCTTCGGCACCTCCGGCCATCGCGGATCGTCCCTGAAGACCTCGTTCAACGAGGCCCACATCGTCGCCATCACCCAGGCCATCGCCGAATACCGCAAGAAGGCCGGCGTCACCGGCCCGCTGTACATCGGCCGCGACACCCACGCCCTGTCCGAACCGGCTTGGAAGACCGCCATCGAAGTGCTCGTCGCCAACGGCGTGCGCGTGCGTATCGACTCCCGCGACGACTTCACCCCGACCCCGGTCGTCTCCCAGGCCATCCTGACCCACAACCGTGCGGCCGACGGCACCCAGCGCTTCACCGGCGACGGCCTCGCTGACGGCATCGTCGTCACCCCGTCCCACAACCCGCCCACCGACGGCGGCTTCAAGTACGACCCGGTCACCGGCGGCCCGGCCCCGGCCGACGTCACCAACGCCATCGCCGATCGCGCCAACGAACTGCTCGGCGACTTCAAGAACGTCAAGCGCGTGCCGTTCGAGCAGGCCATCAAGTCCGATCTGGTCGAGCGCTTCGACTTCCGTGAGCACTACGTGTCCGATCTGGAGAACGTCATCGACTTCGACGTGATCCGTTCCTCCGGCGTGCGCCTGGGCATCGATCCGCTCGGCGGCGCTTCGGTCAACTACTGGCCGCTCATGAACGAGAAGTACAACCTGACCATCGACGTGGTGCGCCCGCAGGTCGACCCGACCTGGAGCTTCATGACCATCGACCATGACGGAAAGATCCGTATGGATCCGAGTTCCCCGTACGCCATGAAGGGTCTGGTCGATTCCCTCAACAACGGCGCGTGGGACAAGTACGATCTGGTCGGCGGCACCGATCCGGACGCCGATCGCCACGGCATCGTCTGCCCAAACTGGGGCGTCATGAACCCGAACCACTACATCGCCGTGTGCGTGGAGTACCTGTTCGGCGGCAACCGCCCGGGCTGGCCGGAGAACGCCGGCATCGGCAAGACACTCGTCTCCTCCTCCCTGATCGACCGCGTGGCCGCGTCCATCAACGCCAAGCTCGTCGAGGTTCCGGTCGGCTTCAAGTGGTTCGTGGATCCGCTGTTCAAGGGCGAAGTCGCTTTCGGCGGCGAGGAGAGCTCCGGCATGTCCTTCCTGCGCAAGGACGGCCGCGTGTGGACCACCGACAAGGACGGTCTGATCCCCGACCTGCTGGCCGCCGAGATCACCGCCAAGACCGGCAAGAACCCGGCACAGCTGCACCAGGAGCAGGTCGAGCGCTTCGGCGAAAGCTGGTACAAGCGCGTCGACACCCCGACCACCCTTGAGCAGAAGCAGAAGTTCGCCAAGCTCACCGGCGACGACGTCGAAGCCACGCAGCTGGCGGGCGAGGACATTACCGCCAAGCTCACCGAGGCTCCGGGCAACCACGCCAAGATCGGCGGCCTGAAGGTCACCACCAAGGACAACTGGTTCGCCGCCCGTCCGTCCGGCACCGAGAACATCTACAAGGTGTACGCCGAGTCCTTCGAGTCCCCCGAGGCTCTGGACAAGGTGCTCGCCGAGGCCACTGAGGTCGTGGACAAGGCCCTGGCCGAGTGATGCGGCGCCGTCATACCGAGCGATGACGCAAGGCATGCGATGACGGCATGACGCATGTATGGCGAAAGGCCCGTTCCCATCCGTGGAACGGGCCTTTCGCCATACATGCGGCTATATCGCCCCGTCCCACAAAGCGACGAGCATGGCACGAAACGCGGTTTTCTGGCATGAAACGCGCCGTTCGCCGCACCCCGTATTTCCCTCTCCCGGTACGCTGGAAACAGAACAGGCAAAACGGCCGGCGCGGACAACGCATGTCAGCCGGAAATCACCGGAAGGAGGGAACGTGCGCATTGCCATCGTCGAGGACCACGCCGCCGAACGCGAGCAGATTGCAGCCATGTGCGCGGACTATTTCGGCCACGGACATGGTGGGGACATGGTCTGCGACTCCTTCGCCGACGCGGGCTCATTCATCGCAAGCTGGAGGAAAAAGCGATACGACCTGCTGCTGCTCGACTGCTATCTCACCGACGACGAGGCATCGCCGCACGCCGCCACCGGTCTGGACATAGCGCGGCTGCTTCGCCGGCAGGACGATGACTGCGCGATCGTGTTCATCACATCCAGCAGCGATTTCGCGGTGCTCGGCTATGAGGTGCAGGCAAGCGGATACCTGCTCAAACCCGTCGACCGCAAAACCTTCGACGCCACCATGGAACACGTCGGGAAACAACTCGAATCGAGATTCCCATCCGCACATCCGGGTACGGCGCGGACGCCCGGCACTGTGAATCCCAATTGGCATGTGGCGTTCGGCAATCCCGCCATCACCATGGACCGGCGGCTCATCGTCTGCGCGCTGTCCAACGCGCACTACGTGGAATTCACCTTCTCGGACGGCACGCGGACCCGCATCCGCACCAATTTCTCCGACGTGGAACAACGGCTCACCGTCTTCGACAATTTCTACCGCACCGCGCGCGGCGTGCTCGTCAACTTCGACTACGTGTCCGGCATCGTCAACGCGCAATTCGTCATGAAAGGCGGCAGACGCATCCCCATCACGAAGACGATGGTGACCTCCACCTGCCGCGCATATGCGGAATACACGTTCACCCGCATGCGGACGGAGGACTGACATGCACATCCTGTTCGCGGACCTCGCCCAGATCAACCCATCATCCCTGTTCTTCGCCGTCGGAGAGCAGTTCAACGCGCTTGCAGGACTGGCGCTGTGTCTCATCATGGCGTGGGACCATATGGACAATCCCCGTCGCAGCGGCGCGCTGATCATGCTCTCCGGCCTGATCTGGTTCCTGCTGTGCGGAGCGCTGTGCTGCGCACTGAACATCCCCTCGCTGTGGACGGTCCTTCCGACCACGCCAATCGTGCTGCTGGTCTTCAAATGGCTGTCCGAGTTGCCATGGAGGCAACTGCTGCTCATCGTGGCCACCGCATCCTACATGGTGGCGATCATCTATTATGTGTCGCTCGTCATCGACGTGGCGGCGCTCGGCACCCAATCCGTCAATCTGCGCGTCGGCTGGCCGGGACTGACCACCCTGCTGCTGCTTGACATCGTCGCGCTGCTCTCCCTGTGGCATCCGCTGCACGACTCCATTCCAAGCACCTTCGACTCCCCGTCCATCAACAAGGACTTCTGGCGGACCATCTGGCTTTTCCCCCTTCATCTCCACATCGATCGTGGTGTGGTGCCTGCCCGCAGACAATTCGTCGCTGCTGGACGCGCGCGTGCTGGAGATAGCGTTCACCGTGGCGGTGTTCTACACCTTGTTCATGGCTTTGGCGTACTTCCTTATCTGGTACATGATCAAGCAGTCGGACAGCCTGCTCGAGGCGCACAGGCGGGAGCATTACGAGGCCATGCAGACGCTGCAGCTGCAGCATATGGACGAACGCATCCGGGAGGCGCGTCAGATCAAGCACAATGTGCGCCACCACATCCATTCCCTGCAGGCGCTGGCGGCCGACGACGACATGGACGGCATCCGCTCGTATCTGGAGGAGGCGTCGAAGCACCATCTGCTGCAGCCGGCGCCGATGCAGTACTGCGAGCACACGTCGCTCAACGCCGTGCTGGTCTATTACTGCGACTGGATCCGGCATCTGGGAGCGGACGTGGATGTCAAGGCGTCGGTTCCGCAATACATCGGCATCAACAACGCGGAGCTCTGCTCGATGGTCGGCAATCTGCTGGAGAACGCCACGGACGCCATCACCCGGCAGACCAGCGGATGCAAACGGCTAAAAATGCGCGTCCAATACCGTCCCGGTCCGCCATCGGCGCTGTTCATCACGGTGGACAACACCTACGATGCCGACAAAACCGACATCACACGGATCGACGACGGCTTCGCCTCCACGAAGCATGGCGGCAACGGACTGGGCACCGCCACCGTGCGCGAGACCGCCGAGCGGCATCATGGCACGGCCACGTTCGATTACGGCGACGGTGTGTTCCGCGCCTCCGTCATGTTGTGTCTGGATGATTGACGTGCGATACGACCGGATGCTTCGCGTCGCGCGGCTTTCGTAGGGTAGAAGGCATGACGATTACGGTTTCCACAGATGGTTCCGCTCTTGGCAACCCGAACGGCCCGATGGGCTGGGCATGGGCCGACCATGAACCCGCCGCGGGCGGACGGCCAGGACACGAGCATGCCGGCGATTGCGATGCCGGCGGCGCCACGAACGGCACCAACCAGATCGGCGAGCTATGCGCCGTGCTGGAGGCCTTGCGCGCACATCCCGGTTCCGAGGAACTCATAATCGAAACCGATTCGCAGTATGCGATCAACTGCTCCACCAAGTGGGTGCAGGGTTGGAAACGCAATGGATGGAAGAATTCACAGAAGAAACCGGTGAAGAACGCCGACCTGATTCGCGCCATCGATGACGAGATCGGGCACAGAGCCGGTTCGGTGCGCTTCGTCTGGGTCAAGGGACACGCGGGCAATGCCGGCAATGAGAAGGTGGACGAGCTTGCACGCACCTACGCGGGCGACTGCCGTTCGCACGTGCGCGAAGGCTATCTGCCGTTGGAAGGCTGGAAGTCGTTGCTGGCTTCCGAGTATTCGCGCGGCACGGATGTTCCCGAGGACGCGCGCATGCTGATGGACGGCACGATCAGCGCCGCCGAATACCACATGGGACGCGGGCAGGGCGATTCCTCCTCCGATTCCGGCGTTCACGGCGCGAATGGCGCGGACGGCGGCGCGAAGCCGCGTTCGATCGCCGACATGCTGGCACAGCCGGAAGGCGTTCCCGACGATCTTGCGGATTTCGGCCAATCGTCCGATGGCGACGCGACGGAAGCCGACGATGCGGTGGAGACGACGGCGCTTGGCCCGGCTTCCGCAGCGGAACCGTCCGCCGAAGGCTCGTCCACGGAGGAATCGCAAGAACCGCACCAATCGTATGCGCAGATGCTGGTCAAACATGACTACTTCCCGCGCGAGGACGGCGAAGAGGACGAGGCCGCAAAGGATGGAACGGACGTCTCGGAAACCGGTTCGGAATCGGACGAAACGGAAAACAGCGCGAAGCCGGATCAAACCGACGCCACGACTTCTCAAACCGGCCAGACGGCCACGGAAGACGCCAGGCAATCGCGGAATCTGCCGAAACTGCCGCATCGCAAAAGCCCATCGGGCCTGTCGGTATCGGGCACGGTGCGCTTCTCTCCCCCGCCGAATTCCAGCCCGACCTTCGACGGCAAGCCGCGCCTGATCCGTGGCTACATCGCAGTGGAGGGATATGTGGACGGCGATGGCACGCTGATACTGGACGAAGCGCCGTTCGCGGTCAAGCACAGCTGATCCGAAGGCCGCGCAATGCCACGCATATCACAGGTTCCACCATGGAACCCATCGTGAAACACCTTGTGAAACAATCCATGTCCACATCTGCGTACGAACGACGCAAGCCACACCATTTCCGCCCCGAAAATCAACGCATCCGATAGTATGGAGACGGTCTTAACCCCATATCGAAGGAGGATCATGGACAAGGCACAGCAGGACGCGCTGAAGAAGGCGGCCGGCATCGAGGCTGCAAAGCTGATTCACAGTGGCATGATCGCAGGTCTGGGCACCGGCTCGACCGTGCGTTTCCTGGTCGACGAGCTCGGCCGTCGCGTCAAAGAGGAGGGCCTCGAGTTCACGGGCGTCACCACCTCCCGCCGCACCCAGGAACAGGCCGAAGGCTACGGCATCAAGATCGTTGACATCGATGACGTCGACCACATCGACGTGACCATCGACGGCGCCGACGAAGTGGACAAGAACTTCAACGGCATCAAGGGCGGCGGCGCCGCTCTGCTGTGGGAGAAGATCGTGGCCACCAACTCCAACAAGATCGTGTGGATTGTGGACGAGTCCAAGGTCGTCGACACCATCGGCAAGTTCCCGCTGCCGGTCGAGGTGATTCCGTTCGGCGCAGGCCAGGTCATCAAGAAGTTCGAGGCCAAGGGCTACAAGCCGGTGCTGCGTCTGGATGCGGACGGCAAGGAGGTCCGCACCGATGAGAACAACTTCGTGGTCGACCTGCATCTCGACCGCATCGACCATCCGCAGGAACTCGCACAGGATCTCATCACCACGGTCGGCGTGGTCGAGCACGGCCTGTTCCTGAATATGGTGGACCAGGTCATCGTCGGCGACCCGAACGGCCCGCGCATCCTGGATAATCCGAACAAGAAGTGACTCACAGAAAGTGATTCCGGTCGGCCGACGGAACCTCCGTCGGCCGCGTATAGCGGAATCACACAGAATCACATAGCAAAAATCCCGCGCCTCCGAAAGGAGATGCGGGATTTTGTTTTGAGCGGACGCTTCACACGCGTCTGAAGACTACTTGCGCTGGTGGCGAGTCTTACGAAGCAGTTTGCGATGCTTCTTCTTGCTCATGCGCTTGCGGCGCTTCTTGATGACCGAGCCCATCTCAGCCTCCGTTCCTTAAACTCAAAGGGTAAAAGTTTGCAACTTGCCCAATACTACACCGCTTCGGGGACGAATACGCGCCCATGCATTCATATGGTGGAAAATCGTGCCTTATTCACGACCGTTCCATCATGCGACGGCGACGATCCGACCACAGCCTCCCCCACGAATCACAGGGGGAACTGCTGGTAGAAACGCTGGACGGAAGCCTTGGCTCCGGTGGCGTAGAACACCACGGTATCGTTCTGCCACACGGCGACGGCCTTGCTGTCGTCGTTGTTGTCGAGATTGACGCTGTACGTGCCGGTGTTCTTGCCGGACACCTTCACGTTGCCGCTTGCCAGCTCCTTGCCGGTCAACGCCTTGGCAAGCGTGTCGTACTGGGTCTTCGCCTTATTCGCGTCGGACCACTGCGCCGCTTCAAGCGTGATGTCCTGCGCCGTCTTGCCGGTGGAATAGGTCAGCGTGTATTCCTCGACCGGGGAAGCACTGGACCACGCCGTGCCTTCGTCGGCCTTGATGCGCGCGAAGTTCAACACGGAATCCGGCATGGCCTTGAGCAGCTCGCTGGCTCCATCCGGCAAAGCCACGGCGTCGATGGACGGCGTGGTCGGCTCATTGGCGGCGCCTTTCGACTTGCCGCCGGACTTGGTCCCGGTCGACGAGCTTGAGGTCTGCTGTCCGGACTGGGCGGATCCGTTGCCTTTGTTCAGCGCCCAGCCGGGCCACACGAATGCGGAGACCAGCGCGAGCACGACCACAAGAGCCGCGGCAAGGACGGCGGCGATCAATTTGCCATGGGAAGAGGAATTCTGCGTATCAGACATGCTTGTTATTGTTTCACAGACATAAGACTCGCACGGGCGCCCTCAAGAGAACGGAAAAGCCCATGTCGAAACGTCCGGAGCGACCTTGCTCATCGTGCCTTCCACATGGTTTTACGCACCTCCTTGCATAGCCCCGCATACGACCTTCCATGTCGTCCGCTATGCCGCCCGCGAACAGCTTGTCCCAAAACCTCCGTATTGTCGGCCGTATGGCAAAGACGTCCTCACAATTCCTCTGCTCAGAATGTGGCTGGAGCGGCCCGAAATGGCTTGGCCGATGCCCCGAATGCGGCCAATGGGGCACTATCGAGGAATTCCATGAGGCCCGTCCATCGGCGGGCGTCCGCACCGCGGCACCCGGACGCACGTCCCGCACGCAACCGCAACCCGTCACGGCATCCGAAGCCAGGCCGATCACCGAAATAGGCACGGAGAACGTCTCACGTATCGCCACGGGATTTTCGGAATTCGACCGCGTGCTTGGCGGCGGCATCGTGCCCGGATCGGTCACACTGGTCGCCGGCGAGCCGGGCATCGGCAAATCGACGCTGCTTTTGGAAACCGCGGGCAACGTGGCCCGGCTGACGGCGTTCGCAAGCGAACGCAACACCGTGCTGTACATCTCAGGCGAGGAATCGCAGGCGCAGGTACACATGCGTGCGTCACGCATCGGCGCGATGGAACCGAATCTGCTGCTCGCCTCCACCACCGATCTGTCCACGGTGCTGGGGCTCATCGAACGGTTCAAGCCTTCGCTGGCCATCGTCGATTCGGCGCAGACCATCGTCTCGCAGGACGTCGACGGCATCTCCG
Organism: Bifidobacterium ruminantium DSM 6489; assembly: GCF_000770925.1. Classification (GTDB taxonomy): domain Bacteria; phylum Actinomycetota; class Actinomycetes; order Actinomycetales; family Bifidobacteriaceae; genus Bifidobacterium; species Bifidobacterium ruminantium. The sequence continues at coordinate 142,836 of NZ_JDTK01000002.1, read as the reverse complement.
GCGGCTCCACGCAGGTGCGCGAGGTGGCGAGCGCGTTGATCGACACCGCCAAAAAGCTTGATATTCCGGTGCTGCTGGTGGGGCATGTCACCAAGGATGGCTCGATCGCGGGCCCTCGCACGCTGGAGCATCTGGTGGATGTGGTCTGCCAGTTCGAAGGTGACGCCGAGACCGCGCTGCGCATGCTGCGCGCGGTGAAGAACCGTTTCGGGCCGACGGATGAGGTCGGATGCTTCGACATGAGCGGCGAGGGCATCGAGGAGGTGACCGACCCGTCCGGCCTGTTCCTGTCCACCGGCAACGGCGCGCAGACAACCCAGGTGGACGGCACGTGCGTGACGTTCACGCTGGACGGCCACCGCAGCCTGCCGATCGAAGTGCAATCGCTCGTCACCAAATCGGTGCTGCCGACGCCGCGACGTGCCGCGAACGGCGTGGATTCCAACCGCATCGCCATGCTGGTGGCGGTGTTGTACCGTCACGGCGGCATCAACCTGCTGTCCAACGACCTGTACATTTCCACGATCGCCGGCGGACAGGCACGCGAGCCGGGCTGCGATCTGGCGATTGCCGCGGCTTTGGCGAGCGCCGCGAAATCCAAGGCGATCGCCCGCACGACATGCGCGATCGGCGAAATCTCGTTGACCGGCCAGGTGCGTCCGGTGCCGCGTCTGGAATATCGGCTTCGCGAGGCCGCCCGGCTGGGCTTCACCACCGCCGTCGTGCCGACGTTGCGCAAGAACGTTGCGATACCGGGATTGGGCGTGGTGCAGGTGGATACGCTGCAGGACGCACTGTCGGCGATTCTGCGATAACCGGACCGTCTACAACGTCACGCGGTGAGACGCTTCGTCTCCTCGACGTTGCGCTTCAGCTCGGCGACAAGGTCGTCGGCTGAATCGAATTTAATCTGCGGACGCAGGAAGCCCACGAATTCCACACGTGCCTGATGGCCGTACAGATCCAGCCAATCGTCGGTGATGGCGTAGGCTTCGACCACGCGCTGCGCGTCGCCGTTTTCGTTGAATGTGGGTTTGGTGCCGATGGAAATGGCGGCAGGCCAACGATACGGCGATTGCGCAGTCAGACGCGCGTTCGTCGAGGACGAATCATATTGCCGGGATACGCCGTCCTCTGGCTTCTCTTCGGCTTCGGCCGGCTTCTCCCCCAGATCGACCAGCCATCCGGCGTACACGCCGTCTACTGGCAAGTATCCCTCCACGTTCTCGCTGAGATTGGCGGTGGGGAATCCGATGGTGCGGCCACGTTCCTCGCCATGCACCACGGTGCCTTCCACGGCGTGCGCATGTCCGAGAATCGCGTCGGCGTCCTTGATGCGGCCTCGTCCCAGCAGATAACGCACATTGGTGGAGCTCCACACGCGAACCGCCTTGGCCTGGTGCTTCTTGCTCCACGCGCGGCGTTCGGCCTTCGTGGCGCCTTCCAGCGGATCGGAGGGCTCGCCGGGCTCCGATGGCATGACGGGCTTGGCGTTGACGGGCACACGGGTCTCCCCCGGTCCCAGATCGTTCACGACATCCAGCTGGAACACGCCGGTGGCGAGCGCAAGATTCTCAATGGCCTTCACGTTCCCCGCGCGTTCCGCGCCCATGGCCGCGTCGGAGCCGAGCACCAACGTGCGCATGCCGAGCTTGCCGACCAGCTGGCCGAGGAAGAAACGGTACGATTTCGCCGCGAACGCCATCGTGTAGCGCACGATGAGCGTGTAGTCCACACCGATGGCGTCGATGGCGCGCAGGCGCTCGTCCACGCTGGTCAGCGCTTCGGCGTCGCGCACGCCGGCTTCCGGATCCTGACCGTCATGCTGGGCCGCATACGCGTGCGCCATCGCAGGGCGTGGATCGAACAGCACCACCACGGAGAACGCCTTCTCCTGCTCGGCGAGTTCGGCCACACGGCGGATGACCGCCTGATGGCCCTGATGCATGCCGTCGAAAGACCCGACGGTCACCACGGATTTCTTGTCGTTGCTCAGGGTTGGCCAATCCACCATGCCGTTGGCATCGGGGGTAAGCGTGATCGTTTTCATATGTCCTTCTTGTTGTGGTTTGTCTCTGTCTGTCGATCCGCCGGTCCGTCATATGACGGTTCGGGCCGGCCCATGGTTCAGTTGAATACCGCGACCGGCTTGGCCTCGCCTTTTTTAGCCCGTTCGACGATCGCGACCAAATCGTTGGTTTCGGGAACGTATGCCGCCATGGTTCCGCGGATATCCCGGGCGATTCTGCGTCCGAACCGCAGGTCCGTCGCCTCCCGTCCGCTCACTGGCAGCATGTCCATGGAGACGGCGGCGCTGGCGACCAGGTCGAGCGCGTGGTCGGCCGCATGGTCGGCGTCGTCGAGCACCGCACGGTTGCGTGTCACTTCGACGCCATCACGATTGGTGAAGGTTTTGGATTCCGCATGCGCGGTCATGACGTTCGGTGCGTCCACCGAGAATCGTCCGACGCGGATGCGCCGCAACATCGTCAGATGGCCTCCGAGACCGAGCTCCTCGCCTAGATCACGGCCCAGCGCACGGATATAGGTGCCCGCCGAGCAGGCCACCCGCACATCGATTTCCATAACCGGCTGCATGCCTGGTTCCGCCGTGCCGGCTTTCCAAGCCTCATCCGGGGAAATATCGGCCGCTACGGCAAGTGGAGCGCCCGCGCGTGCGGACGAGGCATAGCCGTAGCGCACAGCGGAGACGTGGAATTCCGAAATGGTCACCGGACGTGCCTTGAGATCCACATCCTTGCCTTCGCGTGCCAGATCGTATGCACGCTGGCCGTTGATTTTGATGGCCGAATAGGAGTTCGGCACCTGTTCGATGCGCCCGGTGAAACGTTCGGCGATGGTCTTCTCGACGGTCCGACGGGAGGGAAACGTAGTCGCGATCCGTTCCATCGGCAGCAGTTCGCCGTCCGCGTCGTCCGTGTCGGTGCGCTGGCCGAGCCTGATGGTGGCCAGATACGTCTTGTCGTGGTCAACGATGTAGTTGAGCAGACGGGTGGCGTTGCCGAAACCGACCACCAGCACTCCGGTGGCCATCGGGTCGAGCGTACCGGCATGGCCGACACGCTTCATGTGCAGCGCTCCCCGCACGGCGGCGACGACGTCGTGACTGGTGATGCCACGCGGCTTGTCGATGACCAGCAGGCCGGAGATATCAGGCTTCGTCATCGTCCCAATCCTCGACTTCGACGTCATCGTCATCGTCGAAATCGTCATCGTCGGACTCGTCATCATGCTTGTACGGGTCGGCGTCGCCGGCGTACTGCGCGTTGGCCCGCGCCTTGGCGAGCTCCTCGTCGCGCTTGCGGGCCAGCGCGAGAATGTCCTCGATCTCATGCGCCTCTCCCGGCACCTCGTCGAAGATGAATTCCAGCTGCGGGGTGAGACGCAGGCCGGCCTTGGTGCCCACTAGGGAGCGCAGACGTCCCTTCGCCTGGTTCAGAGCCTGCTGCGCGCGGCGGCGTTCGCCCTGCTCGTGACCCTCATGGCCGAGCTGGGTCCAGTAGACCTTCGCGATCTGCAGATCGTTGGTGACGCGCACCTCGGTGATGGTCACGTTGGCGAGACGCTTGTCATGCAGCTGCGCCTCCATGGAGGATGCGATCACGCGCTGGATCAGCGCCGCGATGCGCGCGGCGCGGGGATTGGTTCCTGCCATTGGTTTCCTTTGATGAAAGTTCGTGTTGTATCACGGAACGCCCGCAGTCGTGAACCGGCTGTGGGCGTTCCTTTTTTGATGTCTTATCGTTCCGGAGAACGAAGCGTTCGACTACTTGCGCTCGATCTCGCGCATCTCGAAGGTCTCGATGATGTCACCGATCTCGATGTCGTTGAAGGAGCCGAGGTTGATGCCCGCCTCGTAGCCTTCCTTGACGGACTGCACATCGTCCTTGAAACGACGCAGCGAGGAGATCTCGAGGTCGTTGACGGTAGCGATGCCGTTGCGCAGGATACGGCACTTCGTACCGCGCTTGACTTCGCCGTCCTGAACCATGACGCCGGCGATGTTGCCGAACTTGGAGGAGCGGAAGATCTCGCGGATCTCGGAATGGGAGGTGACGACCTCTTCGAATTCCGGCTTGAGCATGCCCTTGAGGGATGCCTCGATATCCTCGATGGCCTTGTAGATGACCGAGTAGTACTTGATCTCCACGCCTTCGCGCTCGGCCAGATCGGCCACCTGACGGTTCGGGCGGACGTTGAAGCCGATGATGACGGCCTTGTCCACGGTGGCCAGGTTGACATCGTTCTGGGTGATGGCGCCGACACCGCGGTGGATCACCTGGATGCCGACCTCGTCGGACACCTCGATCTTCATCAAGGAATCTTCCAGCGCCTCGACGGAGCCGGAGGAATCGCCCTTGATGACGATGTTGAGCATATCCACCTCGGACTTGGCGAACTGCTCCTTGAGGCTTTCGAGCGAAACGACCTTGCGGCGCTTGGCCAGCTGGGCGGCACGTTCGGTGGCCTGACGCTTTTCGGCGATCTGACGCGCGGTGCGATCGTCGGAGGCCACCAGGAAGAGGTCGCCTGCGGTCGGCACGGAGGTCAGACCCAGCACCTGCACAGGCGTGGACGGACCGGCTTCCTTCATGTGCTTGCCGTTCTCGTCAAGCATGGCGCGGACACGACCATAGGAGGTGCCGGCCACGATGGCGTCGCCGATATGGAGGGTACCGGACTGCACCAGCACCGTGGCCACCGCGCCACGACCCTTGTCGAGTCGGGCTTCGACGGTGGCGCCGCGGGCGTCCATATCCGGATTGGCACGCAGGTCGAGTTCCGCGTCGGCGGTGAGCAGCACCGCTTCGAGCAGCTTGTCGACGTTGGTGCCCTGCTTCGCGGAGATGTCGACGAACATGGTGTTGCCGCCGTACTCCTCCGGAACCAGGCCGTATTCGGTGAGCTGTCCGCGGACCTTCTCCGGGTTCGCGCCCTGCTTATCGATCTTGTTGACGGCCACCACGATCGGCACATGCGCGGCCTGCGCATGGTTGATGGCTTCCACGGTCTGCGGCATCACGCCGTCATCGGCGGCGACCACGAGGATCGCGATGTCGGTGAGCTCGGCGCCACGGGCACGCATGGCGGTGAAGGCTTCGTGGCCCGGGGTATCGAGGAACGTGATCTTACGCGGCTCACCCTCGAGGTTGACAGTCACCTGGTATGCGCCGATGCGCTGGGTGATGCCGCCGGCCTCACCTTCGATGACGTTGGTGCGGCGGATGGTGTCCAGCAGTCGGGTCTTACCGTGATCGACATGGCCCATGACGGTGACGACCGGAGGACGCGGCTTCAGATCCTCGTCCTCCTGCAGCTCCTCTTCATCAAGGTTGATGTCGAACTGCTGCAGCAGCTCCTTGTCCTCCTCTTCGGCGGACACGATCTTGATGTTCCAGCCGATTTCCTCGCCGAGGATCTGGAAGGTGGCCTCATCCAGGGACTGGGTGGCCGTGGCCATCTCACCGAGATGGAACAGCACTGTGACCAGAGCCGCCGGATTGACGTTGATCTTCTCGGCCAGATCGGCGAGGGACGCGCCCTGACGCAGACGGACTTCCTGTCCGTTGCCGGTCGGAATACGCACGCCACCGATGACCGGAGCCTTCATCTCCTGGAATTCATGACGCTTCGCCAGACGGTTCTTGCGGGCCTTCGAGGACTTGCCTCCCTGACGGCCGAACGCGCCGGCAGCGCCGCCACGTCCACGTCCGCCACGTGCCGGACCGTTGCTCGGGGCGCTGTTGCCGCCCTGGAATCCACCGCTGTTGCCACCGAAACGGTTGCCGCCGGCGGGACGCTGACCGCCCTGGCCCGGACGATGCTGTCCCCACTGTCCCGGCTTCGCTCCGCCCTGACCCGGACGGCCACGGAATCCGCCGCGCTGGCCCGGACGGCCACCACGACGTCCCTCGCCATTGTTGACGGTCGGACGGGCCATCGGATGCGGACGCGGGATATCGCTGGGAGTCGGGGCGTGCATGCCCTGCTTGCGGCTGAACGGATTATTGCCCGGACGCGGTCCCGGAGTATGCGGCTTCGCGCCATTGCCGCCCTGCGGGGCGTTGCCGTGCTGGGAACGAGGTCCCGGCACGGCCGAAGGACGACCGGACTGATGGCGTTCGTCTCCCTGCGGACGTGGGGAGTTGCCGTTGTTGCGATTGCCATGCTGACGGGATTCGCCCGGACGCGGGGCGCGCTGGCCCGGCTTCGGCGCTTCGGACCTGGAGCCAGGACGATGCGGCTTCGGAGTAGCCGGCGCGGACGGCTTCGGCGTGCCTGCCGCAGCGCCCGGACGCGGTGCGGAATGGGAAGGCTGCGGAGCCGGCTTCCTAGCCGGCGCAGAAGACTTCTTGGATTCGGATGCGTTGCCCTGCGCGTTGGATGCGAATGCGGCTTTCAGCCTACGTGCGACAGGGGGTTCAACGGTGGACGATGCGGACTTCACGAATTCGCCCATCGCCTCAAGTTTGTTCAAAACGGTTTTGCTATCGACGCCAAGTTGCTTGGCAAGTTCATATACGCGTGCTTTCGGCACTCAATTCTCCTATCCCGGGCCGCGCGCATACGGGCGCGACCACTACTGATTCACGGCGAGCTTGTTCCTTCTCATCGTGCAACCATGTTCGTGATACCTCGTCTTTTCCCTGGGCGCGGCAGCTTGGCCGACGCGCTTTGGACTGTCGAGTCCAGCATACTCAAGCCCGTGGATTGTACACCCACGGGCTTGTTGGTTGCTGGAAGTGTTGTTTATTCCGCGGTTTCGGCGTCGGAATGGTCCGCCTGCTCCGCCATCTTCTTGGCATGCGCCTCGGCTGATTCGATGCCGATCTTCCAACCGGTCAGCTTGGCGGCGAGACGCGCGTTCTGTCCTTCCTTGCCGATGGCGAGGGACAGCTGGTCATCGTGGATGAAGGCGATCGCGGTCTTGTTCTTCTCGCTGATCACCTGCACGCCGGTGGCGACCGCCGGGGACAGCGCCGCGGCGACGAATTTCGCCGGATCCGCGGACCAATCGACGATGTCGATCTTCTCGGGACCAAGGTTCTCCATGACGGCGCGCACGCGGGCTCCGCCGGGGCCGATCAGAGCGCCCTTAGGATTGACGCCCTCGGTGTTGGCGCGGACGGCGATCTTGGTGCGGGCGCCGGCCTCACGTGCGATGGCCATAATCGAAACCGCGCCGGAGACCAGCTCCGGAACCTCACGTTCGAACAGGCGGCGAACCAGCTCCGGATGGGAGCGGGACACTACGATTTCCGGTCCCTTCAGGCCTCGAGCCACGTTCACCACATACACGCGGATGCGCTCACCATGACGGTAGCGTTCGCCAGGCACCTGCTCACGGCGCGGCAGCAACGCCTCAACGTCGCCGACCGCCACATGCACGTTGGACGTATCCTTGACATCCTGCTGGACGATGCCGGTGATGAGCTTGCCCTTCTGTCCGGAGAACGCGCCGAACACCTTGTCGTCCTCGGCCTTGCGGAACAGCTGGCTGATCACCTGACGAGCGGTCGCGGCGGCCAGCCGGCCGAAATCATGCGGGGTGTCGTCATATTCCTCGCCCAAGGTCGGCGCGGGATGCGGATTGTCCTCAGTCGGTTCGCCAGGAATTTCGTCCTGGGCCCAGACGGTGAAGCTTCCGGCGCGCGGATCGAGCTCCACGCGGGCATGCTTCGCGGCGTGCGGTGTTTTCAGATATGCCAGTCGCAATGCTTCCGAGAGTGCGGCATCCAGCGTCTCGGGATCGATTCCCTGCCCAGCGGCGAGCTGGTGCATTCCTGCCAGGTCCAGTTCCATACTTCCAAGACCTCCTATATGAAGTTATTCCGAGCGCATGGCCCAATGGTCACAGTCGGATATTATTCTAATGATTCATGCAGACACGTTCCCCTTCCCTTCGTCCGGTTCTTTCCATCGCGAAACGCGTCTGCGCGATCCTCTGCGTCGGACTCGCGCTGTCATCGCTGACGGCCTGCTCCATGCCGCGTATCGCGGGCAAAGACGAAGCAGAACAGCAGCAGAGTCCCTGCGAAAAAGCGTATCTCGACGCCTCCAAAAACGACGCCGTCGCACTTGACCAACATCAGCTCGTCATCCGGCGCTATTTCGCGGCGCACCAGGCGATCTCATCATGGACGGATACCGCCGCATACTGCCCGTCACGTTTCGCCGACGGCACATTGCGCAGCGCGAGGGCACGGCATATCGCACGCACGCTGGCTGACCAGCTGTCGATTGCAGAAGATCCGATCACACTGTCCCGTTTCGACGACATCGAATCGCTCGACGTCGATTCCGCATCGCTTGATGCGATGGCCAAGGCCGAGGACAAGGCCGGATTCGCGATGACGCTGTTCGCCGCACGTTCCATCGGCCACGCGACCCTCGACATCGCGGATCGGCACAAGACGACGTCGCAGCGGCTCGTTTCTTTCTCCGGCGGCGACGACAACCGTAAAAAAACGTACGACACGACCAACCTGCTCGCCAATCCCGACACGATCGTCGATCCGGCGACCGGCTTCCTGGCACCCACCGACGCCACCATCGAAATGAACTGCGCGCGCGCTGAGATCGCCGCGATCGGGAAAAGCTCCAATGCAGCGGAATCGCAATCGACGAGCGCGAGGGAGCAGTCCCTCGGCGTGCTTGCCGGGCTGATCGCCGACCGTGTCGAATTGGCGCTCGACTGGGGCTATCCGTCCTTCGACGGGGCGCTGTTCGGAAAGGACGCGCAATAGCGGGCAAAACAGGGACGCGACGGACGTGCAACGTGACACGCCTGAAATTCCGCCATCCAAGCACCATCGATTTGACAATCGCCGATGCTGTGGCAAAATAGTCAAGTTGCTTGTTCTCAGGCAACGAATGGATAAGTGTCCGAGCGGTCTAAGGAGCACGCCTCGAAAGCGTGTGAGGGCGAACCCCTCCGCGAGTTCGAATCTCGCCTTATCCGCACAGCAATAAAGGTTGGAACAATGGCGTTCCAGCCTTTTTTGTTTGTTCTTGTTTATTCCTTGTTCACTGCCTTGCGCATGTCATTGGACGTCCATATTCCGCCCATGCGCGACTACGCGTCCCGTTCATGCACGGAGGCATTCACCCACTGGCTCTGCCGCACATCGCATCCGGAGAAGATGCCGATGTCGAGCATGCAGTCGCGGTAGTCACGGCCGTGGGCGATGGTGATGTAGTTGTCGTCGACCATGCGATTATGCGTCGGATCCAAGCCGATCCAGCGCCCGTCATAGTAGACCTCCACCCATGCATGCGTGGCGCCTTCGCCGCACAGCAAACCCGCGATGTACCTTGCGGCGAGACCGACATGGCGGCAGACCGCCAGCATAACGTGCGCGTAATCCTGGCACACGCCTTTGCGTTGCGCGAACGCCTCCTCGGCGGTGGTGCGGATGGTGGTGGATGCCGGGGTGTAGACGAACGCGCGGTACACTTCGTCCATCACTACCTTGGCTTGGTCGATGGGAGTGCTGTCGGACGGCAAAGTCCCAATACGGGCCTTGCATATGTCGATCAGTTTCCCGATGGCGGGCCCCGGCACCGTCAAGGCCGAATTGAACCGATATAGCGGCTTGTATATCTCGGATTTGATATGCGCGTTGTCCACGAAGGCAATGCCCGTCACCGAATAATTGAACACGGTGTGTGGTTCGGGGATGAACCCGGTCATCACCACGGAATCGAAGGAGTCTATGGTGGTCTCAAGCTCCGTTTCCGGTTCGAGCTTGACGACCACATCGATCACCTGTTGACGCGGACCGGTCGCCGGAATACAGCGCAATTGGAAACGATGGTCGGTCACAGGCGAGCTGAACGAGAGTTTCATCTCATAATCGAACACCAGTTTCTTCACATCGTCTCCTCAACGCTATCGCCGATTCCCCGGAAAATGTCAGATGCGCGCCGCATCCATATCCATGGTATTCAGCATGCCGAGATCCTTCAGACCCTTTGTTGAAATGCGGCCATCGAAATCGTCGAGCAGCACGCCAAGCTTGTCGGCGAGCGCGCCATATCCCCGCTGCGGCAGCTTCCCAACCAGCCAACGCAATCCTTCGGCGAAGCATTGCGGCACGGGCAGTCCCTGCAAAGGCATGAGGTAGTTGGCCAGCTTGGCCAACGGCGCCTTGAGCTCGTCCATACGGTATCCGAAGCGCGTGTACAGGTCGAGACGTTCCATATATTTTCCTACGAAGATGAAGGATTTCAATGTCGGGTCGACCGGCGAATCCTCCACGCCTCCCCAGAATGCGAGCATGTTGTCCGCGATGTCGCGATGTTTGAAGATGTCGGCGTCCGCGCCGGCGCATACCGACGCCTCCACGATGGAACCCATGGCCAACTCCACCTGCTGCAGCGAACGCGAGCCGAGTTCCGGACGGAGGATCACCGCGTTGTTGAACGCGTAGACGATGGCGCTGCGCACAGAATCCGGATTGTTCTCATCGTAGAGGAAACTGTGGATGAACGCGTCAAAGTCCTCGAAATCCTCCGGCAAGTCAAGCGCGCGTGCGAACGGTCGGAACGCGTCCACGTCCGTGTCCATCACGCGGTCGTAGAACGGGAAGAACTGGCTCAACGTGGTGAACACGCGTTCCGTGTACCGGCCAAGCCAGAACAGGTTGTCCGCCTTGGAGGCGGTGACGAGGGCCAGCGGATGCTTGCGTGATTGCTCCAGCACACGCACGCTTTCCGACCCCGGAGCGCAATCGTGTTCCACGCCGGTGTCCTTGGCCAGCACCCATGTGTCCTTGAAGCCGCCGCCCTGCGACGAATTGACGATCATCTGTCCCGGAACCGACGAATAGCGGGTCAATCCCGAATACCACACATGCGTGTTCTTGCCGGTCACCACGAATGCGCGCAGATCGCATTTGCGCGGCTCGAGCTCGCCGGTCTTGGGATTGGCCACGTCGATGTCTCTGAATTGGATGACCTCCTGCGCTATGAACCGCCGGGGTTCGGCCTTGATGCGGTCGGCGAGCTCCTCGCGCTGCCTGGCATCGAGAGACGATCCGAACACCACGCCGTAGCCGCCCGCCTCGGCGACGTCCTTGATGACGAGCTCGCCGAGCCGATCGAGCACTTCGTTGCGGTCCCGTTCGAACATCGGCATGTAGGTCGGCGCGTTGTGCAGGATCGGCTCCTCGCCAAGATAGTACCGGATCATGTCCGGCACGAAATAGTAGATGGCCTTGTCGTCCGCCGCGCCGTTGCCGGGAGCGTTGACGATCGCCACGTTGCCGGACCGGTAGGCAGACAGTATTCCCGGCACGCCGATGACGGAATCCGGATTGAAGGCAAACGGGTCGAGGTATTCGTCGGACAATCTGCGGTAGACCACGCCGACCCGATGCCGCTTGCCCGAATAGTCGAGGAAGTACAGCTTGTTGTCCACCACCTCCAGATCTTCGGGGAACGCCAGAGCGGCACCGGTCTTCTCCGCCAAGTACGCATGTTCGAAGAACGCCGAATTGCATCGGCCCGGTGTCAGCACAACGGCGATGCCATCGGTGGAGACGAAATCCATGGATTTGCGCAACAGACGCGGATAATCGCGATTGTCGCGCACATGCACGTTGCGGAACAAGCTCGGCGAGATCCTGCGTTCGATGTCGCGTGCGAACAGCGGATAGCTGGCGCCCGACGGGATGCGCAGATTGTCCTCCAGCACCCACCATCGGCCGTCCTGCCCCTGCACCAGATCCTCTCCGGCGATGTGCGCGAATATGCCGCCGGGAGGCATCACGCCGTTGACCTGCGGAAAATACCCGGAGGACGTGTACACGTACTCCTCCGGCACGACGCCATCCTTGATGGCCCGCTTGTCGGAATAGATGTCGCGCAGATAGGCGTTCAACGCGTCGACACGTTGTTTCAGACCGGCTTCCATATCATCGAATTCATCTGATTCGATGATGCGGGGAATCGGATCATACGGGAACAGCCGATCATGGTACGTGCCGTTCTGGTAAATGCCGAAACGCACGCCGTTACGGCTCAGCTCGCGATTGATGGCGTCCCTGTGGCCCACCAATTCCATGGCCAGCTTTCGTGCGGCGGATTCGATCATCGTTCCACGCTCCTCTCCCCCACGCCGATGCGGCGCATGCATGCCACCGCGGCTTTCGCTGTGATAGAAGAGAACGTATCGACCCACAGTTACCGGAAAAGCAACGCATTGTTACGGCAATGTCTCGGTCATGGACTTGTTCGCTCGTTGTAACCCCGTCGTGACATTTCCCGTCGCGTACCCCGGTTTCCTGCCGTATATCCCGCGCAGGCTCCGTCTACAGCGTGCGTTTGGCGCGGATTGCCTCCGCCCGCGCGGCAAGCTGGTCGTCGGCCGGATATTCGATATGCTCCAAAGTCAGTCCCTGCGGCGCAATCGGTCCTGTGGAGCCTTCGCGCAACGGCGTGGCCATCTTCCCCGCGAACCAATCGAGCGAACGTTTGCCGATGCCGACCTGCACGCAGCCGTTGACGAGCGACCTGACCATATTGCGGGCGAAGGCGTCCGCGACGATCGTGAAGCAGACGAGTCCCGATTCCGCGGCCGGCGTGCGGTACCGCTCCCCCATCGTCATGCCGTCATCGATCAGAGGACGCTGGGGAATGCGGCGCCAGTACGCGGTCTTCACCTCGCGTATGGTGGTGCCTCCCGGATTGGGGGTTGCGAACGAACCGAAGTCATGCAGGCCGATCGTCATCGCCGCGGCCTCGTTCATGGCTTCGATATTGAGTTCGTTGTCGACGTGCAGGACGAAGTTCCTGGTACGGGGGTCGATTTCGCTGTTGCTGTCGGTGATGCGGTACACATACGTGCGCTCCAGCGCTGAGAAACGCGCGTCGAATCCGTCGGGAGCCTTGGAAACGGCGTGGATTGAAATATCGTCCGGCAGCATGCGGCGGAGCCGTCGGGACAGCGCGGTGACGGGCGGCACATCCATATGCCCGACACAGCGCGCCAGCACGTCCTCGTCGACGTCGAGATGGCACACCTGATGCGATGCGTGCACGCCCGTATCGGTTCGGCCGGCCACGGTCAGACGCAGCGGTTCGTCCGCGTCATGCTCAGGCACGCGAAGCACAGTATGCAGCGTTCGCTCGATTTCCCCCTGCACAGTGCGTATTTCAGGTTGTTTCGCCCATCCATAGAAGTGGGCGCCGTCGTATGCCAAGTCGATGCGTAGTCTCACGGCATCGAGCATAGCAAACGGCTGTTATAGCGGTACATATATGAAAGAGTATGGAAAAAGGCCGGGAACCTTTCGATTCCCGGCCTTCAATCAGCCAAAATGGCGACTCACTCGGCCTTGTCGGCGGTGGTCTCCTCGGCGGCGGCTTCCGGAGCCTCAGCAGCCGGCGCTTCAGCGGCCGGAGCTTCTTCAGCGGCGACCTTGGTCGCAGCTTCGGCTTCCTTCACCACGGCCTGCTTCGGGCTCACCGGCTCGGTGACGAGCTCGATGATGGCTGCCGGAGCGGCATCGCCGCGACGCGGAGCGATCTTGACGATGCGGGTGTAGCCGCCTTCGCGCTGCTCCATCTGCTCGGCGATCTCAGTGAACAGCTTGTGCACGACGGACTTGTTGCGGATGACGCGCATCACGCGACGACGGTTGTGCAGATCACCACGCTTGGCGAGCGTGATCAGACGCTCGGCCAGCGGACGAAGACGCTTGGCCTTCGGCAGGGTGGTGGTGATACGGCCGTTCTGGAACAGGCTGGTGGCCATGTTCGCGAGCATAAGACGCTCATGAGCCGGGCTGGAGGCCAGACGCGGACCCTTCTTTGGTGTAGGCATTGTTTCTCCTTGAAAGCCCCGTTGGATTCAGGTGGGCAATCGCCCGAACATCCGAATCCAACGAAGCGGTTAGGTCAAAAGTGGCGAATCACTCGTCTTCCGGCGAGAAGAAGGTACCACCTTCGAGGTTGTTGGTATCGAAGTTGCCCAACGGGGAAGCCTTGAGGGCGAGGCCCAGAGACTGGAGCTTCTCCTTGACTTCGTCGATGGACTTCATACCGAAATTGCGGATGTCGAGCAGATCCTGCTCGGTGTGGGCGACCAGCTCACCGATCGTGTGGATGCCTTCGCGCTTCAGGCAGTTGTAGCTGCGCTGGGTGAGGTTCAGGTCCTCGATCGGAATGTTCATCTCCGGGTTGGTTTCCTCTGCTACCGGAGCAGGGCCAACCTCGACGCCTTCCGCCTGGGTGTTGAGCTCACGGCACAGGCCGAAGAGCTCCACCAGGGTGGATCCTGCGGATGCGACCGCATCACGCGGGGAGATTGCCGGCTTGGTCTCCACGTCCAGGATGAGCTTGTCGAAGTCGGTGCGCTGTTCAACGCGCGTGGCTTCCACACGATAGCTCACCTTGAGCACCGGGGAGTAAATCGAGTCGACCGGAATACGGCCGATCTCGGAGTTATCCTGCTTGTTCATCTGGGCGGGCACATAACCGCGGCCACGTTCGACGGTGAACTCGATCTCGAGCTCGCCATCCTCCGCGAGGGTTGCGATGTGCATGTCCGGATTGGCGATGGTGACGCCGGCCGGCGGGGTGATATCACCCGCGGTGGCCTCGCCCTTGCCGCTCTTGCGCAGATACATGACAACCGGCTCATCGTATTCGCTGGTGAGCACGATGCCCTTGATGTTCAGCAGGATCTCGGTAACGTCCTCTTCAACACCCGGCAGAGTGGTGAACTCATGCGGGACGCCGGAGATACGCACCGAAGTCACAGCCGCTCCCGGAATGGAGCTCAGGAGGGTGCGGCGCAGCGAGTTGCCAAGCGTGTAGCCGAAACCAGGCTCAAGAGGCTCGATGGTGAAGCGGGAACGCTGAGGGTTGAGAGATTCCTCGGTAAGTGTCGGACGCTGTGCGATAAGCACTGTGGTTATCCTTTCAGCTTCAGGCCGGTGGTGCACTCACCGGCCGTAAGCGGCGTTGGATTGATGATTTTTTCTAGTGCTCAGACGCGACGGCGCTTCGGAGGACGAACGCCGTTGTGTGCCTGCGGGGTGACGTCGGTGATGGAACCGACTTCGAGTCCGGCGGACTGCAGGGAACGGATGGCGGTCTCACGACCGGAACCCGGGCCCTTCACGAACACGTCGACCTTCTTGAGACCGTGCTCCATAGCCTTGCGGGCTGCGGATTCGGCGGCCATGCCAGCGGCGTACGGCGTGGACTTACGGGAGCCCTTGAAACCGACATCGCCACCGGACGCCCAGGACACGACAGCGCCGGACGGGTCGGTGATCGAAATAATGGTGTTGTTGAAAGTGGACTTGATGTGCGCCTGCCCAACCGGGACCGACTTGCGGTCGCGGCGACGCGGCTTGCGCGCGGCTTGCTTTTGAGCTGCCATTGACCCTCGTTTCCTAATAACGAATTTGCTTTGATGCCCAGACGATGGGACTCATGCCCCGTGGCCCGGACTGCCAACCACCGATTACTTGGTGGCCTTCTTCTTTCCGGCGACCGTGCGCTTCGGGCCCTTGCGGGTACGAGCATTGGTCTTGGTGCGCTGACCACGCACAGGAAGTCCCTTACGGTGACGCTGGCCTTGATAGCAGTTGATCTGAATCTTACGACGGATGTCCGCATCGATTTCACGACGCAGATCGCCCTCGATCTTGTAATTGCCTTCGAGGTAATCACGCAGCGTGATCAGCTGCTCATCCGTCAGATCCTTGACGCGAGTATCCGGGTTGATACCGGTCGCGGCAAGCGTTTCCTTGGCGCGAGTGCGACCCACACCAAAAATGTAGGTGAGGGCGATCTCGATGCGCTTCTCATTGGGGATGTCGACTCCGGCAAGACGTGCCATTGCGATTCCTTCTGTTTTCCGCAGGTCTTGCACCGAGTCGTCCGGTTTCCCGGCCCGGGCCTGCGTACCCGGGGTTCATCTCGTTCTCACGAGCTGTGACTCAGCGCCTGTACTTAATTTGTGCCGCTGGATCTGCTCTCAGCCCTGGCGCTGCTTATGGCGCGGGTTGACGCAGATCACCATGACGCGGCCGTGACGACGGATCACGCGGCAGTTCTCGCAGATCCTCTTCACACTAGGGCTGACCTTCATGGTTTTCCTTTGCTTGTGTACCTTACTTGTAACGGTACGTAATACGGCCGCGGTTCAGATCGTATGGGCTCATTTCCAACACAACGCGATCCTGCGGCAGAATGCGGATGTAGTTCTTCCTCATCTTGCCCGAGATGGTTGCGAGCACGATATGCTTGTTCTCGAGTTCGACACGAAACATCGCGTTCGGCAGTGCCTCCACCACCTGTCCTTCGACTTCAATCACACCGTCTTTAGCCATGAGCCTCGTTCCGTTCTTTGGCGATTACTACGCGTGCCCGAAGACACGCCAACTTGTAAGAGTACACGAAAGCGGGAACCAAGACACGTTCGGCGTGTCGCGATTCCCGCTTTCGTTGAAAATATGTTATTCTGCTTATTTTTGCTTTCAGCCGAGCTCTGCCACGATGGTGGCCTGGATCTCGTCCACGGCACCGACGCCGTCGAAGGTCTTGAGCAGTCCGCGCTGACGATAGATGTCCAGCAGCGGTGCCGTTTCCTTGGCATAGACGTCAAGGCGCTTGGCGATGGCCTCCGGGGTGTCATCGGAACGGCCTTCGATCTCGGCGCGCTTCTTCATGCGTTCCATGAGCACGTCGTGATCCGCGTCCAGGGCGACCACCGCGTCGAGCGGGGTTCCCAGCTCGTTCAGAATGGCGTCCAGAGCTTCCACCTGGGAGGCGTTGCGTGGATATCCATCGAGGATCCAGCCGTTCTTGGCGTCATCCATGGCCAGACGATCCTTGACGATCTTGTTGGTGAGCTCGTCCGGAACCAGTTCGCCCTTGTCGATGTACTTGAGCGCCTCGACGCCCAGCTCGGTCTTGTTCTTGATGTTGTAGCGGAAGATGTCTCCCGTGGAGATGGCGGGGATTCCGTAATGCTTGCTCAGCAGAGCGGCCTGCGTGCCCTTGCCAACGCCTTGCGGTCCCATGATCAGCAGTCGCATGTTGTTTCTCTCCGTTTCGCTAGGTCCTTGAAGGACGTTCGGATAATCGGTTGATTACAAAAAATCGTGATACCGTCCTGCTATCGGGACGGTATCACGATTCAAGTGGTTACTTGCCTTCCTTGTGGTCGGTGTCCTCGAACAGGAAGCCGGCGTACTGGAACTGTTCGGTCTGTGCCTTGGCCTGGCGCAGGGTGTCAAGGCCAACGCCCGCGATGATCAGGATGGTGGTGCCACCGAACGGCAGCTTGGTGTTCAGGTTCAGGGCCATAATCAGCACCGTCGGGATGAGGGCCACGAACAGCAGGTAGACCGCGCCGACCGTGTTCAGACGGTTCATCACGTAGCTCAGGTAGTTGCTGGTGGCGCTGCCCGCACGAATGCCAGGAATGAATCCGCCGTACTGCTTCATGTTGTCGGCGGTCTCATCGGGGTTGAAGGTGATCTCGGTGTAGAAGAAGCAGAAGAACACGATCATCAGCGCGTACAGAACGATGTACCACACGGACGTGGTGTTGGCCAGATTGCTGTTGATCCACTTGACCCAGGACTGGTCCGAGTTGCCGAACTGCGCGATCAGGGTCGGCACGGCCAGAATGGAGGATGCGAAGATCGGCGGGATGACGCCGCTCATGTTGATCTTCAGCGGCAGGTACGTGGAGGAGCCGCCATACATCTTGCGTCCGATCATACGGCGGGTGTACTGCACCGGGATACGGCGCTGGGACAGCTCGACGTAGATGACGAGGATCATGATGACCAGAAGCACGCCGACGACCGCGGCGAACTTGCCCCAATTGCCATCGGTGCCATTAGTGCCCCAGCCGATCTCCCACAGCTGCGGCAGGAAGCCGGAGCAGATGGACATGAAGATAAGGATGGACATGCCCTGGCCGAGTCCCTTGTCGGTGATCAGTTCGGCCATCCACATGATGAGGCCGGTGCCGCCGGTCATGATCAGCACCATGACGATGAGGTTCCAGACGGAGCCGTCAGGAACGACCTGGGAGCACTGGTAGTTGAACAGCGCGCCGGAGCGTGCGGTCACCAGAATGGTGGTGGACTGCAGCACGGCAAGGCCGATGGTCAGATAACGGGTGTACTGGGTCAGCTTGGCCTCGCCCGACTGTCCTTCCTTGTGCAGCATCTCGAAACGAGGGATGACCACGCGAAGCAGCTGGATGACGATGGACGCGGTGATGTACGGCATGACGCCCAGCGCGAAGATCGACAGCTGCAGCATGGCGCCGCCGGAGAAGAGGTTCACCAAGCCAATGAAGTTCTCGGAGGTGCTGTTCATCTTGCCGACGCACTGGTGGACGACGGTATAGTCGACGCCTGGGGTCGGAATGAACGAACCGATACGATAAATGATGATGATGCCAAGGGTGAAGAGGATCTTATTCCTCAACTCCTTGGTCTTCAAGGCCTGGATTAACGTCCTCACCTGGGATTCCTTCCATCGTCGTGCGCGCCTGCGCACACGTGCAAAAACAGACTCTAAAAGCCGAGTTTAGCGTATGGCGTCTACCGATACGCCCTATTTCTCCAGTATTTGTCCGTTTTTTGAATTCTTCGCGCGGTTTTCCCCGCATGGATCCTCTGCAAAAAAGAAGTGAGGCCTCCCTCGCATAAGCGGGGAAGCCTCACTTCTTTCGAGCTTCAGTCAGCTATGTTTCCTGGAATCAGTCCTCGGAAACGGAACCACCGGCAGCTTCGATCTTGGACTTGGCGGAAGCGGAAGCCTTAACACCCTTGATGGTGTAGGCGGCCGAAACCTCGCCGTCGCCCAGGACCTTGACCGGATAGCCGCCACGGACAACGCCCTTGGCGACCAGATCCGCCACGGTGATCTCTCCACCCTGCGGGAACAGTTCCGCGAGGGAGGCCACGTTGACGACCTGGTATTCCTTCTTGAACGGGCTCTTGAAGCCGCGCAGCTTCGGAAGGCGCATGTACAGCGGCAGCTGGCCACCTTCGAAGCCCGGGCGAACCTGGTAACGCTTCTTGGTGCCCTTGTCGCCACGGCCCGAGGTCTTACCCTTGGAGCCTTCACCACGACCGACGCGAATGCGGTCCTTCTTGGCGCCCGGAGCCGGCTTCAGGTCATGCATCTGCAGAATGTCTGCCATAATCAGTCAGCCTCCTCAACGGTGATCAGGTGACGGAGAACCTGCAGCTGGCCACGAAGAGCCGGGGTGTCCTCACGAGTCACGGTCTTGCCGATCTTGTTCAGGCCCAGAGTCTGAGCCGCAGCGCGCTGCTTCGGAGTGGAGTTCACCAGACCGTGGTGCAGCTTGATGTTCAGGTTAGTCATCACTCACCGTCCTTCTGAGCAGCCTTGGCCTGAGCCTCTTCACGAGCCTTGCGGGCCTCGGCGATGCCTTCGGCGCGAGCACGCAGCAACGCATCCGGAGCCACCTCTTCAAGGGACATGCCACGACGTGCGGCAATCTCCTCCGGCTCTTCGAGCTTCTTGAGGGCGTCGACGGTAGCGCGCACCACGTTGACGGCGGTGGCGGAGCCCATCGACTTGGTCAGGACGTCGGTGATGCCAGCGCATTCCATGACGGCGCGAACCGCACCGCCGGCGATAACGCCGGTGCCCGGAGCGGCCGGACGCAGCAGCACGGTGCCAGCGGCATCATGGCCGATCACCGGATGGGTGACGGTGCCCTTGATGCGCGGCACGGTGAACATGTGCTTCTTGGCATCCAGCTGGCCCTTGGCGATTGCGGCCGGGACCTCACGGGACTTGCCGTAGCCGACACCAACGGTGCCCTTGCCGTCGCCGACCACCACGAGGGCGGCGAAGCTGAACGTACGACCACCCTTATGGGTCTTGGACACACGGTTGATGGTCACCACACGGTCGAGCATCTCGTTCTCGTGAGATTCCTCACGACGGTTGCGACGCTCTCCACGGCGACCCTCACCGCGCTGGCCACGACGAGACTTGCGGTCCTCGTTGTTGGACTCAGCGGCAGCCTGAGTGTTCTGAGTTTCTTCAGCCACTTGGGTTTCCTTTTCGTTGTCGCTCACAGTGCCAGACCTCCCTCGCGGGCGCCTTCAGCGACAGCTGCGACGCGGCCATGATACTTGTTGCCGCCACGATCGAACACGACCGCGGTGATGCCTGCGTCCTGAGCCTTCTTGGCTATCAGTTCGCCGACCTTCTTTGCGGCTTCGGTCTTGGTGCCCTCGAAACCAGCGAAATCGCTGGTCAGAGTGGATTCGCTCACCAGGGTAACGCCCTTGGTGTCGTCGATGATCTGGGCAACCATGTGACGGTTGGAGCGGGTGACCACCAGACGCGGAAGCTCCGGGGTGCCGCTGATGTGCTTGCGCAGACGAGCGTGGCGGCGCTTAAGCGCGACCTTCTTGCCCTTACCGAGAATCTGGACGCTCATTA
Organism: Bifidobacterium ruminantium DSM 6489; assembly: GCF_000770925.1. Taxonomy (GTDB): domain Bacteria; phylum Actinomycetota; class Actinomycetes; order Actinomycetales; family Bifidobacteriaceae; genus Bifidobacterium; species Bifidobacterium ruminantium. The sequence goes on along the minus strand of NZ_JDTK01000002.1, from coordinate 122,346 downwards.
CTTACCAGCCTTTCCAGCCTTGCGCAGAATGTGCTCATCCGCGTACTTGATGCCCTTGCCCTTGTAGGGTTCCGGAGCGCGAAGCTTGCGGATGTTGGCGGCGCACTGGCCAACAGCCTGCTTGTCGATGCCCTTGACGATCACCTGGTTCGGGTTCGGCAGCTCGAATTCGATGCCTGCCGGAGGCTCGACGGTGATGGTGTGGGAATAGCCGAGGGAGAACTCGATGCCCTTGCCCTTCATCTGGGCGCGGTAACCGGTACCGACGATCTCCAGAGTCTTGGCGTAGCCTTCGTGCACGCCCTTAACCATGCCCGCCACGATGGAACGAGCCAGGCCGTGCTTGGCCCTGGTCGGACGCAGGTCATCGGCCGGGGTGAGGACGACTTCGTTGCCCTCGACCACAGCGGTGATGCCCTCAGGAATCTCGTAAGAATCAGTGCCCTTGACACCCTTTGCGGTGAAGGACTGACCGTCGATCTTGACTTCCACGCCAGCCGGAATGGTGACGGGGAGCTTACCAATATGCGATGCCATGTTTCAGCTCTCCTTTCTCACCAAACGAAAGCGACGATCTCGCCGCCGATGCCTCGATCGAGGCATTCCTTCTGGGTCAGCAGTCCCGAGCTAGTCGAGATGATTGCGATGCCAAGACCACCGAGCGGCATCGGCAGAGCATCGGACTTTGCGTAACGACGCAGGCCCGGCTTGGAGATGCGCTTGATGCCCTGGATGGAACGCTCGCCGTTCGGGCCGTACTTGAGGGTGACCTCAAGAGTCTGGCCGACCTTGGCTTCCTTGGCGGTGAAGTCCTTGATGTAGCCTTCACGCTTCAGAATCTCGGCGATGTTCGCCTTGAACTTGGAGTACGGCATATCCACGGTCTCGTGCTTTGCCGCGCTCGCATTACGCAGACGCGTAAGCATGTCTGCGATCGGATCTGTCATTGTCATTTGGGCTAACGCCCTTTCTCGCCATGGTTTCCGCCGCCCTCACGCCTTACTGGCGATCGGCCGCGGACCTTCAGCGTCGATATTTACCAACTGGACTTCGTAACGCCGGGCAGCTCGCCGCGGTGGGCCTTCTCACGAAGGCAGATGCGGCAGAGGCCGAACTTGCGGTAGACGGAGTGGGGACGACCGCAGACCTGGCAACGCGTGTAAGCGCGCACCTTGAACTTCGGCTTAGCGGCCGCCTTGTTCTTAAGAGCGGTTTTTGCCATATCAGTTCTCCTTGAAGGGGAAGCCGAGGTGCTTCAGCAGCACGCTTGCTTCCTTGTCGTCCTTGGTGCTGGTCACCACAGTGATGTCCATACCGCGCTGGTGATCGATCGAATCCGGATCGATCTCGTGGAACATGGACTGCTCGGTGAGGCCAAAGTTGTAGTTGCCCTGACCATCGAACTGCTTGCCGTTGATACCGCGGAAATCGCGGATACGCGGCAGAGCCATGGTCAGCAGACGGTCCAGGAACTCCCACATGCGGTCGCCGCGCAGGGTGACGTATGCGCCGATGGCCTGGCCTTCACGCAGATGGAACTGAGCGACAGACTTCTTGGCCTTGGTGATCTTCGGCTTCTGGCCGGTGATCAGGGTGAGGTCCTTGACCGCGCCTTCGATGAGCTTGGAGTCGCGAGCCGCGGCACCGACGCCCATGGAGACGACGACCTTCTGGACGCGAGCGACCTGCATCGGGTTGGAGTAGTGGAATTCCTTCTCCAGCTCCGGCACGATCTGCTCGTTGTACTTCTGCTTCAAGCGCGGAGTTGCCGGCGCTTCGACAGTGGTATCGGTCATGCCAGCTCCTTTCCGGACTTCTTGGCGACACGCACGCGCACGGTCTTCACCTTGCCGTCACGAGCCTCTTCCTTTTCGACGATGCGCACGCGGGTCGGCTGCTTGGTCTCCGGATCGATGACCATCACGTTGGAGCGATGGATCGGAGCTTCAACAGCCACGATGCCGGCCTGCTGGCCCTGCTGCGTGGCGCGGACGTGCTTCTTGACGATCTGCACGCCCTCAACGATCAGACGATCGTCCTTGAGCACCTTCTTGACGGTGCCTTCCTTACCGCGATCCTTGCCGCGGATGACCTTGACCAGGTCGCCGCTCTTGATCTTGGCTGCCATGTCAGATCACCTCCGGGGCGAGGGACACGATCTTCATGAAGCGCTTGTCACGCAGTTCACGACCGACCGGTCCGAAAATACGAGTGCCCTTCGGGTCACGGCCGGAGCCGAGAATGACGGCGGCGTTCTCGTCGAACTTGATGTAGGAGCCGTCAACACGACGGTGCTCCTTGACAGTGCGGACGACGACAGCCTTGACGACGTCGCCCTTCTTGACCGACCCGCCAGGGATGGCGTCCTTGACGGAGGCGACGATCACGTCACCGATGCCGGCATAGCGTCGCTTCGATCCGCCGAGCACTCGGATGGCGAGGAGTTCCTTCGCACCCGTGTTGTCGGCGACATGAAGCCGCGTTTCCTGCTGAATCATTGATTCTCCTTAGCCGAGCTGGTTCTCCCCAAGCACCCCGCCTGCCTGCTGGAAGCAGGCGGGGTGACTCACGGAGCCTTGCCGAACTTATTTACTTAGCGCGCTCGATGATGGTATCGAGACGCCAACGCTTGGTCTTGCTCAGGGGCCGAGTCTCCATAATACTCACGAGGTCGCCAACGTGCGCCTCGTTGTGTTCATCATGGACCTTGACCGTACGAGTGGAGCGCACGACCTTGCCGTAAAGCGGGTGGGTCGAACGCTGCTCGAGCTCGACGGAAATCGTCTTGTCCATCTTATCGGACACGACGTAACCGCGACGAACCTTGCGGAAGTTACGCTCTTCAGCCATTACTTCTCCTCAGCTTTCGTTTCGGTCGCCTCGGGGGCCTGGCTGATGCCGAGCTCACGCTCGCGCAGGACGGTGTACATCCTGGCGATGTCGTGCTTGACCGCCTTGAGGCGGGCGGTGTTTTCGAGCTGACCGGTCGCGGACTGGAAGCGCAGGTTGAACAGCTCTTCCTTGGACTTCTTGAGGAAGCCCTCGATCTCCTCGTTGGTCTTCTCGTTCAGATTCTTCATGGTGTAGTCTGCAGTTCCGACTGCCATCAGATGTCACCGCCTTCACGAGCAATAACACGGCACTTCATGGGGAGTTTGTCGATTGCGCGGCGCAGAGCCTCGCGAGCGACATCCTCGGACACGCCACCGATCTCGAACATGACGCGACCTGGGTGGACGTTGGCGATCCAGAATTCCGGAGTACCCTTACCGGAACCCATTCGGGTGCCGAGCGGCTTCTTGGTCAGCGGACGATCCGGGAAGATCGTGATCCACACGCGGCCACCACGCTTGATGTAGCGGGTCATGGCGATACGAGCGGCCTCGATCTGGCGGTTGGTCACGTAGGCCGGAGCCAGAGCCTGGATACCGAAATCGCCGAAAGCGATCTCGTTGCCGCCCTTGGACATGCCACGGCGGACCGGACGGTGCTGCTTACGATACTTGGTTCTCTTTGGGATAAGCATTTCTCAGCTCACTCCTTCGTTTCCGTTGCGGCAGGCGCCTCGGCGGCGGCCGGAGCCTCCGCTGCAGCGTTCTGCTGCGGAGCAGCGTTGCGCTGGCCACGACGCGGACGACGATCGCCGCGACGACCCTGGCGGTTGTTGCTCTGCTGTGCCTGCTGCTCTTCGAACTCACGCTCGGTCATATCGCCCTTGTAGATCCAGACCTTCACGCCGATGCGGCCGTAAGTGGTCTTGGCCTCGAAGAAGCCGTAATCAATGAGGGCGCGCAGGGTCTGCAGCGGAACGCGACCCTCGCGATAGAACTCGGAGCGGCTCATCTCGGCGCCGCCAAGACGACCGGAGAGCTTGATGCGGATGCCCTTGGCGCCTGCGCGCATGGCATCCTGCTGGGCCTTGCGCATCGCGCGACGGAAGGTCACGCGGTTGGTCAGCTGCTCAGCGATGCCCTGGGCGACGAGCTGGGCGTCCAGTGCGGCGTTCTTCACTTCGAAGATGTTGAGCTGGACCTGCTTGCCGGTGAGCTTCTCGAGCTTCGCGCGGACGCGCTCAGCCTCGGCTCCACGGCGGCCGATGACGATGCCCGGACGAGCGGTGTGGATGTCCACACGCACGCGGTCGCGGGTACGCTCGATGACAATACGGGACACGCCCGCACGCTCGAGATCCTTGCTCATGGCCTTGCGGATGGCGTCATCTTCGAGGACGAAGTCGCGGTAGCGTTCGCCGACCTTGTTGGAATCGGAGAACCACTTGGAACGATGGTTCTCAGTGATTCCCAGGCGGTAGCCAAACGGATTGATCTTCTGACCCATCTTTAGCGGTTTCCTTCCTTGTTAGCGACGACGACCGTGATGTGGCTGGTGCGCTTGTTGATACGAGCGGCACGGCCCTGTGCACGGGCGCGGAAACGCTTCAGCGTCACGCCTTCGTCCACATAGGTCTCCTTCACGACCAGGTCGTTCTCACGGAACGGCTCGCCGGCCTTGTCGGCCTTCACACGGGCGTTCGCGATGGCGCTCTCCAGGACCTTGCGCACCGGAAGGGATGCGTCCTGCGGAGCGAACTTCAGAATGGTGATGGCTTCGGTCGCCTTCTTGCCTCGGATGAGGTCGACCATACGGCGAGCCTTGCGCGGCGTCACGCGGACGTGACGAGCGATTGCTTTAGCTTCCATGTGTCCTTACTCTCCTTTAGCGGCGTGCCTTTTTGTCGTCCTTCACATGACCCTTGAAGGTCTTGGTCGGGGCGAACTCACCGAGCTTGTGGCCAACCATGGATTCGGTGACGAACACCGGAACATGCTTGCGGCCATCGTGAACGGCGAAGGTGTGTCCGATGAAATCAGGGGTGATCATCGAACGACGGGACCACGTCTTGATGACGTTGTGCGTGCCCTTCTCGTTCTGCTCGTCGACTTTCTTCTGCAGGTGGGCGTCGACGAAGGGGCCCTTCTTGATGCTACGAGTCATCTACTCGACACTCCCTTACTTACGGTTCTTACCATTCGGGCGACGACGAACAATCATCTTGTTCGAAGCCTTCTTCGGACGGCGGGTACGAACCTCGCCCTTGCCCCACGGAGAAACCGGCGGCTTGCCACCGCGGGTACGACCGCCGTGCGGGTGATCGACAGGGTTCATGGACTCACCACGGGTGATCGGGCGCTTGCCCATCCAACGAGCGCGGCCTGCCTTGCCGAGCTGGATGTTGGCGTGATCGGAGTTGCCGACCTCACCAACGGTCGCGCGGCAGCGAGCGTCCACGTTGCGGATTTCGCCGGACGGCATACGCAGCTGGGCGTAAGCGCCATCCTTGGCGACGAGCTGCACGGCAGCACCGGCGGAGCGGGCGATCTTGGCGCCACCCAGCGGGCGGAGCTCAATCGCGTGCACCACGGTACCGGTCGGGATGTTGCGCAGCGGCAGGTTGTTGCCCGGCTTGATATCGGCCTGGGCGCCGGTCTCGATGAGGTCGCCCTGCTTGATGCCTTCCGGAGCGATGATGTAGCGCTTCTCGCCGTCTGCGTAGTGCAGCAGCGCGATGCGGGCGGAACGGTTCGGGTCGTACTCGATGTGAGCGACCTTGGCCGGCACGCCGTCCTTGTCCCAACGCTTGAAGTCGATGAGACGGTACTGGCGCTTGTGACCGCCGCCACGATGGCGGGAGGTCATACGGCCGTAGGAGTTACGACCGCCAGTCTTGCTGAGCTTGCGAACCAGCGACTTCTCAGGCGTGGAGCGCGTGATCTCGGAGAAGTCCGAGACGGACGCGTTACGGCGGCCTGCAGTCGTCGGCTTATAAACGCGGATAGCCATAATCTAGTTCTTCCTTTAACTTTTCTCGGCTAGCCTTCAGTTACCGAAGATGTCGATCGTCTGGCCCTCGGCGACGGTCACGATGGCGCGCTTCTGATTGACGCGCTGGCCGAAACCGTTGCGGGTGCGCTGACGCTTGCCGGCGCGGTTGAGGGTGTTGACGTTCGTCACCTTGACATTGAAGATCTCTTCGATTGCCTGCTTGATCTGAACCTTGTTCGCGTTCGGAGCCACCACGAAGGTGTACTGACCGCGATCGGACAGAGCGTAGCTCTTCTCAGAAACGACAGGCTTGAGGATGATGTCGTGTGCGGGCTTGTGAATAGCGACCATGAAAATCAGGCCTCCTTTGCAGCCGGCTCGGTCTTCGCGGCAACGAAGGCGTCGAAGCCTTCCTTGGAGAAGACCACGTACTGAGCGGTGACCACATCGTACGTGTTGAGCTGATCGGCGAAGATCGGGTGAACGGTCGGGATGTTACGAACGGAAAGCCATTCGTTCACATTCTCGCGAGAGAGCACCACGGTGGTGAACTTGTTCTCGGTCACCGGGGTAAGAGCGGCAACGGCGGCCTTGGTGGACGGGGCTTCGGAAACACCGAAGTCGACAACGGCCACGTGACCGGCATTGGCGCGATCGGAAAGCACGTACTTGAGAGCAGCGGCCTTCATCTTCTTCGGGGTGCGCTGGGAGTAGTCACGCGGCTGCGGACCGAACACGGTGCCGCCGTGGTACCACTGCGGTGCACGGATGGAGCCCTGACGAGCACGACCGGTGCCCTTCTGCTTCCACGGCTTGCGGCCACCGCCGGAAACCATGCCACGAGTCTTGGTGGCGTGGGTGCCCTGGCGAGCAGCAGCGAGCTGGGCGATGACGACCTGGTGGATCAGCGGGATGCGGGACTGGACTTCCTCGGCGGAGAAGCCGAAGATCTCAGCCGGAGCATCGACGGTGCCGGTGGCCTTGCCCTTGTTATCGGTGACGTTCAGAGTAACGTTTGCCATGATTTATCAGGCTCCCTTCACTGCCGAACGGACGAGAACGATGCTGCCCTTCGGGCCCGGAATGGCGCCCTTGATAGCCAGCACGCCGTTCTCAACATCCGACGAAACGATGGTGAGGTTCAGCGCGGTGTTGGTCACATGACCCATGCGGCCGGCCATACGCTTGCCCTTGAGGATGCGGCTCGGAGTGGCGCATGCGCCGACAGAGCCAGGACGACGCTCGTTCTTGTGAGAGCCGTGGGTACGACGATAGGACTTGAAGCCCCAACGCTTGATGGTGCCCGCGAAGCCCTTGCCCTTGGTGGTACCGGTCACGTCGACCAGGGTGCCCTCCGGGAACAGCTCAGCGGTCAGCTCCTGACCCGGCTCGAACTCTTCGGCGTTATCGGTGCGAACCTCAGCGAGGTGACGACGCGGGGTGACGCCAGCCTTGGCGAAGTGGCCGGCAAGCGGCTTGGTCACCTTGGTCGGGTCAACCTGGCCGTAGCCAAGCTGAACAGCCTTGTAGCCGTCGGATTCCTCGGACTTGACGGCGGTCACCACGTTGGTGGACACGTCAACGAGGGTCACGGGAACGAAGAAACCGTTCTCGTCCCAGACCTGAGACATGCCGAGCTTCTTGCCCAGCAGTGCAGTGCGATTAGACATAATGGTTTCCTCCTCCCTTACAGCTTGATCTCGATGTTCACGTCTGCGGGCAGATCAATGTGCATGAGGGAGTCCACGGCCTTCGGGGTCGGGTCCACAATGTCGATGAGACGCTTATGAGTACGCATCTCGAAATGCTCGCGAGAATCCTTGTACTTGTGAGGAGAACGGATAACGACGAACACGTTCTTCTCGGTCGGGAGCGGAACCGGGCCAACCACAGTTGCACCCGCGTTCGTCACCGTTTCGACGATCTTCTTCGCCGATTGGTCGATGACCTCATGGTCATAGGACTTAAGCCTGATGCGGATTTTCTGTCCCGCCATTGCCTTCCGCCCTTTCTAGCGATTCGTTAGTTACTGTTTACCAGCCTGCTTCCAAGGGCACCGGCGCAGAAAGACCCCCGGAACCATGGAGTCCCGTGGCCATACCACATCAGTGCGCGGCCATGCAGTTCATCACCGGAGTGATTCGCTGTGCCACGCTCGCTTTTTGAATTACAATTTGCGAGCCCTAAAATCAGGCAACTTCTTTATCTAAGCATCAGGGGTGAACAACTGAAATCCGCGCGTGTCGCGCATTTTCCAACGGTTTCGGCCATGCCCGTCCATATGCGAATCACCCTATCCGCATCCGCCTGATCCGCATCGAAAGAAGCCTGCAAAACGCATGTCAAGAACACCTCGCCGCGCCCTTCATGTCTCGAAAAATCATGCCTCGAAAAAAGAAAGGAGTCCGGCGGTTTCCCGTCGGACTCCTTTTCACGATTCCTTATACATGTCCTATATATAAGGAGTCACACCGATATGGCGATGATATGGCGATCAGACGCGCTCGGAGGCTTCCTCCGTGGCGGCTTCGCCCTGGCGCTGGACGCGCAGCTGGTGGCCTTCCTTCTGGCTGACGCCATAGTAGGCGGCGATGGCGATGTCCTTCATATCCTCGATCTGCGGGATACGCGGGTTCGCCGGAGCGCACTGATCCTCGTAGGCGCGCATGCCGATTTGGTCGATGATGGACCAGTAGTAGTCCTCATCCACACCGCACTCCTGGAAGCTCTTGTTCATACCGAGCTTGTTGTCACGGTAATCCTCGACCGCCTTCGCCAGGTTCTCGACACCTTCCTCGGGAGTCTTGCCCGGGTTGACACCAAGGTTCTTGGCGATCTCCTGGTAGCGCTCCGGAGCGATGTACTTGCTGTACTTCGGCCAGCTGGTCGGCTCCTCCGGAACGGATCCGTTGTAGCGGATCACGTACGGCAGCAGGATGGAGTTGGTACGGCCGTGGGCCACGTGGCACAGAGCGCCGATGGTGTGGGCCATGCCATGGCACATGCCGAGGAAGGCGGAACCGAATGCCATGCCGGCCATGGTGGCGGCGTTGTGCATCTTCTCCTGGGCGCGAGTCTTCTCCTCACCCGGCTCGCCGTTGACGGACTCGGCGAGATTGTCCCAGACCAGCTTGGCCGCGTGCAGAGCCATGGCGTCGGTGAAGTCGTTGGCGTACACGGACACGTAAGCCTCGAAGGCGTGGGTCAGGGCGTCAAAGCCGGCGTCGGAGGCCAGCTTGCGCGGCTGGGTGCGGGCCAGCACCGGATCGACGATGGCGACGGACGGGGTCAACGCGTAATCGGTGATCGGGTACTTGTAGCCGGTCTTGTGGTCGGTGATCACAGCGAACGGCGTGACCTCGGAACCGGTGCCGGAGGAGGTCGGGATGCACACCAGCTTGGCCTTCTTGCCCAGCGGCGGGATCTTGAACGCGCGCTTGCGGATATCGAAGAACTTCTCACGCACATCGGAGAAGGAGATCTCCGGGTGCTCGTACAGCAGCCACATGATCTTGGAGGCGTCCATCGGGGAGCCACCGCCGACGGCGATGATGGTATCCGGCTCGAACTCGTCACGCATCATGGCGGCGCCGCGCTCGACGGTCTCGACGCTCGGCTCCGGCTCGACGTAGTCGATGATGCGGAAGGTCACGCGGTTGGAACGGGCGCGCAGCTGGTCGATGATCTTGTCGACGATGCCGAGCTGCTCCATGACCTTGTCGCACACGATGACGGCCTTTTCGATGCCGTACATGTCGCGCAGGTACTTGATGGCGTTCGGCTCGAAGTAGGTCTTGGCCGGAATCTTGAACCACTGCATGTTGTTGTTCCTCCGAGCAATGCGCTTGATGTTGAGAAGGTTGACCGCCTGGACGTTGCCGGACACGGAGTTGCCGCCGTAGGAGCCGCAGCCCAGGGTCAGGGACGGGGCGATGGCGTTGTAGATGTCACCCACGCCGCCGAGGGAGCTCGGGGAGTTCCAGATGATGCGGCAGGCATGCATGCGCTGGCCGTATTCGCGGACCAGATCCTGGTTGTTGGTGTGGATGGCGGCGGTGTGGCCGGCGCCATGCTTCAGCATGGCCTCGCACATCTCGAAGCCCTGTTCCTTGTTGTCGGACTTCAGCACGGCCTGGACCGGAGCGAGCTTCTCCATGGTCAGCGGCTCGTTCTCGCCGACTTCCTTGCACTCGGCGGCGAGGATGGTGGCGTCTTCCGGAATCTCGAAGCCGGCAGCCTTGGCGATGTACTGCGGGGACTTGCCCGGCACCACGGAGTTGAGCTTCGGGGTCTGTCCGGAATAGGCGGTGCAGCCGAACATGTACTGCTCGAGCTTGGCCTTCTCCTCGTCGTTCACGAAGTAGGCCTTGCGGCGCTTGAGTTCCTTGACGAGCGGATCGTAGATGTCCTTGTCGGCGATGATGGCCTGCTCGGTGGCGCAGATCATGCCGTAATCGAAGTGCTTGGACAGGATCAGGTCGTTGGCGGCGCGCACGACATCGACGTTCTTGTCGACGTACGCCGGAGCGTTGCCAGCGCCGACGCCCAAAGCGGGCTTGCCGGAGGAGTACGCGGCCTTGACCATGCCCGGACCGCCGGTGGCGAGGATGGTGGCAACGCCGTCATGCTTCATCAGCGCGCCGGTCGCCTCGATGGACGGATGCTCGATCCACTGGATGCAGTTCTCAGGAGCGCCAGCCTCGATAGCGGCGTCGCGCACGATCTTGGCGGCCGCGACGGAGCAGTTCTGGGCGCCCGGGTGGAAACCGAAGATGATCGGACAACGGGTCTTCAACGCGATCAGGGACTTGAAGATGGCGGTGGAGGTCGGGTTGGTGACCGGGGTCACGCCGGCGACGACGCCGACCGGCTCGGCGATTTCGTCGATGCCCAGCACGTCGTCCTCACGGATGATGCCGACGGTCTTCTGTCCGGCCAGATAGTTGGTGACGTGCTCGCAGGCGAAGATGTTCTTGGTAGCCTTGTCCTCGACCAGGCCACGATGGGTTTCCTCGACAGCCATCTTGGCGAGCACCAAGTGCTTGTTCAGAGCCGCGACGGAAGCCTTGGCCACGATGTGGTCGACCTGCTTCTGATCGAGCTTTTCGAATTCGTCAAGAGCCTTCAGACCCTTCTTGACCAGGGCGTCGACCTCAGCTTCGGCTGCGGCGAGCTTCTCTTCCGGAGTCGGCTTGACCGGTTCTTCCTTCTTCTTTGCGTCTGCCACTTGAAGTCCTCCTCGATTCTTTGGGGAATTGCAAAGGTTTTTCAGTTATCTCCGCCCGTCCATATGACGGACGGCACGTTGCTGATCATGTTGTGACCTGAGTCACAATATACTCGACAATAATGGCGTTACATATTCTTCGTCGTGTCGTGTAATTCATGTTCGCTTCTTATCTTTTTTTGTTCTTTTTATCGATTTTTCCGAACATTTACCATGCAACAGACTCTCTTTTGACGCGTTTTGTTCACTTTACGTCCACTTATCGAACACTATTTTCACCATTTCCTAAAGAGCTTTTTTTAAAGTTTTTATTTTTCTTACGATTGACGGCACACTTCATAAAAATACTTTTGTAAAGGTATAATCGACAGAAGCAACATATCCCGTTAAGGAGCAGACATGAAAGCCGTTCCCACCATGGCAGTGAAGGAGCTCAACAAACGAGCTCTGACCAGATACCTGTATACGAATGGCCCAGCCACCAAACAGGTTCTGGAACGGGAACTTGGCCTCAGCCTGCCGACCATCACCCAGAACCTGCGCGCGCTAGAACAGGAGGGGCTCGTCGGCAAGGGCGAGCAATTGGAATCCACCGGCGGCAGAAAAGCGCAGACCTTCGTGTTCGAATCGCGGTGCAAGGCGGCCATCGGCGTGGCCATGCGAGCCAACAGGCTGAACCTGTGCGCGATCGATCTGCACGGTCATGTCATCGCGCGGCATCACGCCGCGCTCCCCTACCGCAACACCGACGCGTACTACCAGAAAATAGGCGGCATCATCAACGACTTCGCCGCAAAAGTCGAACGCGGCGGCAGCGGCATCCTGGGAGTCGCGTTCGCCATCCAAGGCATCGTGTCGGCAGATGGCACGACCATCAGCTTCGGCAGCATCATGGGCAACACGGGCGTTAAACTGGGCACCATCGCACAGAACGTACGCTATCCGAGCATCATGATCCATGATTCCGACGCTTCGGCCATGACCGAGCTCTGGCTCGACCACGCGCTCAGCGATGCGGTCTGCGTGTACCTCGAGATGCGGCCCGGCGGCGCGGTGATCATTGACGGTCAGCTGCATCAAGGTCCCAATCTGCGCAACGGCGTCATCGAACACATGACACTCGTTCCCGGCGGCAACAAATGCTATTGCGGTCAGTATGGTTGCATGGACACCTACTGTTCACCGGAAACCCTGCTGGAGGATGGCGAAAGCCTGTCCGGATTCTTCAGCGTGCTCAGACAGGGCGAGCACGGGCATAGGCAGCGCTTCGACCATTGGCTGGCCAACGTGGCGCAGGCCGTAAGCAACGTCCGCGCGCTGCTCGCCGGAGACATCATCATCGGCGGCGAGGCGGCACGATATCTCGATTCGGATGATATCGACCATCTCAAGGCGCTGGTCGAGGAGAAAAGCGCGTTCCACGACACACACTTCGTTCTGCGCAAAAGCCTGTGTATGGAGGATCAGAACATCATCGGCGCTGCATTGCGATTCGTGCAATCCTATGTGGCCGACATCTGCAACACGGAAATCTGACGCGTTCCGCGTATATGAAAAAAACGACAGGGGCGTGTCCCGACTTCGATAGTCGGGACACGCCCCTGTCGTAGTTCCGTCGTCTCAGACGATCTGGCAGAACTCGATGGTCTCGCCATTGGGACCGTACACGTTGAAGTAACGGATGCCGTGATCCCAGAAGCTGTCGATGTGCTGGATCTCGGTGTCCTTGAACTTCAGTCCGAGCTCCTTGGCGTTCTCGAAGGCGGCTTCGATATCCGGAGTGTCGAACGCCCAGTGGTTGATGGCGCCGGTGGTCATCGGGGCAGGCTCGCCCTCCCAGGTCTCGATGGTCAGATGGCCGTAGCGCAGGAAGGCGCAACGGTTCTCGCCGTTATGGAAGATGCCCGCCACTTCGAAGCCGAGCTTCTTGGTGTAGAACTCAATGGTCTCGTCCAGATCCTTGGCAATCATGCCGGAATGCTGGAAATCGGTGGTGAATGCGGTCATGGGCTTGCTCATGATGGTTCTCCTTTGCGATGGATATTGATCGGATATTGTGTTATCGATTATGACGTCTCAGTGCGCCGCCTCGGACGATTCCACGGCAACCGGCGCTTCCGACGCGGTCTGGGACGCGACTTCAGCCGACTGCTCGCTCTTCTTGGCCGACTTGACACGAAGGCCATGCTCATCGAATCCAGGCTGCTTCGGGCGGATGAACAGCGTGAGAACGAACGCCAGCACGTATAGCGCGGCGTAGGTCCAGCACACACCGCCATAGCCAATGACCGGCAACAGAATCGTGGCGATGCCGGGGCCGGCGAACGTGGTCAGGCCGGCGGCGAGGTTGTATGCGGATAGCGCGGCTCCCTGCTTGCCTTCGCCTGCGTACAGCGTCATGATGGTCGGCAGCGACGAGAAGGCACAGGTGCCGATGCCGACAATAATAGAGGCGATGATCATCATCAGTGCGTTTGCGCCGAACCACTGCGGAATGTAGTAGAACGCCACCGAGCCGACGGCGAGCACCGCGCAGCCGAACCAGCGCATCGGCCATACCCAGCCGAAGCGGTCCATGAACCAGCCCCAGAAGGTGTTGAAGATCAGGGTGACGACGAACACGAAGCCCCAGATGCGCATCCACTCCTCGGTCTTGAAGATGTTGATGCCGCCGTTATGCGTGGTGCACAGGTACAACGGCATGATGACGGGGAAGCCGTACAGCAGCAGGTTGTTGATGATGCGGATGATGGCGCAGATGAGGATCTTGCGATTGGTGAACAGGATGGTGGCGCCTTCGGTCAGCTCCTTGAGCTGTTCCTTGCGGCTGAGTCCCTCGCCCTTGACGACTTTGTTCTTCGGCACGAAGAAGAAGCACATGAGCGTACCGACGATGGAGAAGGGCAATGCGAACCAGAACGTCTTGTATTCGCCGAACACGGGCATGATGAAGCTTGGCAGATACGCGCCGAACACGCCGATGCCCAACGAGAAGCAGGTCCAGAAGAAGCCGGTGGCCGAAGCGAGTCTGGACGGGGAGATGTACTGCGCCATCAGCACCACGAAGCTGTAGATGAACAGCGGATAGCCGATGCCACGGATGGCGTACAGGCCCAGGATCAACGGATAGATATGGCTTGGAATGGCCACGCCGAGGAACAGCAGATGCACGCCGATCCACCAGCACGCGCCGAACATCATGACCTTGCGCGCGCCGAACATCTCGGCAAGCACGCCGGCGGACCAGCCGCCGAACGCCGCGAACAGACCATATACGGTGACCAGCAGCGAGGCCTGGGACGAGGTGAATCCCTGATCCACCATGAATTTCGACAGGAACGTCAGTTCAAAACCATCGCCGGTCATGAAGATCGCGACGGCGAGGAAGCCGAGCATCAGCGTACGCGGAACGCCGAGCCGTTCAAGAAGCTTAATCATGCGAGCATCCTTACCCGTTATCCTTCTCAACTATGAGAAAACATACAAACCAATATAGGTCTTCAATGGACGGGTGCCATGGCCACCCTGCCATGGCCACCCTGCCATGGCCACCCTGCCATGGCACCCGATGCGAATTGAACGATGGCCGCCGCAAGAGAGGTAACACGCGGCGGCCACGATTTCATCGGAACGATCGCGGAACCGTCCGCGACGTCACTTGCCGACCTTGACGACGGCCTTGGAAACGCCGGTGATCTTGCCGTCGAGGAAGTCCTGAACCTCTTCGAGCTTGAGCTCGTGGCTGATAAGGCCGCCGATGTTCATCTTGCCGGAGGAGACCAGCGAGATGGCGTCGCGGAAGGTCAGCGGGTTGATGAAGGAGCCCTGGATGGTGAGCTGCTTCTTGTAGATGTCGTAGGTATTCATCTCGAAGTGGGCCTCCTGCGGGCCGACGCCGAACATCAGCACCTGCGCGCCCTTCTTGGCCGCGGCGACCGCCTGGGCCTGGGTGGCCGGCAGACCGACTGCCTCGACGATGACGTCGTAGGCGTCCGTCGGAACCGGCTCCTTCGTGGTGTTGAAGGTCTCGGTCACACCGAACTGCTCCTTGTTGCGCTGCAGCTTCTCGTCGAAGATGCCGGCCAGATCCACCTGGTGCACACCATAGGCCTGCAGCAGTTGGGCGAAGATCTGTCCCATGAAGCCGTCGCCGATGACCAGGGCCTTCTGGTAGGGGCGCAGCTTGAGCAGGTCGAGGCCGTGCACGGCGCAGGACACCGGTTCGATGGCGGCGGCGTCGCGCAGGGAGACGTTGTCCGGCAGCTTGTAGACCACGGTGGCCGGGGCGGTGAACTGCTCGGCCAAGCCGCCGTCACGGGTGACGCCGACGGCGCTTAGGTGGTCGCACAGCTCCGGACGCTGGGTCAGGCAGTACTCGCACTGGCCGCAGTAGATGTTCGGATCGACGGCCACACGGTCGCCCACCTTGACGTTGGTGACCTCGGAGCCGATGGCGGCGACGACGCCGGAGTTCTCATGGCCGAGCACGATCGGCGGAACAGCCGGCGCGGAGCCCGGACGTCCGGCATACAGATCATGGTCAGTGCCGCACACACCGGCGTATGCGGTGTTGATCAGCACTTCATTCGGCTGAATCTCAGAGGTAGCCAGTTCCTGAATCTCAAACTGCTTGATGCCAGTCAAAACCAAAGCCTTCATGATAATTCCTTCCTCACTGAAAGATATTTTGTTTCCCGCATTCTCTGCGTGATGAATCACACTATACGCTTTTTTAAATAGTTTTGCAAATTGATTTTCTTAAAGTGTCTTATAAAGCGTGTCGCCAATATTCCCAACGACTCCGTCGGCATGTGCCGGCGGCGACAGGCCGGAATCGCCAAGCAAAAATAAAAAAGAGACCTGCTCATGCGTCATGCCGCGCCACGCCCCCGCACGTCGAACGATTGACTGCTTCCGGCGTCTACAATATAGATATGAAGAATCCTCCCCTACATCGCTACGCCACACGTCCCGGACTGTATTTCACCGACGATGGTGGAGCGGACGCCGTCGTCCGTTCCGAAAGCGCCACACAAGCATGGTTCTGCGTGCTCGAGCCTCTTGACCAACCAAGTCTCTTCTACGCCGACGCCACCCGCCTGTTCGACGAGCCGGATGTCACCTTCATCGATCAGGCGAAGGAACTCAACATCTGCACGAGACGGATACCGTCGCTCAACCTTCGGGAGACGCTGTTCCGCATGGACGGGCCGAACTACGGTCTGTGGTATGTGCACGTGCCCAAAGCCTGGGACGGCATGCAATACGGATACCGCGTCAACGGCCCATGGGACCCGAACCACGGCGTAAGCTTCAATCCCTACAAACTGCTGCTCGACCCCTATGCCAAAGGCATCGAAGGCCAGATGGAGCTCGATCCGGGCGCGTTCGCCTACGAGTGCGAGATCAAAAACGGCAAGGTGTCGGGATCTCCGTTCGGTCCAATGAGCACCGTGGATTCCCTTGGCCACATGCCCGTCTCCGTGGCCATCGACGATCGCGCGACCGACAAACATGCGGGAGAACCGTCCCATCCGCACGTGGCCTGGAGCAAGACCATCATCTACGAACTGCACGTGAAAGGCTTCACCGCGAACGCCCCCTGGCTTCCCAAGGAACTCCGCGGCACCTACGCGGGCCTCGCCCATCCGTCGACACTCTCCTATCTGCAGGACCTTGGCGTCACATCCATCGAGCTTCTCCCCATTCAGGCCAAACAGCCCGAACTGTTCCTGCAGGAACGCAATCGCACGAACTACTGGGGCTATTCCACCCTCGGATACTTCGCCCCCGAACCCTCATACGCCACCAAGCAGGCACAGGAAGCCGGCGCCGCGGCCGTGCGGCAGGAAGTCATCGACATGGTTCGCGCGATGCACGAAGCC
The DNA here is from genome assembly GCF_000770925.1 of Bifidobacterium ruminantium DSM 6489. Classification (GTDB taxonomy): domain Bacteria; phylum Actinomycetota; class Actinomycetes; order Actinomycetales; family Bifidobacteriaceae; genus Bifidobacterium; species Bifidobacterium ruminantium. Next base: position 105,411 of record NZ_JDTK01000002.1, on the reverse strand, counting down.
GGCTTCGAAGTGATCATGGACGTGGTCTACAACCACACCTGCGAATCTGGCCCCGAAGGCCCCACGATCTGCTGGAGAGGCCTCGACAACCTCACCTACTATCGGCGCACCAAAGACGAGGTCAGCAGGCTCTACGACACCACGGGCTGCGGCAATTCGCTGGATTTCACCAATACGCACGTCACCACGTTCGCCGTGGATTCGCTGCGATACTGGGCCAAACGAATCGGCATCGACGGATTCCGCTTCGACCTTGCCGCGACATTGGCCCGGCTCGACGGCGAATTCACCCGATACCACCCGTTCCTGTACGCGCTACGCTCCGATATGCTGCTTGGCAACCTCAAAATGATCATGGAGCCTTGGGATTGCGGTCCAGGCGGCTGGCGAACCGGCCAATTCGGCATTCCCTTCGCGGAATGGAACGACCGTTTCCGCGACTGCACACGCAAATTCTGGCTAACGGACGTGGAACGCGCGCGCGGCGGCGAGCCCGGGGAGACGACCATGCAATCGCTGGCCACGCGTCTGTGCGGTTCGGCCGACCTGTTCGCCACGGATCCCGGACGCGGATCGACGGCTTCCGTGAATTTCGTGGCCTGCCACGACGGCTTCACCACCGCCGATCTGACCCGCTACAGCCATAAGCACAACGAAGCCAACGGCGAGAACAACCAGGATGGCAGCAACGACAACCATTCCGTCAACTTCGGGCACGAGAGCCCATGCGACGATCCGATCATCACACAGCAACGCGAACGCGCCACCATGAACCTGCTGGGCACGCTGCTGCTGTCCCTGGGCACTCCGATGCTGCTCGCCGGCGATGAATTCGGCAATTCCCAGAACGGCAACAACAACGCCTACACGCAAGACAACGAGACCGCATGGCTCGACTGGGACTGGCTGTACAGCACCGAGCAGACGACGGAGCTCAAACTGTTCAACCTCACGTCGAGGCTGATCGCCCTGCGGAAATCACGCGACCTGTACAACCATGAGGACTTCTTCACCCGACTGAGCCGGATCGGCCTGCTGAAGAAGTCCGACCGTGTGCACTGGTTCATGCCGAACGGCAAGGCGCCACACGACGCCGATTGGACCAATCCGTCCGTCCGCTCGTTCGCCATGCAGCTGCTCTCCCCCGACGAGCCCAGTCTGCTGATTCTGGTCAACGGTTCCGATGAGAACATCCGCTTCCATCTGCCAAGCGACATCGAATGGCAGATGCTCTGGTCCTCGGCGGAGATCGCCGGCGAATACCCCGGACAGGGCACGCGAATCGAGAAGCTGGCCGAATTCGACGAGGAGTCGGACGACAAACCGGCCGGACGTTTCCGCGAACATCTTCAGCGGCTCAACACGATGTACTGGCATCTGGAGGATGAGGCCACCGACAATCTGAAATCAGTGGATGACGGACTGTCCGAGGATGATCCCACACTATGGACGTTGCCGTCTTTGAGCATCAGCGTTCTGAAGCAGATGTCCGACTGAGGCGTCCGGCTGGCATGACCAGCCGACGCGCAAAACGGCTGAAATAATAGTCCGAAAACGAGAAAACCCCTCGGAGACCGAATGGTTTCCGAGGGGTTTCGTAAAGCTTGATAAGCTTTAGCGCTTCGAGAACTGCGGAGCGCGACGTGCCTTGTGCAGACCGGCCTTCTTGCGTTCCACGACGCGGGCGTCGCGGGTCAGGAAGCCAGCCTTCTTCAGGGTGGCGCGGTTCGCATCGCGATCGATGGCGTTCAGAGCGCGGGCAACGCCCAGGCGGATTGCGCCAGCCTGGCCGGTGGTGCCGCCACCGTCGACGAGGACGATAGCGTCGAACTTGCCTTCGAGCTTGAGCAACACGATCGGGGAGTTGACCTCACGCTGCAGCAGCTTGGCCGGGAAGTACTCTTCCAGGGTGCGACCATTAATGGTCCACTTGCCGGTGCCCGGAACCAGGCGGACACGAGCGACGGCTTCCTTACGACGACCGGTGCCATAGCCCGGAGCGATGGTGGAAGTACCGGTGCCAGCGCCAGCGTTGGTCTCGGTGGTGTACGAGGTGAGCTCCTCTTCGGTCTCGAGAACCGCGGAGTTGTTGGTGTTTTCAGCCATGTTTCTTATCTCCCTTCGGTTCACTTAGCCTGCTGCGAGACCTGGGCGATCTCGAAAACCTGCGGCTTCATGCCAGCGTACGGATGCTCGGCACCGCGAACGATGTGGAGACGATCCAGCTGAACCTTGGCCAGACGGTTCTTCGGCAGCATGCCCTTGATGGCAGACTTGATGATGCGCTCGGGGTTGGTCTTGAGCAGCTGAGCGTAGCTATCGCGACGCAGGCCACCCGGACGACCGGAGTGCATGTACAGTTCCTTGCTCAACTTGTTGCCGGTCAGAGCGATCTTGTCGGCATTGAGGATGATCACGTGGTTGCCGGAATCGGCGTGCGGAGCGTAGGTCGGCTTGTTCTTGCCACGCAGCAGAATCGCTGCCTGGGAAGCGAGACGGCCGAGCACCACGTCGGTGGCGTCGATGACGTACCAGTCGTGAGTCAGATCAGCTGGCTTCGGAGTGAAAGTTTTCACGATGTACCTTTTCTATATATTGTGTTCCGGACCATCCATCAGCATCATGCACGTTGGTTAGGCGCGGAATAATGCCGTTTTCAGGTCTCATTATCCGTGGGCTCCCTGAAAGTCCTCGATGGCGAGTGGGAAAAGCGCTTTGAAGGACCCCGTAGGGAAACACAACAATCTACTAGTGTATCGTCCGCCTTGACATTCGGCAACACGAAAAACAAGGGTGTCCACGGACGACTTGCCCGTGGACACCCTGCCGCATGTCTTCGGAACGATCAGCCACGCATGATGGCGGTGATCTCCTGCAGGCGGGGCTCGTCGAAGAGCTTCTCAAGCGGCACCACGTTGCCTTCGCCGTCAGCCAGCGGAATGCGCCAGTTCGGATATTCGTTGTTGGTGCCCGGCTGGTTCTGCGTGCGCTTCTCACCGACCGCATCCACGATGGAGGCCGCCATGAGCTTGCACGGGGAACCCTTCAGTCCGCGGTACAAAGCGTCGATAATCTCATTCTCGTTGGCGGCTTCGTCCTCCAACGCGGCCTGGTCGAGATAGCCTTCCTCAACCAGCATGCGCAGCATGGCGTTGTGCTCGGCCGTCGCGGACTTCTGGAATTCCTCCACCGGTCCGGACAGCAGCCCGAGCTCCTCGCGCAGTTTGACATGGCCGTACTCGAGATAGCCGGCCGCCGGCGGCATGTCGTGCGTGTTGACGGAGGCCAACGCGTACGGACGCCAATCCTTCGGCGCGCGGAACACGCCATCGTTCTGCTCGAACCATTCCACGGCGCAACCAAGAATGCCATGCTCGGACAGCGACTTGGATACGTAGGCCGGTACCACGCCAAGGTCCTCGCCCACCACGACGCCGCCTGCGCGGGACGCCTCCAGAGCCAGGATGCCCAGCATGATATCGGAATCGTAATGCACGTATGTGCCGTCGGTGGCCGGCTTGCCTTCCGGAATCCACCACAGGCGGAACAGGCCGAGGATATGGTCGATGCGCACCGCGCCAGCGTTGGCAAACATGCCATGCACCATGTCGCGGTAGACCTGGAAACCGGTCTGCTCCAAGGCGATCGGGTTCAGCGGCGGCTGGCTCCAATCCTGCCCCTGCTGGTTGAACATGTCAGGCGGAGCGCCGACCGTGGCGCCCTTGGCGAACCGTTCCGGATTCCACCACACATCGGAGCCCGCGGGATGCACGCCGACGGCCATGTCCGCGACGATGCCGATCTTCATGCCGACCCTGCGGGCGGCCTGCTGCGCGGAGTGGAGCTGCTCAGTGGCGACCCATTCCAGCCAGCGGTAGAACTCCAGGGTGTCCGGGTACTTCTCGCGCAGATGCGCGACTTCCTCGGAATCGCGATTGTATTTGCGGACCCAATTGTCGGCGTCGTCGGCGGGAGCGCCCCACTTGTCGTAGCACAGGCACCACGTCGCATAGGATTCGATCTCGTCGCCGCAATCGGCGAGGTAACGATCGAAATCCGCCTGACGAGCCTTGGTACGACCGGCCTTGTAAATGATCCACAGCGCGTGTTTCTTGACACGCCACATGGCGTCCCTGTCAATGAGGTTCGCATCGTCGTTCAGCGATTCGACCTGCTCGTGCAGCGCGTCGACCTCGGCCCTGTCCTCATGGGAGAGCGTGAGGTATTCCGGCATGGATTCCGGACGGATATAGCTGAAATTAATGAAGCGACGGGAGATCGGCAGATACGGCGACGGCGTCAACGGAGGCACGGGTTCCGCGGCGTGCATCGGGTTGATGAGCATGAAGTCGGCGCCGGTCTTCTTCTTGGATTCGACCAGCATGGTCTTCAGATCCTCGAAGTCTCCCACGCCCCAGGATCCCTTGGAACGGATGGAGTACAGCTGGCTCATCCAGCCCCACAAGGAGCCCTGCTTCATATCGTCGAGCAGATCGATTTTCTCCGGCGCGCTGATAACGGTTGCAGTCGCCTTTCGATCGCCGACGGCGACGGTAAGGGTGTGGTACCCCTCGGGAAGGTCGGCTGGCAGCACCAGATACGACGTGCAGAAGAAATCTCCGCCGACGCTGCTGGCCGCCTTCTCGCCACCCTCATGGGCGATGGCGCCGGTGAACCGTTCGCCGTTCTCCAGCGTGATGGTGGCTTCCGGCACGTCGAACACGCCGCCGTGGACCTCCACCTTGCTTTCCTTGCCGACGATATGCAGCACCGTCGGAGCCACGACGCGCGTCTCGCGCTCGGACTTGATGGATGTGATGGACTGGTTGATCGCCTCGTCGTTGGAAGCGTCAATACCAAGCGCCTTGAGCACCGCCACTAGAACATCGTCTTCGATTTCGTGGTAATCATGGCTCATACCGACGTAGCTGGTGGCGACACCCACCAGCTTTGCCAGACGAATGAGCGGACGGGCGAGACGCGTTGCGTTTTCGGTCTGTTCTGTCATGCCTCCCAGTGTAGGCATAAAACAAGCGCACCACGCGCGAAAATCTCATAAAAATGACAACGTATGCAACTATTTTTCCGCAAGGTGGCGTTCGGCCGCCTTCCGCACATCGCCAGCATCGTCCTGCGCCAGCTGTTGGAGCATCCGATCGGAGACGTTCGGGTTCAGCGCCACGGCCCTACGCACCATGGTGGCGAGTACCACCGGGGCATCCGGCTCGATCTGCGTGCCCAGCGCGCCGAGGAAGTCCAGCGTGTCGGCATCCATGCTCGGATCCTCGGCGCCTTCAAGACGCATCTTCCACGACGTGCGCTTGTTGCGCAACGCGGTCGCGCGCACTTCGGGGGATTCGTCCTTGGTCAGCCTGCCGACCAGCCAATTCTTGTCATCGGAATTTCCAGCGACGGCCTTGCGCACCTCAGGTGATTCGTCGGTGGACAGTTTGACCAGGATGTTCGGGAACGGCATGGTCTCGGCTAGGAACACGCGATCCTCCAGCGGCGTGTGGGCGTTTCCCGCGACCGCCTCCAGCAGTGCGGTGGCCCGGGAAAACGCAGCCTGATCGGAACGGTCCGGCAACGGACGTCTCGCGAATTCACTCAAGGCGGCGGAATCATCGGAATGCCGCAACCGTTCATACGTGGCGGTCAGCGGCTCGAAATCCGCGGTTCCATCGGTTTTCTGATTGTCATCGTTCGGGTTGTTCCCAGCCTCACTCATAGTGCTCACCTCACGCTTTCATCATTTTCGGCTTCATAGCCTGACCGGCCGGTTGGACGTGCCCACGGGCTGCGGCGAAACCGTGGCGTTGAACGTCTCCGTGACCCGCGCCTCGAAGACGCCCGCATGCTCCATCGGCACCACCACGGACAATACGACCCGGTCGGTGTACTGCGCGTCAGCCTGCTCGCCCTCCACCGACGCCAATAGGTTCTGGAAACCGCCGAGCTGCGGATAGTCGAGCTTCACCCGATATTCACGGCATGGCACGATCCTCGCTTTGGACGCGGCCTTGACGGCGATCGAGGCGCCCGTCGAATAGGCGCGGATCAATCCGCCCGATCCAAGCAGGATGCCGCCGAAATACCGCGTGACCGCGACCACGCAATCGGTCATCTCGTTGGCGCGCAGCACATCGAGGATAGGCTTGCCCGCGGTGCCGGAAGGCTCGCCGTCATCGCTCATACGCTCCGCAAGACGGCCGCCGGAGCCTCCGCACACCGCCGCGTAGGCGACATGGCGGGCCTTTGGATGCAGGTCGCGAATCGTCTGGACGAACGCAAGGGCGTCATCCAGCGATTCGATATGGCAGGCGTCACCGATGAATTCCGACTTCTTTTCGATGAAGGCGTCGTGCGCCGGCCGATCGACGGAATCAAGTATGGTCTGCATGCCATCCAACCTATCCAACCGCGCCGACCAGCCGCATAAGCTCCGGCGCAGGATTCCAGATCAGACGACGACGTTGAAATCCTCGCCCTTGAAGAAGGCCGTGATGGACTGCACGACCTGCTTGGTCAGACCGATGTATGCGCCATCGGTGCGCCATGCGATATGCGGGGTGAGCACGATGCCGGGGATCTTGCACAGCGGGTCGTCGGCGGTCAGCGGCTCATGCTCGAACACGTCGAGCGCCGCCGGAATGTCTCCACGCTGGAGCCTTGCCAGCAGGGCGCCAGGTTCGATCACTTCGGCACGCGCGGTGTTGACGAACAAGGTTCCCGGGCGCAGCGCCTCGAGGTTCTCCGCGGCGATGATGCCACGGGTGGAATCAAGCAGCGGCATATGCACGGAGACCACATCGGAACCGGCAATCAGCTCGTTCATATCGTCCACAGGGGTGACGCCCAGATCGGCGAACACCTGCGCCGGCACATGGGAGTTCCATGCGGACACCTTCATGCCGAATGCCTTGGCGATGCCAGCCACGGTCTGCCCGATGCCGCCGAGGCCGATGATGCCGAGCCTCTTGCCGAACAGTTCGAAGCCGTCGGCGCCATCCCAATCCCCCTGCTTGACCTGCGCGTCGAGCGCGCCGGCATGCCTGGTCAGCTCCATAAGCAGCGCCATCGTATGCTCCGCGACGGCATGGTCGCCATAGTGCAGCACATTGCAGACGCGGATGCCGCGTTCCTTCGACTTGTCCAGGTTGATGTAGCTGGCCACGCCGGTGCCGCCGAACGCGTAGCATTTGACGTTCGGAAGGCGGTCGAGGATGGCGTCGGTGCAGTGGAATCCGATGACCATGACGGCGTCCGCATCCTTGCACCGTTCCACAATGGTGTCCTCGTCGAGTGTGAAATCCTCATACATGCGTACGCGGGCCACGTTCTCCAGCATCGCGAAGTTCTTCTTGAACGGTTCGATCATCGAAGCGATGACCACCGGCATGACCACCAGCGGCAGATCGGTCCGTTCGGGTTGGGTCTCGAAGATTCCATCCATGTCTTTCACCTCACAGCGCGCGGAACCGCGCATACCATTGCAGCTTCTACATGGCACATTGTGCCACGAAACGCTATTTCCCGGACGAATTCGTCTGCTCCGCGGTGATATTCCACTCGCGAACCACCTGCTGATCGGCCCCCATGGAGTAAATCACGTTCCAGATACGTTGCCGCTGGTTGGCGTCTTCGGTCTCGTTCCAACAGGCTCCGTCCGGATGATCGCTGGATATCGGACACCACTGGTACCGTCCTTGGCGCATGTTCGCGGTCGGCACCCAGTCGATGCGGCTGACCCTCCACGATCCGGCCACGCCCTTTTTACCGGCGAACTGCACGCGAGCCGTCACACCTTGGTTGTTGACCAGGGTGTCCGGCGTGTTGGCCGACTCGGTCACCGCATTGCCCAAACCGTAGATGATCCACGTGCCGTTGTAGTTCTCGATGGGCTGAGCGCAATGGCATCCGGCGCCGTAAATCACGTCGAACGCGCCCGTATCGGCCAATTCGTGGGCTTCGGACTGCTGCCAGGAATCGGCATAGTCGAGGTATTCCTGCACGGAATGCATGGCGATGGCCACCACATCGGCTCCCTGTTTGCGGGCCTCCTTGGCTTTGGCCACGGCTCTGTCGATGTCGGATTGGTGGTTCGGATCGCCGCTTTCACGCAGACGATCCACACGCCAGTCGTAGTCAGGAGTCTGCGCGTTCAGCGAGACGGTTCCCGCGACCAGACCCAGCTTGCCGCCTCCAGTCGGTGAATCGATGACCAACGGTTTGGTGGAATCCTCCTCGGTCTTATACGAACCCGTCTGAGCGATGCCATCCTGTTCAAGGGTGTCCCACAGACGAGCGATGCCATCCGCGCCCTGATCCCACGAATGGTTCGACGCGTGCGTACAGGCGCGGTATCCGACTTTTGCCGCCGCGTCGGCGACTTCGGAGGGGATGTTGAAAACCGGATATCCGGCGTACGGACCTCCACGGGGCGCAATCGGCGTCTCGAATTCGCAGACCGCGATGTCGGAGGCGTCGATGTATTTGCGCATCGGCTCGAACAGGCTGGTGAAGTCATAGGCCGTTCCATCAGTCGCGGTGGTATCGGCTCCGGCGAAATTGTCCCACAATCCCGGATGGAACAGCAGATCGCCATTGACCATCATGGCGATGCAGTCGGTATCCGGACAATCAGGGGAATTACCGTGATGCTCCTTCGGCTCGCCTTCCTTCACGCTCGGCTTCTTTTGCTTGACCGTATCCGCCCGCGTTGCGGATTGCGTTTCCGCAGCATGCCGTGTTACGACGAAATGCCTTGTCAGGAACCATCCACCCACCGCAAGCGCCGCGACGAGCACGACCACGCAGATGATGGCCAGCCTGCGACGCCCCGCGGTCAGCACTTCCGGATTGCGGGCATACACCGCATTCTTCCGGTATTTCATAACATCCCCTTTTCTATCTCTTTCTCTCTCGATATCCAAGATTATCCGATGCGCCGCCCGTCATATCCCCAAATGGGCAACGCCGTTGCCATATTTGAGCCGCACCGCGTCCAACGCGGCCTCGGCGCCGCGCATCCGCTCCGATTGAGCCACCGAACCAGTCGATTCATGGCCCCGATCATCGAACATGTCATCGAAGGAAGGCTGCATCACCGCATCCTCCGCCTTGACCAGTCCACCCGCGCTCATGCCGGCGAGACGCACAGGCCTTGCCAAGGACACCGCGCCGGCGGAATCCTCAGGCATGTCCATCATGGACAGCAGCAGAGATACGCACTGCGGATAGAGCACGCCAGCCACATCCGTCGGACTTTCCAGCGTGCGCCCCTTCGTGGCATAGCTCAGATCGGGAAAACGCAGCTTCACCATGACCTTTCGCGCCACGAAACCCTTCCGCCGCAATGCGCTTGCCACGTCATCGCAGCATCTGCGGAGCATGGACGTCACCTTGCGCATATCCTGGGTGTCCGTGTCGAACGTACGCTCCGCGCCAACGGATTTCTCCGGGGCACGCGGCGCGACGGGACGATCGTCCATTCCACGCGCCGCCATGTACAGCCCGCGAGCGCCGACGGCCGACCCTGTGACGCGTTCAAGCGATTCGACACTCATTTTCGCCAGATCGGCCACGGAATCGACGCCCCACGCGTTCAGACGTTTCTCCAGGGATGGTCCGATGCCCGGAATGCCTCGCAACGGCATCATCTGCACGAATTCGGCGTGCCGAGCCAAAGGAATCATGAGCATGCCGTCCGGTTTGGCGTTGGTGGACGCCATTTTGGCGACCAGTTTGTTTCCCGCGATGCCGACCGAGCATGTGATGCGGTATCTGGCCGCGACCCTCTCACGGATCCAGGCGCCGATGGCGCGCGGGCTTTTCCACTTCAGCAGCGCGCCGGACACGTCCATGTAGCATTCGTCCACGGAAACCTGTTCGATGCGGTCGGTGACTTGAGAGAACACCTCGGTGAAGATGCGCCTGGACATCTCACGGTAGTAGCGTATGTCCACCGGCAGGAAGACGCCGTCGGGGCATAGTCTTCGTGCCCGAGAACTCGCCATGGCCGAGTTGATGCCGTATCTGCGAGCTTCGTAATTCGCCGCCGACACCACGGATCGGTTGCCAATGCCGATGATCACCGGCCTGCCCGCATACTCAGGATGTCTGGCCACTTCAAGGGACGCGAAGAAGGCGTCCATGTCGATGTGCAGCACCGTGCATCCGGTCTCATCGTGACCCCAGTCACGTTTGGCCGCTGCTATTCTCGGTGCCGTGCTCATGGTTCCATGATATACGACATTCCATCATTTTTGGAACAAATGTTCGAACACTCTGGAATGAGCGAACATGACGGCGTGTCACATCCGGGCATTCCGCAAGGAGCGCCAAAGAAGGCTCGAGGGTTCGAATCCCTCCGGCTCCGCCCGAGCTCTTTTCCACATTTTTCCCGAATATGGTGTTTTGCGCGGAGAATAGGTGCTATAGTCATATGCTGTTGCGTCATGTATTGGCGTATACAGTGGAGTCATGCCTGAGTGGCCGATAGGGGCACCCTGCTAAGGTGTTAGTCGTGTTTAGCGGCTCGAGGGTTCGAATCCCTCTGACTCCGCCACAAAAAAGGACCTCCGATCGTTCGGAGGTCCTTTTCGTTTTCCACCGTCTTTCGGCCGACGTCACCGGGCCAGTCTTTCGGCAGCGGCCGCGATCGCCTCATCGCTGGCGGTGGCGGAGAACCGCAGATATTCCGGAGCTCCATAAAACTCACCGGGACTGGCGATGATGCCGATTTCGGCAAGCTGTCGCATATCCTCCCAGCAATCGCCGGATTTGGCCTTCACCCACACATACAACGCGCCTTGGGGCATGTCCGTGCAATAGCCGTACGCGCGCAAAGCGCCCACCAATGTGCCGAGACGCTCCTCGTAACGCGCGTGCTGCGTCCGGACGGCGTCCATGTCACGCAGTCCGGCGGCCATCGCGGCCTGCACCGGACCGGGAATGATCTGTCCGATCTGCTTGCGATAAGCCGTCATCGGCTCAACCAACGACCGGTCTCCGGCGATGAACGCCGTACGATATCCGGCCATATTGCTCTGCTTGCTCAACGAATACAGCACCAGCACGCCTTCGGCGGAGCCGCCGCACACGTCAGCCTGCAACGCGCACGGCGCCGCGCCCTCGGCTCCCCATCGCATCAGCGCATAGCATTCATCCGACAGCACGACGGCGCCAATCGAGCGCGCGGCATGGACGATGCCGGACATCCGTTCCGCGGACAGCACCTCGCCGGTCGGATTGCATGGCGAATTGACCCATACGGCCTTGACGCCGGGCACGTCCTTCCAAGAATCGACGTCGGACACGTCGTCGACCTTCAATGTTCGCGCACCCGCCAGCTGCGTGCCGATCTCGTAGGTCGGATACGACACTTTCGGCTGCACCACGACATCGCCCTCGCCGAAATGTAACAGCGACGCCATCAACGCGACGCCTTCCTTGGAACCGACCGTTGGCACCACGTCGGCGTCCAACGCATGCAGGTCGACGCCGCGATTGGAGGAGAACCATTCATGGATGGCGTCGCGCAAATCGGCGGTGCCGGCCGTGACGGGATAACCGTACGCGTTCGGATCGTTCGACGAGATGGCGAGCGCCTTGCGCACCGAATCGGGCACGGGGTCGACGGGAGATCCGACGGACAGGTCGATCATGCCGCCGAACGCGGCCTTCGCCGTGCGCTTGTAGGATGCGATGCGCGACCAATCGTACGGTGACGAGAACTCATGAAAGCCCATCCGTAAGTCTCCTTTTCCAACGGGAATCTCAAACCATGCTCCAGCATACGGCAATCGGCCCGACGGCATGGTCGTCCGTCCATACGAAAAACCGGTTCGCCTTCGGCGCATGGAAACGTCGAAGTCGAACCGGTCCAGAAAACGAATCGGCCGTCCAAATCCGCTCGACGAGCAAAATGGACGGCACGACGGTTCAACAAGCCATGGTCACTGGTTCTGCGGAGGAAGCGCGGCGACCTGCTCCGGGTCCTTGCCGATCGGGCCAGCGGCGGAAGCGCCGCCCAGATCGCCCACTTCGGCGAAGAAGCTGACGGCGGCATCCTTGTACCAAGCCCACTCCTCCGGCAGGTCATCCTCGTAGAAGATGGCCTCGGTCGGGCACACCGGCTCGCAGGCGCCGCAATCGACGCATTCGTTCGGATTGATGTACAAGGAACGGGAGCCCTCGTAGATGCAATCGACCGGACATTCGTCCACACAGGCCTTGTCCTTGACATCCACACACGGCTGAGCGACGACATATGGCATGGTTACCTCCTCAACAACACGTACCGTTCCAGATTACTCTTGCTTGGCAACTTCGAGTTCGCCGGTGCCGAGCCGGGCGTGGCGGTAGCCGTAGCCGAAGTAGATGGCGAAGCCGACGATGAGCCAGACCACGAAGCGGATCCAAGTGAGCACGCTCAGATTGACCATCAGCCACAGGTTGGCGATCGCGATCAGAATCGGCACCCACGGATTGCCTGGGATCTTGAAGGAGCGTTCCAGATCGGGGCGCTTCTTGCGCATGATCGGGATGGAGATGGCGACGAGCGTGAACGCCGAAAGCGTGCCGATGTTCACCATGTCGGACAGGATGCCGACGTTGCAGCAGGCCGCGATCAACGCCATGACCACGCCGACGATGATCTGCAGGCGCACCGGAGTGCCATGCTTGCCGGTATGGCTCAGACCGCGAGGCAGCAGACCGTCACGGCTCATGGCGAACACCACTCGCGTCAGACCCAGCAGCAGCACCATGACCACGGTGGCCATGCCGATGACGATGCCGAGGCTGATGATCTTCGCGGCCCAGTCGGCGCCGACCATCTTGAACGCGACGGCCAACGACGGATCCTTCTGCTTGGCGAGGTCCTTGTAGGAGACCATGCCGGTAGTGACGACGGCCACGAGGGTGTACAGCACAATGATCAGTCCCATGCCCACGCCGATGCCCAGCGGAACGTTCTTCTTGGGGTTGATGGTTTCTTCGGAGGCGGTGGCCACGACGTCGAAGCCGAGGAACGCGAAGAACACCAGGGCGGCGCCGGAGATGATGCCCGTCACGCCGTAGATGCTGGGCGCCATGCCGGTGGCCCACTGCCACAGCGGCTGCTCCATGACGGCGGAAAAGCCGGAGCCGTCGGTGGAGGCGGCCGGTTCGCTCGGCGGGATGAATGGGGTGAAATTCTCGGCTTTGACGTAGAAGAAGCCAACAACCACGATGAACACCACGATGGCGATTTTCAGGATGGTGAGCGCGCCGTCCACGCGCGCGCCGATTTTGGTGCCGAGCACCAGCAGCGTGGTGAAGAAGGCGACGATGACGATCGGAGCCAGGTCGAAGTTGAACGAGCCGATGGAGATATTGGTGTTGATGTTCCAGCCGATCAGTTCGAAGAACTGGTTCAGGTACACGCCCCAGTATTTGGAGACGACCGAGCCGGCCATGAGCATCTCAAGAATCAGATCCCAGCCGATCACCCATGCCACGATCTCGCCGACGGTGGTGTAGGTGAAGGTGTATGCGGAGCCGGCCACCGGAATCATGGAGGCGAATTCGGCGTAGCACATCACGGCCGCGCCGCACACCACGCCAGCGATCAGGAAGCTCAGCACCACCGCCGGTCCGGCATAGAATGCGGCCGCCTGCGCGCCGATGGAGAAGATGCCTGCTCCCACGGCCACCGCCACGCCCATGATGGCGAGATCCCACCAGGTCAGGTCGCGCTTGAGCGCATGGCCGGACTCCCCTGTCTCCGCCAGGGTCTGTTCGACGGATTTCTTACGGAACACGTTCATATGTCGTCCTTCGTTCTCTGCCTATTCCACGCTTCAATCGTCACATTCTCGTGGAACAAGGGGCAAGTATAGGACGCGAATGTCACATCATGCGTGTTTCGTACGCCACCTGAGATATCGGTTCAGCGAAGATCCATGCCGATGACGACGGGCTCCGGCACCAGCCGGATGCCGTAGGCTTTTTCGACGCCGTCCTGGATGGCGCGGGCGAGACGCGCGACGTCCTTCGAACCGGCGCCACCGCGATTGGTCAACGCCAAGGTGTGCAACGTGGACAGTCCGGCTGGCGCGGCCTCGTTGATCTTGAATCCCTTGTGAAATCCGGCATGGTCGATGAGCCATGCGGCGGAGGTCTTGACGCCCGGACGGCCGTCCGGCAGCACGGCGTCGAAGCGCGGCGCGTCCTTGGGGAGCGTTTCGGACTGTTCCGCGGTCAGAATCGGGTTCATGAAAAAGCTTCCGCAACTATGCCGATTGGGATCCACGCCATCGACGCCGCCTTTGGCTTGCACTTCGAGCGCGATGTCGACCAGACGCGGCTTCTTGGTGCCCTGCATGGCCGGTTCCGCATAGCGATGCGCATCCTCCAGCATGCCTTTCGCGGCGCGCACTTTGAGTACCGCGTTGCGGATATCCGCGGTTTCCATGCGATCGCCCACTTCGACGCCCAACGCCTTGGCGAGCTGTCCATAGCCGACCACGCCGGTCGCGCTACGACGCAACGCGAAGGTAACCGACAGCACCACATAACGCGGCGTCGGGAAGAACTCCCCCGCCGGAGTGGCTGGAGCGCTGTACATGCTGGCCTTGAGGGCGCTCATGCGGTATCCGAACGCAAGCTGATCCTTGCGCAGCTGCGCAATCGTATGCTCCTTGCGATCCCATACCTCCACGTTTTCGACGCTGGAGGCGACCTCCTGGCCGTACGCGCCGATGTTCTGCACCACGGACGCGCCGACGGTGCCGGGGATGCCGGACAGTCCTTCCACGCCCTCCAGACCGAGACCTATGCAATAATCGACGAAATCATCCCAATTGCAGCCCGCCTCGGCGTTGACACGCACGACACGCCCATCTTCCTCCGAAGAAGACGTTCCATCCAGCACGTTGATGGAACGTCGTGCGTCGCGAACCACCACTCCGTCGAAGGGAGCGTCGTCCACGAGCATGTTGGATCCGCCGCCGATCACGCACAGCGGCTTGCCTTTGGAATACGCGTCCTCGACGGCTTCGATGACGCCGTCGCGTGTGGTTGGTTCCAGGAGAACGGCGATATGTCCGCCGACGCCGATGGTGGTGAGATCTGCAAAACTTGTCATAGCGCTCCAGAGTAACAAAAAACCCGACCAAATTGGTCGGGTTTCGAAAGTTTGTTTCCGTTCAGCGGGTTTCGCGATGCACGGTCTGCTTGCCGCAGCGGGAGCAGAACTTCTTGAGCTCAAGACGATCCGGCGTGTTACGGCGGTTCTTCGTCGTGATGTAGTTACGCTCCTTGCACTCGGTGCATGCCAGCGTGATGCCCGGACGAATGTCGGCGCTCTTGCTTGCCATCTAGTTCACCTCTTGTGGTTCGTTGCTATACCGACATGCCGTCGGCCTTTGTAGCGAGAAAGAGACTCGAACTCTTGACCTTACGATTATGAGTCGTACGCTCTAGCCAGCTGAGCTATCCCGCCATGAGAGCCTCGAGTGAGAATCGGACTCACGACCTCTTCCTTACCAAGGAAGTGCTCTACCACTGAGCTATCGAGGCGTGGCGGATAGTGGATTCGAACCACTGAAGCACGAGGCGACTGATTTACAGTCAGTTCCCTTTGACCGCTTGGGAAATCCGCCGTGCTGCCTGTTTGGTTGAACCCCAACCGGCAACCCGTTTAGTATGCCACAGACCGGTCGATTTACGCAAATACGGCGTGTCGCGACGCTCGAAATCATCGCAAATCGTTGAAATTCCAACGATTTACGCCAATCGACGCCATACGACGCAAATCGGAGCCGCAAAACGAAGAAACCCCGCCTCCCACATCTTGCGAATCGCAATATGCGGGAAACGGGGTTTCGACGGCTACGCGCAGCTCTCAGCCGAGGATGGCCAGGATGTCGCGGGCGGAAACGATGAGGTAGTCCTCACCCTGATAGTGCACCTCGGTGCCGCCGTACTTGGAGTACAGGACCTTGTCGCCGACCTTGACGTCGACCGGAATACGCTCGCCGGCATCGTTACGACGACCCGGGCCGACAGCCAGGACTTCACCCTGCTGCGGCTTCTCCTTGGCGTTGTCCGGAATGAACAGACCAGATGCGGTCTGGGTCTCGGCTTCCGCCTGCTTGACGATGATCTTGTCTTCCAACGGTGTGAGTGAGATCGACACTGTGGACCTCCTCTTTCTTAAGAGAAATCGATACTTACCGCGCCGGGACCCGCTAGCAAGAGGCTGACGATCACTTACGGCGTCGTCCTTTTCGCGCTGAGCCTTATCCTAGCGCGATTATTAGCACTCTGCCAACTCGAGTGCTAACGCTGTGAGAGAAATTATGAAAAAATCCTGGAACCAATAAGGTTCCAGGCTTCGCGAACAATCGTCCAAGCGTTTCGTCAGGCGCTGCGACGGGCCAGAATCGCCTCGAGACCGGTTCCCAAGGAATCGGAGGTGGCATCCGGAGCGTCCACGTCGGCGCGGACTTCGGCATCATGGAATCCCGAGACATCCACCGCCTTGAGATGCACGCCTTCCTCCACACGGACGGCGGCCTCATCGGAATCCATGGCGCTGATCGCGCCGCTCGGCACGATCAGCGGCTCGTCGCCAGTCCCGCCATCCGAAACGGGCACGGCCTTGGCGACCTGTTTGGTGGATTTGATCTCCATGCTTTCCGGAGCGTCCTCGGCAATGTCGTTTCCGTCACGCGGCGACCCCAGCGAGAAGGAAATCAGATCCTGGGGCGCATTGGTGCGGGCAACCGCGGAAGTCTCATCCGAATCCTCGCGTTCATCATGGATGGACAGCCCCGCTTCCCTGTCCGTGGCCGGTGAAGCCTCTTCCGCAGGAACGCGGTGCGCTTCGACCTTGGAAGCAGCATTCTCCCTGCGTTTCAGCACCGCGGCATCACGATCGGCCTTGCCTTGATCAATCGCCTGGCGAATCTCACCGGCGGGCACCACGTCGGTCTTGGTCTGCTCGTCATCGACGCTTCGACGGTCTTCGGATGGCTCCCGTCCGTCGAGCTTGGCGCGCTCCGCCTGCTCCTTCTGCGCGCGGACACGCTCCGCCGCGGCACGCTTCCTCATTCTGGAACGGTATCGGGAAACCTTCCGCTCCCATGCGACAGCCTGCTTGGACGCCCTGATGCCCAATGCCAGCACCACCGCCAGCAACGCCGCGGGAATCAATGCGAACAGCGGACTGAAATGCAACGCAAGCGCGCACACCAGCACGACGACCGTAATCGCCAGCAAAGAAAGCACAATCATCCGCCTACGACGAATGGCGGCGCGTCGAAGAGACCGGACCTGCGCGATCCGTTCCTCGGACATTCCACCCGCATGCGCCTGCGTGGACTGCATCAAAACCCCTTTCGCTTTCGCGACGGTATCATCGGAAAACCGTGTCCCGCTATCGGCATCAACCAGATGCAGCGACGGCGAAAAGCGATCCTCGCGATGTTCAATCACCCTCTTCATGCCCTTGACTGTCCGTCTCGGAAGCCATACGGCCATAAGGATGACAACGATCGCAAGCACGACCACCGTGCTTAACGATTCATAACCCATATGTCACAAGAATAAGTGACATTCCGACAATCTCGGCGACGAGCCACCGGCGTGTCGGATTCTGAATGTTAGCTGAATGAGATGGAGGACATCAGACGCGCTGTGAAGCCGTTGGGCGCGTCCTCCGCCATCAGCACATAGCTTTCATGATCCCGCCACCGTCCATTGACGTACATATACGCGCGACGTCTCCCCTCGTATGTCGCCCCGAGCTTGATCGCAACGTTCCGGGAACGCTCGTTCTCAGGCAACATGTCGATTTCCATGCGATGCAGTCGGGGGCCCGTCGCATCGAACATCGCCCAATCCGCCATCAACGCGACCGCCATCGGCGCGTAATTCCGCCCCGCGCACCGCTCGTCCACCCAATAGCCGACCACACCGGAACGCATGGCGCCATAGCAGATCGCGCCCAACGACACCTGTCCGACAATCCGGCCATGATGCTCGATGGCGAACACGGCCCCGCTGCCGTCGCGCTCGTTGCGACGCAGCCTGCGCATCCATTCCTTATACGAAATGGACTCGCCATGCATCGGATCATTCGATTCCCAAGGCTTGAGCCAGGCGTCGTTGCGCCATCGGACCTCGTTCCATTCGTCATAATCAGCCGACGTCAACGGACGCAGACTCACCGGAACACGCATGCTGTGAGATTGGATGAATTCCGGCATCTCAAAGTCATCTGTCCCCGGATGATGCAGCATACCGTTTAAGGATTGAAAGAACGTCACCCCTCCATTGTGCCCCACCCACGCCCCATCACCATTCCCATGCAACAGACGCGTGATACAACAAGGGTCATGGACATGCACGGAAGAACCAACGAGACCGAAGATGCGGAGGCACAACGCGCGCTGAAGCAGCAATGGCGCAAGGACGCCCTGGCAAAACGCAAAAAGACAACCATCGTACAACGGCAGGAGGCGGGCCGACTGCTCGCCATACGCGCGCGGGAAACGGCATTGGTCCGACCCGGGTCGACGGTCGCAGCCTTCGTCTCCATGGGCAGCGAAATTCCGATGACGCCCCTGCTGGAAACGTTGTTCGATATGGACTGCCGTGTGCTGGTGCCACGTCTGGGTGCCGGCATGGAAATCGGCTGGAGCGAATTGGACGGCATCGACGGCCTGCGGGATCAGCACAACGTGGACGGCTCCGTCAACACTCACCGCCCGCAGGAACCGGACAATGCCGCCGATGGCCCCGAGGCGCTCGCGGAGGCCGAGCTGGTCATCGTGCCCGCGTTCGCCGTGGACGAACATGGTTTTCGACTGGGACGCGGCGGCGGATGGTACGACCGCGCCCTGTTGCGCCGCAGCGCGACGGCCCGCGTCATCGCCGTATGCTGGCCTTGGGAGACAACGGATACGACGGTGCCGCACGAGCCGCACGACATCCCCGTCGACGGCACGCTCACTCCGGACGGCTACCACGCCGTCCGCGGATAGGACGGTTGCGGGACGGTCTCAGGGAACGTACTAGGATATGTCCCGTTAAGAAATTTGGGATTGCGCGCAAAGCGAGGACATCATGCCTACTTATCATTACCGTTGCAAGAGCTGCGATTACGATTTCACCAAGCAGCAGTCGTTCACCGACGATCCGATCACCGTATGCCCGGAATGCGGCAAGGAACAGGTCCGCAAGGTCTATTCCGCGGTTCCGATCGAGTTCAAGGGTTCGGGCTTCTACCACACCGACAAGTCCAAGTGATCCGGCCGGCGCGGAACCGGAAGCGACACGCCGGAGCCTGTGGATAACCCGCATTCTCCGACCACAACCCCGAATCCGGCTTGCGCCCTTTGCGAACATCAGGTCATCATCAGCGCATGATGACCTTTTTTCATACCTTGATGGAACGGCCGCGACGAAACATCGGCGGCGCGGAACGGGCACGAAGTCGCTCCACACGGGAAACGGAGCCGAACAGGAGCCGCCGAACCGCACGGAAAGCCGATGCGACACCCAGCAACAGACGACGTGACGCGCGACTGCATCGCATCCTAGCCTCGGTCTGCGCCGGATTGGCGGTGTTCGCCGCATTGCAAAGCGTGCGCCTGTCCTTCGCCACGCAACCCGTCGTGGTCGCGACGCAGGCCATCGCCAAAGGAGACACCATCGCACGTGGAATGGTGGAGTTGCGCGACATCCCGTTCGACGAATCGCTGCGTGGTGCCATCCATACCATCGATGACGCCGTCGGAGCAATCGCTCAAGTGGATATCGGGAAAAACAATGCAGTGATGGCATCGATGGCACGCGCCTCGCCCACCGTGCCTCAGGGGCATACCAGTGTGGAAGTGCGTCTGGCGAGCGCCGCCGATGGTCTGCTGCCAGGCGATAGGGTGACGCTTTCCGGCGCCGTGGCGACCGGTTCGGGCGCGCCGGACGGTTCGGGCATGCCGGATGCTGTCGACGCGGACGGGAATCCGCCGGCAACGAGATTGAGCACGCTCAGCTCCGACGCGCTGCTGACAACCAAGCCATCGAAGGATGCCCAAGGCAATGCCGTCGCGGTGTTCGCGATGCCTCCTGAGGAGGCGGCGATCGTACTGCATGCTCAGGAATACAGCGCCGTCATAGCGACCGTCAATCGGCGTCCATGACGGAATTCAGCATGAGGAATTCAGCGACCGCGTTCAGAGAAGATGGCCCAATGCGGCGGAAGCTCGCCGAGGATGCGCTTGTCGTCATCCGCTTCGCGCTGGCGTTCCGTAAGCGTGTCCGAAGGCTCGAGCTTGACGCCATCGGCGTCGAATAGCTCCGTGCCCCGGCGTACCACGCGCCTATGCACGCGCGCGGTACGTCGCGTGGACGAATAGCCGGGCTGCCCGGAAGCGGCGGGTTCCGACGCTTCGGATCCGGTCTCACAGGAAACGGACTGGACGCTCACTTGTCCTCCTGATACAGATCACCCAAGCGGGCCACGATGCGGTCGACCTCCCTGTCGGGATTCACGAACGCGCCGACGCTCCATACCGTCATCACCGACCAGCCCAATGATTCGATGTCCTGCAACAGCACGCGATGGCGTTCCCTGGTGGACTGCAATCCCATGAACTGCGCCTCATCGGTCAGCACAGCCAATGCGAACGGCTTGCCCTTCAAGCCGACCACCAACGGCAGTTTGATGCCATTGTCGAAGCCATAATCGACGGCCACGTCCAGACCGCGCTCACGAATCCGCTGGGCGAGATCGTTGAACAGCACGTTTTCGCCGGATTCCTTGACCGCGGGGCGGACCACCGCATTGGCGTCAAGCTGCTCGGCCCAGCGCAGCACGGTCTTGAGCATCTTCGGCCCGTCCTGATGCAGACGGCTGTCGTCCATGTCTTCGGACGTGAACGCGGACACGATGTCCAGATGACGATCGGGCACGGCCAAGGCGTCAAGCAGCATGCCACGGCCGCCGTCGGATTCCAACGCGCCGAACTGCTGCAGCAGCCTGCCATGCGTGGTTTTGGCGTAGCACATAGCAAGAATGGCGTCTGTGGCGTGGGCGCCGGCCACATCGTCGATGTCCATGATGCGCACATGGCGCAGGAACATGCCCATGGCCTTGTCCTTGTTGGCAAGCGACTTGAGCTCGGCTCCCAACCGCATACGGAACGTATGGGTCAGCGCGACCACGGTGAGCACGTACGATGCGGGAACGATGGTGAATCCGGCCGCACGCTGGCCGATGATCCTCACCACCTCGTCGATCTCCTGCTGGCTCGATTCCACCAGACCGGAATTGATGACCGGAACGCCGTTGGCATCCGGCACGAAATGGTACAGCACCTCGCCCTGGGAGCCCTCGCGGGCCACATCGCACGTCACGCTGCCGTATCCTTCCGATTCAAGGAAGGCATTGAGCTTCGGCGCGCGGCGAACCGGACGGTCTTCTATCTTCACGCTCGGCAGCAACGAAATCAGCCTTCGCATGCCATCGGATGTGACGGTCTGGCGATGCGCGACCACCACGACCTGCTTGGCCCTACTGATGATGCTGAGCAGCTCGATGGATGGGATATGCGCTGCCGCGTCGATGATGACGACGTCGGCGAGCGGAGCCACATCGGTGACGGCGGCGAGCGTGGCCGGAGTCGCCACCAGAATCGGCTTCGCCGCGGACAGAATCTGCGGATGCTCCCTGCGCAATCTGTTCAACGGCACATTGCGGGAGCCCGCAAGCATGGTATGCAGCAGATTGGCCTCCTGGGTGCGGGAGAACAACATGTCGCACAAACGGCGCACGGATTCCTGGGAGATCATCGGGCCGACGGAACGCACATGCTCCACATCCACCTGCGTAAAGCGGTCGGCCGCCGCCTGCAAGGCGGAGCCGTCCTGATTGGAGATGATGGCGGAGGATTTCACGATGTCCTCGAACGCGGTGGTCCACCACGCCAGCTGCAGCTCTCCGCCGACGGCCTCATTTGGCACGCCGCGGTTGTTGAGGTCAGCCACGAGCTCGTCCAGACCGGCCGAATGGAACTCACGTTCCAGACGAGCGCGTTCCGGCAGGGTGTCCAGCGCCTGCTTGTCGTCGTACAGCGCCTTGAGACGTTCCTCGACCTGGTTGAAATCGACGGTTTCCAGATTCCCGCCCTGCGGAGTGGTCGCCAGCACCATGTCCAGCGAGGTCATGTCGTTGGACAGCCTGTCCTGGGTGTCGATGATGTCGTCGAGCTTGGCGGGCAGCACCGGCCAGCCGCCGTGCGGCACGAACATGTGCCACTGCTCGGCCTGCTTGGCGACCACGAGCAGCGCCTCGTGCAGGTTCTCCACCTGCGCTCCGACGCGGAGCATCGCCTTGGCTTCCTTGATATGCCGGCGACGGTCCCAGAATCCCATGGAACTGCCTTCGGCCTTGCGCTGGGCCTTCGGCTTGGTGGCCTCAATCATGGAATCGATGTCCCGTTCGAAGATCTCCGGTTGGAACACGTCAAGCACGCGACGCAGGTTCTTAAGCACCATGACCTGCCGTCCCCATTCCTGCGCGGTCGTGGGGATGGGGAAACCGCAGGTCTGCACGGTGCTGGCCACCTGCTCGCGTGTGGCGGGCAGTACCTTGCGCAGCAGCTCGACCACGCGCTGGTACGCGCTGACCGCCTCGTCCTCGGAATACAGCGACGCCTTGTACCAGGCGGTGTCCTGCTCACCAATGGTGTATTCGCCGAGTTCGCCCGCACGATACAGCTTCTGCGCCCACTCCTCCATCTTGTCCGCGATGGAATGGGCCGCCTTCTTGTCGAGGCGCACATGCGTGGTCGGATGCGTGGGCAGCACCGCGATCTGGGCAAGGTTCTGGATGGTCTGGTAGGCGGATACACCCCATTCCTGGTTGACGCCGTGGAGGTCACCCAGGTATCTGGCCAGGCGGGAGCGCACGCCGACCAGCTCATCCGCGATCTGGTCGAAACGCGAGGTCGCGACGCCCGACTGGAAGCCGACGGCCGTAATCAGCTGCCTGTCGATTGCGGCATTGACACCGTCATCGGCGATGTCCAGCAGCTGTCCGCTCATTTCGTTCGCAGCGATCGTTTGCATGAAACGACGCTTCTGATCGGTGACGCATGGCACGTACAGCACGGAATGGCCCGCCATCACGCAACGGGAGGCGATCGCGGCTGACTGCTCGGCGGTGTTGTTGCAGGCCGCGCTGTCGACGAAGACCGAATGGCCGTCGGCGGCAAGCTGTGCCGCATAGCGGACGGTGTTGTCGACATCGCCGATCTCATACTCGCCGTGCGGATCGGCGTCGAAAGGACTGTACGGCGGAATCTGGGTTCCCTCCAGCGATTCCATCGCCGGCTTGTCTCCGGCGAGCGCGTCCAGCACGGTGTTGCCGGTCGGCCCCTGCGCCAGCTCGTCGATAATCTGCTGGCTTTCCACCAGCATCTGCGACGAGGGGTCCATGAAGCAGCCGAGTATGATGTGCCGTTCGATTTCGAAATCGGGGAACACCGTGGACGCTCGCGCCGTGATGGTGGAGAACACCGCCGAGGTCTCCGGCGTGCCGCTTTCGTAGTTCGAACCGTCGAACAGCTTGCTCTCGTCCAGCACCACGTTGTTCTCGCGCATCGCTGCGACGAAGGCGGCATTCAGACGCACCCGTCCGGTGAACGCTATGACGGTGCCGTCCTCGACGGTGCGTCCTTCCTTGCGCACCTCGACCGGATACATGAGCACCGGCATCTGATTGCCCTTCCACAGGGCGACTCCGACCACCATCGAAAGCTCGCCGACACCGCTGATACGGTTCTTCGTCTCCTGGTCGTCGAGCACGCGCTCCACGCGTCTGCCGGCGGCACGCAGCATGCCGTTGTCACGGAACAACGAATCCAGCGTGACGTGGCCGCTGGCGAACAGCTGCGCGATTCCCGAGGGATGCGCATGCGTCAGGTCAAGCTGGGCTCCCAGCTGGGTCACGTCCTCGAGCGGGGATGGCGAAAGTCCGAGACGGTATTCCTCGCGCCATCCGCGGATACGATCCAATGCGGTGGTCGTCTCTTTGGTTTCGCTCATTGCAAACTCACTTCCCTACTGCCTTACGATATTCCTCATATCCCGGATTATGCGACAGCGCCGCGTCGATGTCCTGGTTACCCAAAGCGCCCAGCCAGGCGTACAAATCGTCGTACAGGGACGGATTCATGGCCAGGAACGGCAGCAGCTCCGGATGCCGCGCCATTTGGAATTGCACGGTGAAATCATCGGTGTGCTTGGCGTCATCGGAGGTCAGTCCGTCGACCTCAATGGTCTGTTCCTGCTTGGCAAGCCCGCCTTTGGAGACGCGGTCGAACACTGAACCGGGTTCGAAGATGGGCTTGAACGCCGTGGTCTCGTCCGGCGCGGGCTGGGATCGCGCGACCTGCGGACGGAATCGTTCGTCATCGTCGGGCCGTGTTTCCGTGGCCTCGGCAGGAACGGCGTTCGCCGGTTCCTGCGATTGCGCGGCCGCCTGTCGCGCGGCGTCGTCGGATGGCTTGGTTTCCGGCGCACGCGACTGGTCTTCGGCGGATTCGTCCGGCTTCCGTTCCTCTCCATCCGTATCTGGTCTGGTCGGCAACGCGACCGCCACCGGGGTCTTCGGACGGGCTCCAAACAGCCTGTCCACGGGAATCGTGTCATGTTCGGCGTTGTTACTGGAGACGTTGTCCGGAAGCGCCGGAGACTTGCCTTCGTTCTTGTTCGCGTCTTCGGCTGAAGCCGATTCCGCCGCGGCCGCCTGTGCCGCCGCGTCGGCGAACAAATCGCGCGGCTTGTCCTCGATCGGAGCGTTCTCCTGCACCAGGGAGACCGAGGGGAAATCGTCGACAGACTGAGGCTTGTCATCTTGCGCGGGCGTGAACTCCTGCCGCTCGGCCTGGCGCATGGCGACGGCGCGGTCGGTGATGTTGCGGGCGTGGAAGAACGCAGTCGGCTCGCCGGCGCGCAGGTTGAGGATGTCATCCACGGACATGTCGGCCGCATCCGGCTCCTGAGGGATATCGTCCGAAACCGCATACTCGAACAGGTTCGAAACCGCTTCATGCGCGCCATTCGCGTCGTCGGAAGCGGAATCGTCCTTCGTGTCCTCACGGCCGGCTTCGAACCTGAGACGGACGTCGCCGAACTGCAGGGTGACCGACGTGGAATGCAACGGAATGGCCTCATCCACCGGCAGACGCATCAGCTGTCCGCCATCAGTCACGACGAACGATCCGTTGGTGGAATGCAGGTCGCGTATCGAGCCGTTTCCTTGTTCGTCGACAGAGAAGACGGCATGCCTTTTCGACATGGATTTGTTTGGATCCTGGATGTCAAGTCGGGAGAATCCATCCTCAGGCAATGGGCGTAGCGGTTTGCGTCCGATTTCAACACTTTCGCCGTTATGAAGCACCTTCAAATCGTTTCCGTCAACACTGACGATCCATTGCCGCGCCATTCGTTGATCCTCGCCCACCGTGTCGGCCTTCCTTTCACACATTGCACTATCTGCCATTGTGTCATGATTCATCGAGAAAGTAAGGATTATGCATTGATAAATCGACAACTTCCGCCCATTTTACCCATTTCGGAGCGGATCGGGAAAATGCGCCCGTATAAACGGGAAACCCCGCCGCCGAATGGCGGAACGGGGTTTCCACTACAGCTTGGTGATCGCGGCTTCAAGCTGCGAGAATCACTTGAGCTCGACGGTGGCGCCGGCTTCCTCGAGCTGGGACTTGGCCTTCTCGGCGTCTTCCTTCTTGGCCTTCTCCAGAACGGCCTTCGGAGCGCCGTCGACCAGAGCCTTGGCCTCGGCCAGACCCAGGGAGGTGATGGCGCGGACGGCCTTGATGACCTGGATCTTCTTGTCGCCAACGGCGGAGAGGATGACGTCGAACTCGTCCTTCTCTTCCTCAGCAGCAGCGCCAGCAGCCGGAGCAGCGGCAACAGCGGCGACCGGAGCGGCAGCCTCGACGTCGAACTTGTCCTCGAAAGCCTTGACGAACTCGGAGAGCTCAACCAGGGTCATCTCACCGAAAGCTTCGAGCAGCTCATCGTTGGTGTACTTAGCCATAATGGCTTCCTTTCATTCTTGGTGACGGGTTGATTGAAGAGGTATCCGTCACCTAAAACAATTTTTTACTTTATTGGTTGCGTCATTCATGCGGCGAGCCGCAATGAAATCAGGCAGCCTTTTCCTGCTTCTCGCGGAGCGCATCGATCGTACGCACGGCCTTGGTAGGCAGAGCGTTGAACAGGTACGCGGCCTTGGACATCGTAGCCTTGATGTCGCCGGCGAATTCGGCGAGCAGCTGCGGGCGAGACTTGAGGTCTGCCAGCTTCTTGGCGCCTTCGGCATCGTAGACGGTGCCATCAGCGAAGCCGCCCTTGATGATCAGTGCCTTGTTGGTCTTGGCGAAGTCACGCAGGGTCTTCGCAGCTTCGATGAAGTCACCCTTCACGAAGGTCACAGCGGTCGGACCGGCGAGAAGTTCATCAAGACCTTCGACGCCAGCTTCCTTGGCTGCGATGCGAATGAGCGTGTTCTTTGCCACAGTGTAGGAAGTATCGCGGCCTAGCTTTTCGCGCAGCTCAGAGATCTGCGGAACGGTAAGCCCGCGGTACTCGGTCAGGTAGATAGCATCAGCGTCACGGAACTTATCCGTAAGCTGAGCGACCACCGCTTCCTTTTCGGGCCTCTTCATGGCGTTCCTTCCTTAGTCAACCGTCGACTGCGAAATCCGGAACACCTAGCAGGGCAATAAAAAAGCCCTGCACGCAGGCAGAGCAACATTCGACCGCTAAGCGGAAAGCCCTTGGTGGGCGTATGTTCTTCAACCTGCGCTGGCTTGGCAATCCAAACTTCGTGAGCGCTTGCACGCTCCAACCAACGGTCTGTGGTTTACAAGATGTTCAATGTACGGATTGGGGTGGACTGGTGCCTGTTCGGCGTGTCGCACAATGAAACCATATCCGCTCCATACCGACCCATGCCGTGCCGTCAATGCCTGAATCGCAACATCACATCGCATTATTGATAACGGTTCTCATTTGTGCTATGGTGGATCGCATCGAGAAATCCGACCCAACGCCGGCATCGCCCGGCATCACGCGCATCATGTAAGGAAAATCCCTTGTCCCGTATATGGAACATCATCAGCGCCACCGTTTGCGCGGCGCTTCTGCTGGCGAGCGGCGCCTGCGGCGCCACGAACAACTCCGCACGCGGCGCACAGGACGGAACCATCGCCGTCACCGCCTCCATCAACCAATGGGGCACGCTCGCCAAGGAGCTGGGCGGCGATCTCGTCAAGGTGAACAGCATCATCAATTCCACCAATGCGGAGGCGCACGACTACGAACCGACCACCGCCGACGTGAAACGCCTGTGCACCGCGACCGTCGCCATCGTCAACGGAGCCGACTACGACTCGTGGGCGCTCAAAGCCGCGACGAACGGCAAAGGCACCATAGTGAACGCCGCGCAAGCCGGCGGCAAGAAGGCCGGCGACAACCCCCACGTATGGTTCTCCGCCAAGGTCCGCACCAAAACAGCCGACGCGATCACCGCCGCATACCGCAAGGCGATGCCCGGCAAAGCCGACGAATTCGAAAAACTCAACCGCGACTGGCATGCCAGGGAAGCAGAACTTGAGGAACGCATCGCCAAAACCAAGGAAGCGACCAAAGGCATGAGCTACGGCGCGACCGAATCCGTGGCACGCTACCTTGCCGACGACCTCGGCATGGTCGACCGCACGCCGACCGGATACACGCGGGCCGTCGCGAACGACAGCGAGCCGACGCCAGGCGACATCACGCAATTCGTCAAGGCGCTGAAGACCAAACGAATCACCATGCTCATCCTCAATCCGCAGGAAGCCAACGACATGACCAAACAGCTCACCGACACCGCGAAACAGGCCGACGTGCCGGTAGTCGACATCAGCGAGCAGATGCCCGGCGAGTACGACAGCCTGCTGGACTGGATGAGCGCCCTCGTCAACGCCATAGGCCATACCAGCTGACAGCCGACGTTCCGTCCGGCGTCCCATCGACGCGTGCAACTGCAAGAAGCGCCCGACTCCCCTTCAAGGGAATCGGGCGCTTCTCATGTCAGGCTGCCTGACCGCAGCAATCGCAGCACATGCGATTGCTGCGGTCAGGCCATGACGGATCACAGAATGGCGGTCACGATGAAGTCCAGAATGAACAGGATCGCCACAACCCAGATCACCGGATGGACCTCCTTGGCCTTCTTCTTGCAGGTCATCACGATGCAGTACGTGATGAAACCGCCGGCGATGCCGTAGGAGATGGAGTAGCTGAACGCCATGAACACGGAGGCGAAGAACGCCGGAATGGCCTCGGAGATGTCGCCCCACTCGATCTCCTTGAGCGAGGACGCCATCATGCAGCCGACCACAACCAGCACGCCGGCGGTAGCGGCGGACGGCACTGCGGAGATGACCGGGGACAGGAACGCGGACAGTGCGAAGCAGATCGCCACGACCACGGAGGTCAGGCCGGTACGGCCACCAGCGGCAATGCCAGCGGAGGACTCCACGTAGGTGGTGGTGTTGGACGTGCCGCAGATAGCGCCGATGGAGGTGGCAATGGAATCGGCGAACAGGGCCTTATCCATCTTGGAGGAGAAGCCGGAACCGTTCTCCAGGGCCTTCTCGTCCTCTTCGGAGAAGATGCCAGTACGACGGCCGGTACCGATGAAGGTGCCGATGGTGTCGAAGGTGTCGGACATGGAGAACGCGAAGATGGTCAGCAGGATGATCGGCAGCTTCGACACGTCGGAGAACAGCGCCGGGAAGCCATCCTTGGTGAAGATCACGCCGAAGGTCTGCGGCAGCTGGGCGAAGGTGTCGGCGATGGACACGGAGTTGGCCATAGTGGTCTGGCCCATCGGAATGCCGACAATCGCGGTGACGGCGATGGCGATCAGCATGCCGCCGCGCACCTTGAGCACGGTGAGCACGATGGCCAGCACCAGGCCGATGATGAACAGCCAGATGGTCGGATTGTTCATCACGGCCAGGCCCGGGGTCGCGGCCGTGGCAAGGCCCTTGCCAGCGGCCTTGGCGTCCTTGGTGGTGAAGGTGAAAAAGCCGACGTTCAGGAAGCCGACATAGGCCACGAACAGACCGATGCCGCCGCCGATGGCGTTCTGCAGCAGCTCGGGGATGGCCTTGATGATCATCTTACGGATCTTGGTGACGGTGATGATGATGTTGATCAGACCGCACAGGAACACCATGCACAGGGTCTGCTGCCACGAGAAGCCGAGGCCGAAGCAGACGGTGTAGGTGAAGAACGCGTTCAGGCCCATACCGGCGGCCTGGGCGTACGGCACATTGGCGAACAGGCCCATGACGAGTGTGCCGATGATGGCCGCAATGATAGTGGCCAGGAACACGCCGCCCCACGGCATACCCGTCTGGGACAGGATCTGCGGGTTGACGATGATGATGTAGGACATGGCGAAGAACGTGGTCAGGCCGGCCATGACCTCAGTGGACGCGGTGGTGCCGTTCTCCTTCAGATGGAAAAACTTTTCCATTATCTCTTCTCTGCTTATGGTTCTTGGGTTGATAGGAACGCGCACGTTCAGCACGCGCTCCGGCGAGAATCGCGACTCGCCATGGAACGTAAGTTCCGAACGCGCTTACCCTAGCACCGCCACGGGTCATCGGGATTACGAGTGCATCGCCCTACCCCAGCCTGAGGTCGGAGAAATCCGTGCGGCTAACGCCACACCATGCGCCCCAAAACACCCACCGGCTGGATAAAAATGGCCACTGGCAAGCCACTCAGACAACCAAACCATCCACCGACTGGGAGAAACGGATGCTGGGAGGAATTTCAGACACCCAAAACATCCAGCCACTGGATGGCAATGACTAACGGGGCAATGTTCAGCGATCAAAACATCCAGCCAATGGGAGAATCCGCCCGCCGAACATGACCCAGCGGGCGGATTCCTCCAGTCAGTAAGACCATGTGCCGATCAGCCGCACGAGCGATTACGGAACTGCGCTGCGTGCAATTGCTTATCCGCCGCCCGTCGCTGCTGCATCGAGACGAATGAGCGGACAGCCCACTGGACTGTCCGCTCATTCGAGTCGCCACGTTTTGGCGGACCGGCGGTACCGATCAGCCGAAACGTCCCGATACGTATCGCTCGGCTTCTTCGTTCTGGGGGTTGTTGAACATGGTAGTGGTGTCGGTGAAGTACTCGAGGTGGCCCGGCTGTCCCACGGCCTTCAGATTGAAGAAGGCGGTGTAGTCGGCGATTCGGGCGGCCTGCTGCATGTTGTGCGTCACGATCACGATGGTGTAGTCGTTCTTCAGCTCGTTGATCAGGTCCTCCACGGCCAGCGTCGAGATCGGGTCGAGCGCGGAGCACGGTTCGTCCATGAGCAGCACCTGCGGATGCACGGCCACGGCGCGCGCGATGCACAGCCTCTGCTGCTGGCCACCGGACAGGCCGATGCCCGGATTGTCCAGACGATCCTTGACCTCGTTCCACAGGTTGGCGCCGCGCAGGGCCCATTCGACCAGATCGTCCGCGTCGGACTTCGAGATCTTGCGGTTGTTGAGCTTCACGCCGGCAAGCACGTTCTCGCGGATGGACATGGTCGGGAACGGGTTCGGACGCTGGAACACCATGCCGACGTCACGTCGGACGGCGACCGGATCCACATCCTTGTCGTACAGGTTCTTGCCTTCCAGCAACACCTCGCCCTTGCAGTGGGCGCCCGGAATGATCTCATGCATGCGGTCGAGCGTGCGCAGCACGGTGGACTTGCCACAGCCGGAGGGGCCGATGAACGCGGTGACCTTGTTGGCTTCGATGTTGATGTTCACATCCTCCACGGCCAGGAAGTCGCCGTAGTAGATGTTCAGATGGTTGACATCGATACGTTGTCCCATTTGATTTCCTTAATTTGTGTGTGTTCGACTATGTGCGGCCGCGCTCAGCGTTCCGATTTAACGGCGAAGACCTTCGCCACGAGACGTCCGATGAGGTTGAGGATCAGCACGATGAGAATCAGGACCAGAGCCGCAGCCCAGGCGCGTTCCATCGGGATGGTGGTGACGCATGCTGCGCTGGCGTTGGCCGGGCAGTTCGCGTTGAGCTTCGAATACTCCTGGTAGACGTACACCGGCAGGGTGGTCATCTGGCCGGAGAACAGATTGAAGTTCGTGGAAGCGATGTAGCCGGCGGTCATCAGCAGCGGCGCGGTCTCGCCGATCACACGCGCGACGGCGAGAATCGCACCCGAAACGATGCCGGGCAGCGCGGTGCGCAGCACGATCTTCGTGATCGTGCGCTGCTTCGTGACGCCCAACGCGTAGGAGGCCTCACGCAGGTCGTGCGGCACAATCTTCAGCATCTCTTCGGACGACTTGACCACGGTCGGCAGCATCAGCAGCGACAGCGCGACGGAGCCTTCGAAGCCGTTGATGGTGCCCGGGCCGATCAGAATCGTGAACATCGAAAAAGCGAACAAACCAGCGACAATGGACGGAATGCCGCTCATCACGTCGACCAGCAGGGTGATGACCCTGGCGAGCCTGCCGCGGTTGGAGTATTCCACGAGATACACGGCGCACATCAAACCGATCGGAATGGAGATGAGCATGGCGCCGAAGGTTATTTCCAGAGTGCCGATGATGGCGTGCAGGATACCGCCATAGCCGCCGGACGGAGTCGGATTGCCTCCGACCACGCCGGTCATGTTGTAGCTCAGGAAATTGAGGTTCAGCCTCTTGACACCGTTGATAATGGTGGTGATCAGCACCGAGAACAGCGGAATCAGCGCCACGATGAACGCCACCGCGATGAGCGCGCGCATGGCGAGGTCCTTGCGTTTGCGGGCCGCGATGAAGGAACGGGTCGGCTTGAACTTGTCGAAGTCGATGACGGGAGCGCCGTCCATCGGCGAAGCGTCGTTATTTGCGGCGGTCATCATGCACTCGCTTTCTCGGTGAGCTTACGGGCGACGAAATTCACCACGAAGGTGATCAGGAACAGGACCAGACCGGTGCCGATCAGCACGGAAACGCCCAGATCGTTGGCTTCCGGATACTGGGATGCGATGTTCGCGGCGATCGTCTGGTTCTGCGAGGCCTGCAGCAGCTTGACGGAGTAGTTGAGACCCGGGGACAGGATCATGAGCACGGCCATCGTCTCGCCGAGCGCACGTCCCAGGCCGAGCATGGAGGCGGACACGACGCCGGACTTGCCGAACGGCAGCACCGCGAGCTTGACCATTTCCCATTTCGTGGCGCCGAGGGCCAGTGCAGCCTCCTCCTGAAGACGCGGGGTCTGCAGGAAGATGTCGCGCGACATCGAGGTGATGATCGGCAGGATCATCACAGCCAACACCACAGACACCGTGGCTACGGTACGGGAAGGATTGGCGGCGGGACCGGCGAAGATCGGAATCCAGCCGAGGTACTTGGCCACCCAGTTCCAGAACGGATAAATGGCGGGAACCAGCACCAGGCCGCCCCACAGACCATAGATCACGGAGGGGATGGCGGCAAGCAGATCCACCACGTAGCTCAGAATCGTGGCGAGCTTCTTCGGCGCGTAATGCGAGATGAACAACGCGATGCCGACGGACACGAAGAAGGAAATCAGCAGCGCCAGCGTGGAAATCAGCACGGTGCCGAACAGCAACGGGCCGACATAGCTCCAGAAGCTGGTCGCCTTGCCGCCGGTGAAATTGCTGATGGTGTCGCTGTTGGCCTTCTGGTCGCCGCCAATCAACGGCCACGCGCGGAACAGCAGGAACAGCGCGACCGCGGCAAGTACGACGAGGATCAGGATGCCGCAGGCGTAGGCCACGCCTTTGAACACCTTGTCCGCGTTCTTGCCGCTCACCGGCTGTTGCGCCGTTTTGCTTTGCGAACTCACGGGTTCTCCTTTGACTTGCTTGCGACCGCTTACGATCGGACGGCTTTGTTTCCGCCGTAGGCACCAGTTCAGGCCACAGCCGTCATTGCAACGCGGCTGCGGCCTGAAACCTACGATCAGTCGCCGTTCACCGAAAGCGATCCACCCACTTCGATGGGCTTACTTGGTCTCGATGGCGTCGATGGACTTGGCGATCTTCTGACGCATGGTGTCGGACATCGGGGCGGAACCGGCCGCGGAGGCGGCGGTCTGCTGGCCTTCGTCGCTGGTCACGTAGGACAGCCAGGACTTGACGAACTTGGCGGTGTTGGCGTCCTTATATGCCGGGCAGGCGATGTCGTAGGAGACCAGCACGATCGGGTAGGCACCCTTTTCGGTGGTGTTGTGGTCAAGCTTGACGACCACGCGGTTGTCGCCCTTGGCGGAATCGTCCAGCGGCGAGGAATCCACGACCTTGGCCGCAGCTTCGGCGGAGAACGGGACGTAGCCGTCGCCGACCTTCACCGCCACGGTGCCGAGGTTGCCAGCCTGGGAGGCGTCGGCGTAGCCGATGGTGCCATCGGCCTGCTGGACGGTGGAGATCACGCCGGAAGTTCCCTTGGCGCCCTGTCCGACCTCGTTCGGCCAGTTCTCACCGAGGTCATAGCTCCAGGCGTCACCGGCGGCGTCCTTGACATAGCTCAGGAAGTTCTTGGTGGTGCCGGACTTATCGGAACGATGCACCACGGTGATGTCGAGATCCGGAAGATCCACCTTCGGATTCTGGCTCTTGATGGCGTTGTCATTCCACTTGGTGATCTTGCCGTCGAAGATCTTGGCGATGGTCTCGGCGTCCATGTTCAGGGTCTTGCCCTTGCCGGACACGCCCTGGAGGTTGAACACCACGGCGATCGGGGAGATGTAGACCGGAATGTCGAAGGCGTTTCCGGAGGCGCACACCTTCTTGGACTGCTCGACCTCATCGTCGGACAGGGCCGCATCGGAACCTGCCCACGCGGTGGCGCCGGTCAAGAAGGTGGAGACGCCGGCGCCGGAACCGGACGGATTGTAAGCGACCTTGGCATCCGGATTGGTGCCCTGGAAGCCTGCGATCCAGGCTTCGACAGCGGCCTGCTGGGAGGAAGCGCCGGCGCCGCTGAAGCTGCCGGAGACGGCTTCGGTCTTGGTGTCGGACTTGGCTGAAGCATCAGTGGAAGCGGTGGTGTTGTCACCGCAGGCCGCGACGGAAGCCAGCATCACGATGCCGGACACGGCGGCGATGGAGCGCACGAGAATGGAGTTACGCATTATCTTTCCCTCTGTCAACATTCGGATGGCGTGTGTTTCTGGTATGTCGTTTTCTGTTGTCGCCATCGTTCTTCATGACAGTTCCAGCCTATTGGGCGTTTCGGGTGCCAAAAACCAAAAACGGTGAACGGAAGATGAACAGTCTTCGACACCTTCGTCGTTCCCGGTTTTTCGATCGTTCGATCATTCGGCAGGCGCATCGATTTTGTAGCCGAGTCCGCGCACGGTGGTCAGGTACTTGGGATGGCCCGGATCCTCCTCGATTTTGGCGCGCACACGCTTGACGTGCACGTCCAAGGTTTTGGTGTCACCGACATAATCGGATCCCCAGATGCGGTCGATCAACTGATGACGGGTCATCACGCGTCCCTTGTTCTGCATGAGGTATTCCAATAGCTCGAATTCCTTCAATGGGAAGAACACGTTCTCTCCACGGACCGTCACCTCATGCTGGCCGACTTTCATGGAGATGTCGCCGCACACCAGCGGAATGTCGTCATCGGCGGTCTCGCCGGTCTCGGCGATCATCTGGTTGCGGCGCAACACCGCGCGAATTCGGGCCAGCAGCTCACGGAAGGAATATGGCTTGGTGATGTAATCGTCCGCACCGATCTCAAGACCGACGACTTTGTCGATTTCCGCACTTTTCGCGGTCAGCATGATGATCGGCACACGGCTTTGCTCGCGGATCCTACGACACAGCGCGGTGCCGTCGAGCCCTGGCAGCATCAGATCGAGCAGCACCAAGTCGATGCCGCCTTTGGTGAACAGCTCCAGCCCCTCCTCGCCGGTGGCGGCGGCGGACACGTCATACCCCTCACGGGTCAGCTGGTAGACCAGCGGCTCTCGGTACGACTCCTCGTCCTCGACGATCAGAATCCGTGTCATCAGTGGTTCTCCTCTGTATTCTCTGTGGTATTGGATCTATCGGGCCGCGCCTCGTCGGATTGCGGATCAGGCTGTGAATCGGGCGCCTGCGGCAAGGTGATGGTGAAGGTGGATCCCTCCCCCTCACGCGACCACACGGCGATGGTGCCGCCACAATCCTCGACGCAATGCTTGGTGATGGCCAAACCCAGACCGGTGCCTCCGGTCTCGCGCGAACGCGCCGGATCGACGCGGTAGAATCGCTCGAAAATCCTGCTCAACGAAGCCGCGGGAATGCCAATGCCCTGATCCACGACGCGAATGGCCACCTTGCCGTTCTCGACGCCGATGCCAACGGCCACCGTAGTGCGTTCCGGCGAATAATTGATGGCGTTCTCCACCAGATTCTTCACCGCCGTTTTGATGGTTTCGCGATCGGCCACCACGAACACATCCAACACCTGTCCGGATTCCGCGGCCAATTCCCCGGCATCCGCATGCGCCGGCACCTGCCGTCCGTTCACGGACAGGGCCAGTCCGATATGCTTCGATTCGGCCTTCACCTGGTTTTCGGCGAGCGCCTCTCGTGCGACGGACAGCACTGACAGTCGTTCGGCGTTGAGCATCGCCGCTGCGCTTTGCGCTTTCTGCAGGTCGATCAGACGATGCACCAGTTCCGTCAATCGTTCGGATTCCTTGGCGATGCGTCCGGAGAAATATTTCACCGCATCCGGATCGTCCGCCGCGTCGCCGATCGTCTCGGCGAGCAACGAAATCGCTCCGGCCGGGGTTTTGAGCTCGTGCGACACGTTGGTGACGAAATCTCGGCGCATGGCTTCGAAACGGCGCTGCTCGCTCATATCGGAAATGAAAACCGCGAACAGGCCGTCGGCGATCTGCCCGACACGGACGTGCAGATAGAGCGTGTCCTCCGGCAACGGCTTGCCGGCTTCGACGCCCCTGCCGCGCGTATCCGGCACTCCCGCATGCGCGCGGCCATGCAGGGGAATCGTCAGCTCGCGTTCGCGCACCATGCCGTCCGCGGACACCAGTTTCACGATGTCGCGGAGCTCCGCGAACGTCATCACCTGATCGTGGATGATGCCGAAACGGCGCGCTTCGGATGACGCGTACCGGACCGTGGCCAGCGAATCGACGACGATCAAGGCTTCGGGCATGACGGCCACCAGCTGGCGTTCCGTGGACTGCACCGGCACGTGGGAGCCGAACAGCGACGTGTTCTTCGACGCTCCGAACAGGCTCGGATCGTTCGGGTCGACACCGTCCTCAGCTGACCGGACGCCCCGC
This sequence comes from Bifidobacterium ruminantium DSM 6489, assembly GCF_000770925.1. Lineage (GTDB taxonomy): Bacteria > Actinomycetota > Actinomycetes > Actinomycetales > Bifidobacteriaceae > Bifidobacterium > Bifidobacterium ruminantium. The sequence goes on along the minus strand of NZ_JDTK01000002.1, from coordinate 68,966 downwards.
GCGCGGCCGATGGCGTACGCCACGACGAACACGACCACGGCGACGGCCACCAGCACGGCGACCACTTGCGGCGTCGTCAGCATCTGGCCCAACGTCATGAATTCACCTTCCGATCATCCTGCATTCTCCATCCAGACTAGCGGGTTCGCATGGCTTTCGCGCATGTGATTCCCTCACGCCATCGGAAGTTTCCCCGCCGTTCACTTTTCAGGACGTGTTCGGCATGCGTTCGGGACGCGTTCAGGACGCATTCGGAATGCGTCGTGCCGGAATACGGAACGTCCCATCCTCCGATGCCACGGAAGGATGGGACGTCAACGGATCCGCATACGGCTGGCTACATGCGCTTGACGATGTCCACTGTCAGCTTCGCCGCGGTGTCCGCGTATTCGGAGATGTCGAATTCCTTGAAATCCTCGTAATCGGTGTCCGCGTTGTCGCTCAGCGCGCGGATCACCAGCGCGGGAATGTCGTTGCGCGCCGCGACATGCGCCACGGCGGCGCCTTCCATCTCCACCGCGTCGGCGCCGGTCTCGCGGATCACCTGCTCGACCTTCTTCGGATCGTCGACGAAATAGTTGCCGGTGGCGATGATGCCGACGATATGGTGGATGCCCATGTCGTCAAGCGCCTGGTCGGCAAGCCCGATCAGACGATCGTCGCTATGGTATTCCTCGACCGGATGGTCTGCGGTGCCGGGCTTGAACTGCCCCACCAGCCGCATGTCGGTGTCGAGGTAGCGCAGTGTGCCGCCGAGCACCACATCGTTGACATGCAGATTCGTGTTGAGGTTGCCTGCGATACCGGAGAAGATCACGGCGTCGGGCCGGTCCGTGTCGATGAGATGCTGCGTGGTGGCGGCGATGTTGACGGTGCCCATGCCTCCGACCGTGGCGACGACGCCTATGGAGGCGCCCCTGTTGGTTTCGATGGTGCCGCGCGTCACCTTGATGCCGGCCTCCTCGGTGACGGTGACGCCGTCCAGCGCCGCCGCGATATGGGCGATTTCCTCATCCATGGCGCCGATGATGGCGATTGCGGTCATACGTTCCCCTTTTATCTTGGTTTGTCTTGGTCTTTTTCTGCGATTGTCCTGCGATCGTCTCCGATGGCGTCACTTCCAGCGACGCTCGCCCACGGCATGGGCGAGCTCGCGCAGCAGTTGCTCGGTGGTCGGCCAGCTCAGGCATTTGTCGGTGATGGATTTGCCGTAGACGAGTTTGTCGAGCGTCGCCGCTGGCTGGTTGCCGCCTTCGATGAAGCTTTCCATCATGATGCCGGTGATCCCCTGCTCCCCTGCCGCGATGCGTCCGGCGATGTCACGCACCACTTCGGCCTGGCGATGATCGTCCTTGCCGGAGTTGCCATGGGAACAATCCACGATCAGACCGTGCGCCGCGGCGGAATCGGTCGGCATTTCCGCACGGATGGTGTCCATGGCTTTGGCGATGGAATCCGCATCGTAGTTGGGGCCGTGCGAGGAGCCGCGCAGCACCACGTGGCAGTCGGGATTGCCGAGCGTCTTGACCACGGCGGCGCGGCCAAGATGGTCGATGCCGAAGAACGTGTGCTGCTGGGCGGACGCGAAACATGAATCGGTCGGGGCTTTGATGGAGCCGTCGGTGGCATTCTTGAAGCCGATTGGCATGGACAGGCCGGACGCGAGCTGCCGGTGCACTTGGCTTTCGGTGTTGCGCGCGCCGATCGCGCCCCAGCTGACCGCATCGGAAATGTACTGCGGACTGGTCGGTTCCAAAAATTCCGTGGCCGCGGGCAATCCCTCGTCAAGCACGCCGAGCAGTGTGCGACGGGCCAAAAGCAGGCCTTTTTTGATGTTGCAGCTGCCGTCGATGTCGGGATCGTTGATCAGACCCTTCCAACCGACCGTGGTGCGCGGCTTCTCGAAATACACGCGCATGACGATGAGCAATTCGCCGTCCAGCTCTTTTTTCAGCGCGGCCAGCCGACGCGCGTAATCGAGCGCGGCCTTCGGATCATGGACGGAACAAGGACCGACGATCACCAGCAGCCGGTCGTCCTGGCCATACAGGCAGGCGCGAATCTCATCACGCGAGTAGGCGACGAGATCACGGGCATCGGCGCTCAAAGGCAGATCGCCCAGCACTTGGGCGGGAGTGGGCAGCACTTCGAATTCCAGCACACGGCGGTTCACGATGCGGCTGATGCCGACCTGATCCTCCCAACGCGGCACATCGGTCTCCACCAGCGGATTCTTGCCCTCGTCCATGGCCTGTTTGATCGCGCGAAGATCCTCAGGCGTGTTCAGCTGCTGCTGCATGGTCTTGCTCTCCTTGGTCCGTATTCCATCCCAAGGATAGCAATGGCGGTGCAGAACCTCCGTATTCCCGGCTTTCCGGCGTTCGAAATATCCCTACCGCCGAAAAATCGAATCAGGCGGCGAGACGGCGACGCGCATCGACCGCGTCGGCAAGCGTGTGCAGCAATTGCTCGGTGCGATCCCACGGCACGCAGGCGTCCGTGATGGATTTGCCGTATTCGAGCTGGTCGAGCGGAGCCGGCTTCTGGTTGCCCGCCTTGAGGAAGCTTTCCATCATGACGCCGAGGATTCCCGGCTCGCCGGCTGCTATGCGCGCGGCGATCTCCTCGACCACTTCGGCCTCACGTACCTCGTTCTTGCCGCAATTGCCGTGTGCCGCATCGATGATCAGACCATGTTCGCTCGGCCCAGACGCCTTGGATACCTTGAGATCGGCCAGCGCCTGCGCCACGGAGGCGGCATCGCAATTCGGACCGTGCGAGGAGCCGCGCAGCACCAGATGGCAGTCGGGATTGCCCTTGGTTTCCGCGGAGATCACGCGTCCGTCGAGATTGATGGACAGGAAATGATGCTCGAAGGCGGCCGCATAGCATGAATCGGCGGCCGGCTTGATGGAACCGTCGGTGGCGTTCTTGAAGCCGATCGGCATGGACATGCCGGACGCCAGCTCGCGATGCACCTGGCTTTCGGTGTTGCGCGCGCCGATCGCGCCCCAGCTGATCAGATCGCAGATGTACTGCGGGGTGATCGGATCAAGCCATTCCGTGGCCGCGGGCAGGCCGAGCCCCAACACGTCGGTGAGCACCTTGCGTGCCAGGAACATGCCCTTGCGGATGTTGAACTGGCCGTCGAGATCCGGATCGTTGATCAGACCCTTCCAGCCGATGGTGGTGCGCGGCTTCTCGAAATACACGCGCATGACGATGACCAGACGATCCTCAAGCTCGTTCTTGACGTCGGCCAGCTTCTCGGCGTACTCGTGCGCCGCCTTGGGATCGTGGATCGAGCATGGGCCGACGATGGCCAGCAGACGATCGTCGCGGCCGTGCAGCACGTCGCGGATCTCCTGACGGGACTTCAGAACCAGATCGCTCATCTCGTCGGTGAGCGGAAGCTCCTTAAGGAAATATCGGGGCGCGGGAATCGGGTCTAGCTGCCGGATATTGACATCCACGGTCTCCGGAAACACGGCGCGCTCATCCAACAACTGCGCATCCTTCGAACTATCCGGACCGCGAAGACCTGCCATCGCTTCCATTCCTCCCCTGCCATTGCACCCAGTAAGGCATCGAACATTACCGAAGTTACCTTAATGGATGTGACCGGAATATGGAAAACGCCGACTGCATGGTGGAATCGATTCCAGTGTGTAGTCGGCGTTGTTTTTGGATTGTTATTAGCGTTTTGGCAATGAGCGACGCCAAAACAACGGGGCCTTGCGGACCCAGGAAACGCCTCACGGCGTTTCCCCTCGCTACGAGAGCCCACCGGGCTCCCGCTTAACGCTCGGCGCGTATTGGCCAGCGCGCGCTTCGCGCGCTATTTGGCCAATGCGCCCATCGGATCCCATGCTGGGAGCATTTGGGCGGGGGATTCTAGGGCTTTGAGGCATTCGTCGGGGAGGAGGGCCTTCGGGACAGCGACCTCGTAGACGTATTCGGTGAACCAGTCGTCGCTCATAGTGAAATAGCCCTTGTCGGCGATCTTGTCGCCCCAAGAGTTCTCCACACGCCAACGACGGGTGGTGTGGCCGTCATCCGCCACATCCACGCCGACGAAAGCCATCGCGTGGTTCATCGCGGAATCGCCGAAACGTACGCGACCTTCCTTGTCCAGATCGAAATCGACATCGTACACGCGGCCATATTCGAACAGGTCGGTGGCCCACGCGCCGTTCACGCGGTCCATCATCGGATGGCAATCGGCGCCGAACCACACCGGAATGCCCTGCTCCTCGAGAATGCGGCGCGCGCAATCCTTCATGAGCTGGTTCGGTACGTTGAGGTATTCGGTCGGGTCGCCGCCCGCCACATTGCCCAGGTGCTCGATGCCGATCTTCCTGCCCTTGGCATGCTCGCGGCGCGGATCGTCCACGAGGCACACATAGCTTTCCAAATCGGCGGAACCGACGTACTTCTTCCAGAACTCGACCGGCGTGATCTCGCCGTCGCGGTGGAATTCACCATCCTTGTCGGTCCACTCCCAGTCGAAGCTCTTCGGCGGCTCGCCCAAGTGGATCGTCAGAATGCGATGGCCGGCGGCGGTGGCTTCGGCGATGATGCCGTCAATCGAGGACGGATCGGCGTACATATGCGCCACGGCGGTGCGCAGCATGCGGCGCAGCTGCGTGTTCATCTCGCCGGTGTTCTTGGACGACTCGGTCTCCGGATACAGATCCTTCGGCACCGCGCCGTACTTCTTGTAGACGTTCATGGCCATGGTCCACTGGCCGCCGTCGCCCATCACGTCGGCGAGCAGATGCTGCATCAGACGCGAATCGGACGGCTCGCCCGCGCGCACCAGCGCGGCCACATCCTTCAGGAAGTAGTTGACGCGCTCAAGCTTGTCATAATACATGGCGTAGTTCTGGGAGAACTCGAACTCCTTGAGACCCATGTTCCGCTTGGCCACGAAACGAGCCACGTTCAGCGAGCTGAACAGCCAGCAGCGGCCGGAACGGTCCTGATGGGTGACGGTGCCATTATCCACGACGGTGGAGAAGCGGCGCTGCATCAGACGCGCGCGGTCGTAGTTGCGCGCCACCTTGTCGATGCCGGCCGCCGTGACGGCGTTCATGGCCATGCGATTATGCTCGCTCGCCTCGAAATCATCGACGAGCTTGTTCAATTCATCACCGCTCAATGGCGTGATGTCAGTCATTATCAGATTCCTCCTGGTTGTCATCATCTGAAACGAACTGTTCGTCCACGGACGAATCCACCGTCGTGTCCGCGGCGTCGAAGTCCACAGCGTCCGCATCCGCAGCCACATCCTGCGACTGCCCATCCTCGTTCTGCGCCTCGTCGGCGGACTGCACGTCTTCGGACGCGGCGCCCTCGTCGACGGCATTGACCACAGACAGGCCATTTGCGCCGAAGCCGGAGAAGGCGTTGGCGAACATGGCGCGCAGCTCGGTGACGCGCTGCGTGATCTGCGATTCTCGAGCCTGCAGGTCGGCGATGCGCTTCTGGATGCCTTCCATCTCTTTCTTGGCGGCCTCGCGACGCTCATTGATCTGCTCGTCGGCGTCCTCGGTGGCCTGCTTAAGGATGCTCGCCGCGTTCGTGTCGGCCTCCTCGCGCTTGCTCTTGGCGTACGTCTCGGCCTCGTCACGGATGGTCTGGGCCTTGGACGTCAGCTCGTCGGCCTGCTTCTTGGCGGCCTCACGACGCTCGTTCAGATCGGTGAGCAGCTCGTTGACCTTCTTCGTGGCCTCGTCCTGCTGGTTCGAGATGTCGGCGCGGATCTGCTCCACCTCGGCATTGACCTGGCTCATGGTCTGGGTGCGGTGCACTTCGGCCTCGTCGGTGATCTCCTGCGCCTTCGACTTGGCGGCATCGGTGATCTCGGCGGCACGACGCTGCGCGTCGGTCATCATCTTGGACACCTGCTCGCGCACGTCTGCCAGCTTCTTGTTGGCTTCCGCAAGCGCGGATTCGATCTGGTCGTTGGTTTCGCTCTTCAGACGGGAGATCTCCTCATTGGCGCTCTTGCGCTGTTCGGCGATCTTGCTGGTCGCCTCGGCGCGCATGTCGGAGATCTCACGCTCCTGCTTGGCGCGTTCGGCGGCGAGACGCTTATTGTGCTCCTCACGGGAATTGGTCAGTTCCAAATCCACGGTCTGACGCTGGGCGACCACGGCCTTCTGCGTCTCGCTGCGCATCTGCTCCACCTCATGCTGGGCGCTGGCACGCAGCTTGTCCGATTCCTCCTTGGCCTTGCCGAGAATGTCGGCGGATTTGGCTTTGGCGTCGTCCATCATGCGCTTGGAATCGATTTTGGCGTTGTTCAGCAGCGTTTCGGCCTGCAGCTGCACCGTGGCGCGCGCAGCGGTGGCGTCCTTCTTGGCGCGTTCAAGCAGTTCGGCGCTGGTCTGTTCGGCGCTGGCGAGCATCTGCTGAGCGTTGGCGCCGAGGGAGGCGAAGGACTTCGGTGAGGACTTCTTGTTCTTCTCCTCCTGCAGCTGCGCCTGCAGCTCAAGGATGGTCTGGTCGTCGGCCTTGACCTGCTCACGCAGGCGGTTCACCGTCTCCTGCGCCGAGGCGAACGCCTCGTCGACCCTGTCCTTGTCATACCCCCTCAACACGATTGGGAACTGCTCAACCATGCCCTTTTCCTTTCACGAATTCCCTTGTCTCGCGCATTTGGCCGCGCATACTCGCTCTGTACTTTAACTCAGTCTATGCACGCCACGCAGACAGAACGCATTATTCTCACAGAGAGTACAGAAAACGTTCGAAAAGGGGGCAGGGAAAGGATGGGCCGCCATGTCCGTCGGCACGGCATGCCGCAACCACTCAGCCGAGCAGGATATCCCCCGATGACGGCTGCAGGAAATATCGCACGGATTCGCGCAGCACGTCGTCGACCGCGGCCGTCTGCTGTTCGACCGACAGACCGCGCTCATGCGGACGTTCGTTGACGATCGGCAGGCTAACGAAACCCGACAGAATACGCTTCGGTTGCGATGCCGACCAATCCAGCAAATGGTAGAACAGCGAATTGCAGACGAATGTGCCGGCGTCGGAGCTCAACGTCGCGGGAATCTCATGCTTGGCGAAATCGCGCAGAATCGACCGCAACGGCAGACGCGTCCAATACGCGGCCGGCCCGTTCGGATCGATGGGGCGCCGCTCCGGAATCACATTGTCCGCGTCCGGCCTGGCCGCGTCCATAAGATTCGTGGCGCATCGTTCCAGCAGGATGCCTCGGGACGTGCGTTTGAGCCCGGTGGCGATGACGATGTCCGGCTTGGTCTGTTCGATGGCCTTCAGCAGGGTGGGCCACGCGTTGGCGAAGCTCACCGGCAGCGTGACATTGGTGACGGCGATGGAAACGTCCTGCAGCAGGTCTTCCGATACGGCCTGCGACATCGCCGGATCCGCCCATTGCCTGGCGACCGCCGCCGGCACGAGCACGGCCGGATTGACGTCGACGCCTTCATATGGCGCGAAACCGGAGATGACGATGTTGATCTGCTGCATGTTTTCCAGTGTACGTGGCGGTACGTGATGCCGCATGGCGGACGCGCCGCGCAGCACGCCACCAGACGAGTCAGTACGATTCAGTAACCGGTTCAGCGACCGAATCCGTGGCCGTGCATCTGCGAGAACGCCTCGGCGAACACCTCGTGCATGCGCGCCTTGGCAGCCTCCTTGACGTGTTCGGGGTCGAGGCTGTTCGCGATACCTTCTGCTATCGGCATATCGGACGGCGTGGTGATCTTGAGGTTCGTTTCGGAGCCTTCCACGATGGCCACCGGCTCGTCCGGCAGATAGTCCACCACCACGCGCGTGTCGTCGGTCGGATGGAAATCAGGGTCGGCCGAGGCCAGTTCGTACGCTTTGACGATGGTGCCGAAACGGAAGGCCTGCGGGGTCTGCGCGCGGTAGGCGTCCAGACGGTCAGGCACGGATCCGACCACCTTGCGGTCGCCCAGATCCTTCGTGAGCAGAATCGTGTCAGTGGACGCGAACGCCACGGTGGCCGCGTTGAACCGATCCAGCGCGTCGATACAGCCGTCGATGGAACGCTGCTCGACGAACGGCCGCACGCCGTCGTGGATAAGCACCTTCGCATCGGACGGGATGCCGGATTGCCTGAGCAGGTCCAGTGCCGCAAGCGTGCTGTCCACGCGTTCGGCGCCGCCGGGGACGATGGCGCGCACCTTGGCGTAGCCGGCCTGGTCGATGAGCTCGCTCACCGTCTCCTCCACACGGTCGTTGACCACGACGATGATGTCGCTGACCCGGTCGTTGTTCTCGAACGCCTCGATGCTCCAGCAGACGATCGGCTTGCCGCCCAACGACACCAGCTGCTTGGGATTGTCCTCGTCGAATCGCGTGCCGAATCCCGCGGCCAGTACCACGGCCACGACCGGCATTCTCTGTTCCTGCATCACTCCGCCCCTTCGGTTTTTCCGTTTTCGATGTTTGTTCGATGATTGCGATATTCGATTATTCGCGCACGATCAGCGCCAGCATGCGCCCTTCGTGTGTTTTCCCGGCAAGCGAAGCACGGCGATGCGAGAACCACAGCGGATTCTCGTACGTGCACAGGCTGCGGCGGATCTTGTTAAAACGTTCGGCGAGTTGCGCATCGCCCTCACCATCGGCGGCGCAGATGCCGGCCAGTTCCTCATCCTCCGACAGATACTGCGTGGCCGCGTTGACGCGAGGACGCGAGGATACGACGTTGTCGGCCGGCACGCCCGCCTTGGCGAGCTCCTGCAGCGCGGCGGCGGCGATATCGATGCCCGGCTGGCCGAAGCGGCTCAGCGTGAAGGTTCCCGGGAACTGCGCATCGAATTCGTCCGCGATGTCTCCGCCCACCTCGTAGCAATCGCCGCAAATGCGCGGACCGAGCGTGGCGACGATGCGTTCCGTCTTGGCTCCTTTGGCTACCATCTTCTCGACGGTGGCGCCGATCACGCCTTTCTGCAGGCCGCGACGTCCGCAATGCGCGGCGCCGATGATGCCGGCTTCAGGGTCGGCCATGAGCACCGGCAGGCAATCGGCGGCGAACATGCCGAGCGCCACATGCCTGCGGGATGTCACCTGGCCGTCGGCTTCGATGACGGTCGGCTCGGTCTCATCCTCGGAACCGTCGGCAGGCGCGTCGTCCGCGTCCTCCGCACCGGATTCCGCTCCGCTCTTCGTGCCGGACACGTCGAATCCGAACGGCTTGTTAATGGTGAACGATTCGTCCACGTCCACCGCGTCGCCGGAATGCACCTGGCTGATGAGGCTGATCTTCGCACCGAGCACGCCGGCGAGCGCCACACGGTTGGCGAGCACATGCTCCGGATCATCGCCGGACTTGCCACCGAGGTTGAAATGCGCGAAATCGCCTTCGCTGGTGCCGCCGAGACGGGTGGTGTACACCACTTTGATGCCCGGTGCCAGCATGATCGGGATGGTCACCGGAATCGGGTTGCCATGCTTGTCGGTGGGGTCGATGGCGTTGGAATCGAGAATCGCGTCATCGTATTGTGTGCTGCTCATGTCTTGCTTTCCTTGGTTTTTCTGCGGTTTGAAGGATTTTCGGCGATTGGCGGGCCGTCAGCCCCGATTTCGTCCGTCCGCTCATTCGGCTTTCATCGTCGGCTTCTTCGTGCGCGACCGGATAGCTGCGTTGACCGGCACCTCGCGCGGGCATGGCATGGAGAAGACGTGCGCCGGGTTGTTGATGGCCTCCACCCAGTGTCCATCGGCGTCGCGGAAGCCGCCCGCCGGAACGGTGTAGGAGAAGGGCGCGGCGCCGGGCAGCACGAATTCGACCTCCTGTCCGGCTTCGATCTTGTTGCGGCTCATGATGGTCATGCGGCCGCCGTCCTCCGGGCTCCAGGACAGCACTTCGCCGACTACGAGCCATGCACGGAAGTAGGCGGAGCGGTCGGTGCTCTGCTTCACCTTGTGCTCCGGATAGTAGAAGCCGGTGGAGTAGTCGCGGTGCGCCACCTTGTCGGGTTCCTCAAGCAGCCAGTCGGGCAGCTTGACGTGCGGTGCCGGGCGCACGCCCGCATGATGCCAGCCTTCAGGCAGGATCTCGGCCGCGGTGTTCGACTTGCGACGGGTGCTGCGCGCATGGTAGCTCAGGTTGTCCGGCTCTCCGATGGCGATGTTGCCGGACGAGGCGCCGCCGACGGGCATAGCGTCGAGGTCGGGTTTGCCGGCGAACGCCCCATCGGCGTTGGCCATGATCGCGTCCTCGGTTTCCGGCTTGCCGTAGTCTGGGTCGCCGGGGCGGATCACGCGGTCATGGAAGGGCTTCAGCTCGTTGCCGTCGGCGTCCTCGAAGCCGCGCTGGATCATGTACTCGTTGACGGCCGTCTTGTAGGCGTTGGTCATGGCCGCGATGTAGTAGGCGCTCTTGGAACGGCCTTCGATTTTGAGGCTCGTCGCGCCCGAATCGATGAGGTCGTCGATGTGGGCGAGCATGTTCATGTCCTGCGAATTGAACAGGTACGCGCCTTCCGCGGTCTGTTCGATCGGAAAATACCGACCGGGGCGTTTCTCCTCCACGATGGAATACTTCCAGCGGCACGGCTGCGCGCATTCGCCATGGTTGCCGTCGCGTCCGGTCAGATAGTTGGAGAACAGGCAGCGTCCGGAGAAGGCCATACACATGGCGCCGTGGACGAAACATTCGATGTCGAGGTCGTCGGGGATGCGCGCGCGGACGTCTCGCACGGCTTGCAAATCCATTTCACGGGCCAGCACCACGCGGCGCGCGCCCAACTCGTAGAACGCGTTGGCGGCCTGGTAGTTGGTGACGCCGGCCTGCGTGCTCACGTGCAGTTCGAGGTTCGGAGCCACCTGCTTGGCCATGAGCATCACGCCGATGTCGGAGACGATCAGCGCGTCCACACCGGTGTCCTTCAATTTGCCGAGATATTCGCGCATGGCTTCCACCTCGTTGTTGCGCGGCAGCACGTTGAAGGTGACGTACACACGGGCGCCGCGCTCGTGCGCATACCGGCTGCCCTCCTCGAAATCCTCGAGGCTCAGGTTCTTCGGCGCGCTGCGCATGCCGAATGCCTTGCCGCCGCAATAGACGGCGTCCGCGCCGTAGTCGACCGCGGTTTTAAGGCCCCTCAGATTACCTGCGGGGGCCAGTACTTCAGGCTTGTTTCTTCTTTGCACGGATGTTCCTCTTACTCGTAAAAGACCATCAGATATTGTCGTAGATTCACGGGACAGGCGGATGCGCCCGGATCCCGGGTCACATGCCACACGCGATGTCGGCGAGCGTACCCACTGCGTCGGCGAACTCCTCCGCAGTGGTGTAGGAGTAGCTCAGGCGCAGGGAGTTGTCGGCGGCGAAATCGTAGATGTCGCCGGGATTGAGCAGCACGCCCCGTTCTGCGGCCAGCTGGAACAGGCGTCCCATGCGCATCGGCTGGTCGAAGGTGAGCCAGATGTAGAAGCCGCCGTCCGGCACATTCCAATGGGCGCGCCCGCCCAGCTTCGCCTGAAGCGTTTCGAGCGCGCGATCGCGTCGACGACGCAGCTCGCGTTTCAGCCCGTCGACGTATTCGTCGTACATGCCGTTCGACAGGAATCGTGCGAACGTCCATTGACTCAGCGCGCTCGCGCCGTAATCCATCTGCATCTTCACGTCGGCGAGCCGTTGCACGATCGGCTCGGCCGCGACCAGCCAGCCGATGCGCAGGCCGGGGGCGAGCGATTTGGACGCGCTGCCGAGCGTGACGACCATGCCGGTTTCGTCAAGCGCCTTCAGCGACGGCAGCGGGCGCGCACCGAAGTACAGGTCGCGGTAGGCTCCGTCCTCGATGATCGGCAGTCGGTTGGCCACGGAAAGCTCGATCAGCTCGCTTCGGCGCTGCTCGCTCATGGTGACGCCGGTCGGATTGTGGTTGGTCGGAATGGTGTACAGGATCGCGTTGCCCCTGCGGCCGCGGACGTCACGCGACGGCAGATGGTCGGCTGACGCGACCGCGGCCATCCCCTGCCGTTCCAGCAGCAGATTCCGCAACGCGCGCACGTCCAGTCCGTCGTCGTCCATCGGCACGCCTTCCAAATGCATGCCCGCCGATTGGAACACCTGCAGCGATTTGATGTAGCTCGGGGATTCCGCGTACACGGTGGTGCCGGCCGGCAGAAGGCTCACAGAGATCATCTGCAAGGCCTGCAGCGCGCCGGACGTGACCAGCACTTGGCTGGCCGTGCAGTCGACGCCTGTGGCGCGCATATGCGCCGCGATGGCCTCGCGCAGCTCGGGCAGGCCTTCGGGCGGCGGATAGCCAAGCGAGTCGATCTCGTCCGCCGCCTCGCCGAGCACCTGGCGCCACATGGCCTTCGGAAACAGCCTCGGATCGAGCTCGCCGGTGCCGATGCGCGTCATGCCCGGCGTGAATTCGTAACGGTTGATGGCCTGGATGGTGTCGTTGTTGGCCTTGAAGAAGCCGGAATCCACATAATCGGCCCAGTCGGGCGCGCCCGGCAGCATCAGCGACCACGTGTTGCTGACGATTCTGGTGCCCGCGCCATGTCGACCCTCCACGATGCCGTAGTCGGACAGTTCGTTGATGGCCGCGATGACGGTGGAACGATTCACACCGAACCAGTCGGCGAGCGCACGCTGCGACGGCAGACGCGAGCCGATCGGCCAATTGCCGCTTTGCACCTGCTCGCACATGTAGTCGACAATCTGCTCGGTGACGGGTTTGTCGGCGTCCCGGTCCGGCTTCCAGCCGATGTTCAGCGGTGCGATGCGTGCCATATCGTTCCTTATATCACTGCTTTCCACGTTTGGTTGAGCCAAACTTCGTTTTTTGGCTGGTTGCCCATTATAGCAGCCACTATACAATATGACACTGGTTACATTGTTTTATATGCGATTGCAGATATGCGTCAATCGCAAAACCATCGATTTGGTTGGTTTTGGTTGGGTTGATAACAACCAGCCAAATATGTTTGGACGGAATACGAGGCGAGCATGGGATTCTTTTTCCAGGGATTGACATTGGGATTGGCGTACGTGGCGCCGATCGGCATGCAGAATCTTTTCGTGATCGATTCGGCGCTCACCAAGCCGCGCCGTCGCGCGCTGCTGACCGCGCTGATCGTGCTGTGTTTCGACGCATCGCTGTCGCTGGCCTGCTTCTTCGGCGTCGGCAGGCTTATGCAGGATCATGCGTGGCTGAAGCTGGGCGTGCTCGCCGTGGGAGGCCTAGTGGTCATCCGGATCGGTGCCGGACTGCTGTTCCCCCGTAAAGGCGGCGACGCGCAAAGCCCGCAATCACAAGAGAATCCTCAAAATCCGAAACCGCAGGGACTCGCGCAACGCATCGGTGCGAAGGTCGGCGGCAACGGGCTGCTGCACACCATCGTCACCGCGGGCGTGGTGACGTGGTGCAATCCGCAGGCCATCATCGACGGCACTCTTATGCTCGGAGCGTTCAGCGCGACGCTCACCGTCGGCCAGTCCACGCCGTTCATCACCGGCGTGGAGACCGCTTCGGCGCTGTGGTTCTTCGGCGTCACCCTGCTGGTCTCGCTGTTCAGCCACAGGTTCAGCCCGAGGATCGTCACCGCGATGAACCGCGTGTGCGGCGTGGTGGTGATGCTCTACGGCGTCAAGCTGCTCGCCGACTTCGCGTTCGCGGTGCTGTAGACGCCGCCCGCATCACATCACAGCCCATTTCAGCCGAGGAAGGCAAGCTCCTCGCGGCTGAGTTCGAGCTCGTCCGCCTTGAGCGAATCGAGGATGGTTTCGGGATGGTGCGCGCCGGGGATCACGAACATGTGGTCGCCCTTGGCCAGCTCCCAGGCCAGCACCACACGCTGATAGCTCATGCCATGCTTGGCGGCCACCTCGCGGAACGGGTCGAACAGGTGCTCGTCGTACGGGTGGCGATAGCCGCCGAGCGGGCTCCAACACACGAAGGCGAGGCCTTCCTTGGCGCAGTATTCCAACGTGTCCTGGGTTTCCAGGTGGATCGGGGAATACTGGTTCTGCACGGCAACGAGCTTGTCACCGAGAATCTCCTGCGCGATCTTGAGCTGTTCGATGCTCACATTGGACACGCCTGCCCACTGCGCGACACCCTGGTCGAGCAGCGCCTTGATGCCTTCGCACGACTCGTTGTACGGCACTTCCGGGTCATGGCGGTGCAGGTAGAGCAGGTCGATCGAATCGACGCCGAGCGCCTGCGCGGACTGCTTGCCGTATTCGATGAGATGCTCCGGCTTGCCATCGCGCGGCCAGATCGGCTTGTCGCCGTCCCATGCGCGGCGCAGACCCACCTTGGTGGCCACGGTGACCTCGTCGCGTGGTCCCTTCCAGGTTTCCAGAGCCTCGCGCACCAGCTTCTCGCCGGTCTGCTCCTCCTCGCCGGGAGTGTAGTAGGCCCACGCGGTGTCGATGTGGCGGCAGCCGGCGTCCAGCGAGGCGTGCAGGGTTTCGATGCCTACGTCGTGTCCACGATTGTTTTCGATGGTCAGCGGCATCTCGCCGTGGCCGATGGCGGTGGTGTGGAACGGTCCGAGATTGCGGAACAGCGTCATATTCTCTCCTTCGCGACAAGGCGCGCCACGGCGGCATGTCCAAGCCGGACGCGTCCGATCCCAAGTTCTTGCCCGGGTTCTTGATCCAATGGAAAAGCCTACCAATCGCCATGGGCGAAAGGCAGGCTTTCCTTACCATCCTGTCGAATGATCGTTCTATCGGACAACCATTCGATGGCTGCGCATGTGGCTTCACGCGCCACGGGACGGTGACGTGGCTCAGCGGCCGCCGAGGCCGCCGCCACCGCCGCCTCCACCGCCTCCGCCGAAGCCGCCGCCGGAGAAGGAGCCGCCGGAGCCACCCAAACCGCCCGACGAAGACGACGGCGCCGCCGCGGCAATCGTGGAGCTGACCGACGCGAAGCCGGAGCTCAGCTGGGAGCCGATATCGCCGATGCCTCCGATGAACCCTGTTCCGCCGAATGGGTTGGACATGCCTCCCATGCCGGTCGGCCCACCCCACGCACGGGAACGGCACGTCCAATATCCGAGGGAATCGTAACCATACGTATCAAGCCATCGCGGATCGTTGACCTCGGGGTACGCCCTGGCGAACTCCCGTGCCACCTTGTCGGAGATGCCGAAGGCGGCCGCGTACACCAGATACCAGTTCCACATCACCAGATCAAGCGCACCGCGATCGGAGAAGTTGGAGAAATCCTCCATATAGCGCTTGAGCCCCAGGCACTCGCCCGCATAGGTCTGCCCGGATTCGGTGATCCCCTCCTTGCGCCCGGTGGCCAAGCAGAACGCGCCGATGCAGACGAACGGGACGCCGAGACACAACGCCGCCGCAATGTTGCCGGTGGCGTTGAGCAGCGCTCCGGCCAGGCCGACGACTATGGAAAGGATGCCCATCGACAGCCACAGTCCGCTGGTGCTCCTGACCGCGTTCAGCTTCAGGAATTCGATGTCGCACGCATTGGTGAAATGCTCCATCTCCTGATAGCCGTTCTCCCAATCGGAGCAGGCGGTCTCCATCTGGTTGAAGTCGAACACCGGGGAGCCCACCCGCGCGGAGATGCGGATCAGCAGCTGCAGGCAGGCGTCCTCGGAACGGCTCAGCCCCAAGGTCTCCCTGTGAGACAACGCATCCGGCAGAATCACCAGCGTGGTGGTGGTCGATGCGGCGCTGGCACGGTTTTGGTCGGAGGAGATCATGCGCGCCATATCCGCCGCGTTCGCCCGGCTCAGATCGATGCCCCGATACAGGCTGGACGGCCCCGGATACACGGTGAGCGCCTTCTTGACCACCAGCGCCAGCACTGTCGCCGTCAAGGCACGCGACGACCGCTCCCCCTTGGCGTCATCCACCACGTCAATCAGATGCGCGGCGGACGCGGGACTGACCTGCGGACGTTCGCGCCAGTATTCGATACCGCCGCGATAGGTGGCCTCACGATTCGAGGAGAGCGTGCCGCGGATCGCCAGCACGGAGCACAGCACGCCCAGCACGAGGCAGACCAGCCAGCCGGCGACGGTCAATCGCGCCTTGTTCCGCTGGCTGTCCCGCCACTGCTTCTCCTTGCCAGCCTCCGTCGATTTGAGCTCATCCAGGTAATCGCCGGATTCGACGCGTTCGACGCCGTCCGCGCCATCGTTGCCGAACGCCGCAACGAGATCGACGTACTGTTCGGTACGCAGGTCGTCGACGGTGAAATGCAATGTGCCGTCGGCGTCGCGCGACGTTTGGGATGTGGCCTCGGTATGCAGCCACGCCCATGAATCGTCGGAGCCGACGCCCTTGGGAAAGCGCACGGTGGCGGTGACCTTGCCGACCGGCACCGGGTTGTCTTCGGGGAACATCTCCCATTGGAGGCCTGTCACGTCGTCATGCTGTGTGGCCATGTCATGGAACGTCATCGACACATCGAATCTGAGGCTGCTCTGCTTGACGGTGGCGGAGATGTTCCAGCCGATTTCGATGTTCCGCTCATCCCCCGAACCATTGGGGTTGAGTCCGTCGGTATCGGAATGGAACGGCTGCGGATAGTTGGAACCGTACGTGGTGTCGGCGATGTACCAGTGCCCCGCATACTCTGTGTTCCATTCGCTGTCGGATATGCCGTTCGGCAGCTTCGGATCGATCTGCGTGTACTCCTCGCCCGTGGAGGCGTTCGTCACGGCGATGTCGGTGATGTTCGTCAGATCCTGGTTGCGCAGTTTGAAGGTGACGTACAGCTGTTTCCACGGCTTGGCATCGCCGTCGTCGTCCTTGCGCTCCTTCAGCTGGTAGTCCAGATGCTCCGTGAATCTGATGTCGCCGTTGCTTTGCAGCTGGGCGTCGAAATCGACGGAACGGCAGCTCAGATCCGCCTCGTCGCCGGATGCGAAGAACGCCACAAGCACCACGGCGACCACCGCCACAAACGCGACAATCGCGGCGACGATGCCTCCTTTGACACGGTCCTTATCCATATATCGCCACCTTTCTTATCTCATATCCCACGTATCCGTTTGCGCCGCGCGCCACGCATCTCATCGGCCTCCCGACGAACCGCCGCCGGAACCGCCGTCGCCGCCATCGAAGCCACCGGAACCGTCCGACCCCGCGGACGAAATCGTGGAGGAAATATCCGAGAATCCGGACGAGATCTGCGACCCGAAATCCGAGAAGCCGGAGAAAGCGCTGAAGCCGGACGACCATCCGCCGGCCGAGACAGAGGACGTATCGGAGAAAGAATTCCCAGAGCCAAGCGCATACGTCCAATACCAGAGCGTGCCGCTGCCATGCTCATCAAGCCACTGCCGGTCCTCCAGCTGCGGATAGGCCTTAGCCATTTCACGCGCCAATCTGTCGGAGATGCCGAACGCCGTCGCGTAGATCAGATACCAATCCCATAGCGCCAGATCGGAAGCGTCCCGGTCCCGGAAATCGGAGAAGTCCAGCATGTAACGTTTGAGTCCCAGGCATTTGCCGGCGTATTCCCGACCCTTGTCCGTCAGCACCTGCCGGGGGCCGGCCATCAGCACGAACAGGCCAACCAGCAGCAAAGGAATCGCGATGCAATAACCGGCGACCGCATAACCCTGCCATGCGTTGAACAGCCAGACGCAGACGCCGAGCACCACCGTCAGCACCGCGGAAACGCCGTACAGCGAGAATCCGTCCTGCGTGACGCCCAGACGTTCGATCCCAGCCTTCCGGGCCGTTTCGCAATCCTGCAGCAGCTCGGTTCCATGCTTCCATTTCGTGCAGGCTTTCCTCATCTGTCTGAGATCGAAGACGCGGCTGCCGACGCGTTCGGATACGGCGATCAGCAGGTCGAGCAGCCTCGCCTCGGGATCATGCAGCCCCGCATCGGCAAGGGTCTTGGCATCGAACGCCTTGGGAAGAATGACCAAGGTGCTTGTGGTTGAGGCCTTCTTCAAGGTTTTCCGGTCGGAACCGATGATGCGGGACAGCTCCGCAGCATCCATGTGAAGCAGGTCGACGCCATCGTAGAATCCGTGCGGACCGGGATAGATGGCGATCATCCCCTTCTTCGCCAGCACCAATGCAAGAGCCGCCAACGTATTCCCCGCGGAATCGCTCTTCTTTGAATCGCGTTCGAGGACCTCATTGAGCCATGCGGCCTCCGACACGTCCACGGGAAGTTTGTCACGCCAATAGATGACGTCGCCGTGGCACCGAGCCCGGTTTTCCGCCCGCAGCAGTCTGCGGATGGTTTCGGCGCACAGCAGCACGCCGCCCGCGATGGCGAGCAGCCAGCTGAGCACCATCAGGATGGCGTGGATCCGTTTGGATCCACGCGCCTTGCGTTCCAGTTTGGTCTCACGATCCTTCAGCGTGCCCAGATATGCGCCGGAGGATTTGCGCTGCACAGACGGCGTCAGAGAAACGTCAGACGCGGCCACCACATTGACGTATTCGTTGGATTTGAGGTTGTCGAGGGTGAACCGCAGGCTGCCGTCCGAGGCATGGCTGACGGCGGATGCGCCGTTGTCGGTGTGCAGCCATGTCCAGGTCGTGTTGCCGTCGGCTCCTTCGGGAAAGGACACCGTTCCCGTCACCTTGCGCGCGGGCACCTCGTTCTTCGTCGATATCGGCTCCCATTGGAAGGTGGAGACGTCATCGTACGCGGCGCTCACGCCGTGCAGGGTCATCTCCACGTCGAACACGAGACTGTCCCGTTCCACGGTGGTGGGGATGTTCCATCCGAGCTCCACGGTTTTGGAGGCTCCGGAATCCGATCCGCCCATGCCGTCATTGTCGTAACGGTACGTTGTGGCGTACGAGTTTTCGGCGGTGCCGTCGGCGATGTACCACGTATTGGCGTACTCGTCGTCCCAGATGGCCTGTCGCTCCGAATCGGATGCGTCCACGGGATTCGTCTGCCGATACGTGACGCCGTCCGTCACATCGGTCACGGAGACATCGGAAATGCCGGTCAGCTTCGCGGAATCAAGCGTGCACTGCCAATACAGCTGACGCCAAGGCTTGGTGTCACCGTCATCGTCCGTGCGCGAACGCAACCGATAATCGAGCCGCTCCCGTACCTTCAGATCGCCATTGGACAGAACTTGGGTCTGATAGTCGATGCTGTTGTAGCTCAGATACGGCGAATCCGAACCGAACACCCACAGCCAAGAGAACAGGCACAGCACCACGGTGATCGCCACCACGCCCACAGCCGCGCGCGCATATCCCTTCCACATCGTCATCGCCCTCCAAACGAACCGCCGCCGGAGCCGCCGGACGATCCTCCGAAACCGCCGCCGGAGAAGGAACCACCGGAACCGCCGAAGCTTCCGGAACCTCCGGATGAGGAGGATGAGGCCGCCGCGGAGATCGTGCTGCGCACATCGGCGAAACTGGAACTCAGCTGCGCACCGAGATCGCCGAAATTCGCACTGAATGCGGCCGGATCAATCGTGGAGGCGCCAAGCGACGTGCCGACGGATGCGCCAAGCAGGCTGCTGGAGCGCAGGGGCATGTACATGTACGAGGTACCGGCATGCTCATCCAGCCACTGCGGATCGGCCACTTCGGGATATGCTTTGGCTAGCTGGGCCATCGCCTTCTTGGAAATGCCGAACGCGGTGGCATACACCATGTACCGGCCCCACAACGTCATGTCGAGCACGCCTCGGTCGGTGAAATCGCTGAAATCCGTAAGATAGCGTTTCAGTCCGGCGACCTGCCCGCCATAGCGTTGCCCCTCATCGGTCAGCACATAGCGTTTCCCGTATGCTGCGGCGAAAGCGCAAAGCGCGGCCACCGGAACACAGACGACCAATGTCACGGCGAGCTCGCCGTCCTGCACGTATTTCAACGCCATGAAGAAGGCGAACGCAATACCCAGCCCACTGAACAGATAGCTGAGCAATCCCATAGGCTTGACGGCATGCAAGTCATCGAATTCCGTGGAACACGCGTTGTCGAAGGCTTCCAGCAGCTTGTAACCGCTCGAATAGTGTTTGAAGGCCTTGCTCATCTGTTTCATATCGAACACCTGCGCATCATGCAGACGCGATGACGCTTTAAGCAGGATGTCAAGCACCGCTCTTTCGGAGGAACTGAGCAGCAACGAACCGATGTCGTTATGCACCACCGGCATGATGGCGATGGTGCTGGTCTTCTTCAGTTTGCGCGCGGACGCCGCATTGGAACCGAGCATGCCGGCCACCGAAGCCGCGCTTGCCGTGGTCAAATCAATGCCGTTATACAGGTCCACCGGCCCCGGATAGATGGCGATCGCGCCTTTCGAGGCAAGCGACATCACCGTGGCGGACATCTGCCTGTTGGCCAGTTTGTCGGCGTTCTTGATCTTGCCGGAACCGAATATCGAGGAGGATGCGCTCATGATGTCCTCCATCTTCGCGGCGGCTGCCGGACTCAGGTCGGGCAGGTCCCGCCAGTATTCGATATCGCCCTTGTATTGCGATTTGCGGAAGCTGACGATGGCGAAATACAGCGCCGCCACGGCAAGCGCGATGCCGATCAACGCCGCGAATATCCAGCCGGCCACCCGTTTGACGGCCTTCGTATGCTGACTGGACCTCCATTCCCGTTCCTGTTTGGTTTCATCGTCGATCAGCCGTTGCTTGTATGCGCCGGACTTGGTGCGTGCCACGCCTTGCGCTTGCGAGGCATCGAACATGGCCACGACATCCAAATAGTCGCCGGCGCGCACATCATTGGCGGAGAACATCAGGGAACCATTATCGCCGCGGTTCGTGGTGGAGGTATTTTTGGTGTGCAGCCATGCCCACGAATTCTTGCCGTTAATGCCGTTGGGGAATGTGACTTTGCCCGTCACCGTACCGATGGGGATCTGGTTTTCCTCGCCGAACGGCTCCCATTGGAAGGAGACGACGTCGTCATAGGCGGTGCTCACGCCATGCAGCGTCATGGATACATCGAATTTGAGACTGTCCTCGGATACGGTTTGTGGAATATTCCAACCGATTTCAAGTGTTTTGTCGGCCTGACCGTCATCACTTAACCCATCGGTCTGCGGATTGAACGGCTGAGGATCGTTCTCATCCTCAGTGACGTCCACGATGTACCACTGACCTGCGTATCTGGCATTCCAATCGGTGACATTATCGGGAAACGCAAAATTGCCGTGGATGTACGTTTCGTTGTTGGTGACGTCCTTCACGCTGATATCGTCGATATTCGTCAGATCGCTGGATTTCAGCGTATACCGCTGGTACATCTGTTTCCAATCGCGCCCACGGTCCTTCAGCCTCATGTCGATATGCTGCGTGACTTTGAGATCGCCGTTCCTCTGCACCGCCACGTCGTAGTCAAGCGTGCGGTAGCTTAAATCGGGTTCCTCATCGGAGGTCTGCGCATTGATGAGCACGATGCCCAACATCGTCAACGTGACCACAATCGTGGACAGCAGACTGACCAACGTACGTCTGATATTCATCGGCGGTATCTCTGTTTTCTCTCAAGGGTCCTCAAGCACCAACGCATGGTCTCGGCGTCAACGGACCGTAATACAGGAAAGGGAGTGCTGGCAAGACATCACACCTCGTCAGCGCTCCCCTTTCTTGTATGGAAACGTTCAGAACTTGACTTGCGGAGCCTGACGGTCCGCTTCGTCAACCTGGAAGTACGCCGCCTGCTCGAAGTGGAACAGTCCGGCGATGATGTTGGTCGGCACGACCTCGATCTTGGTGTTGTACTTCTGCACCACATCGTTATAGAACTGGCGGGCGTAGGCGATTTTCTCCTCGAGCCCCTTGAGCTGCCCCTGCAGATCCATGAAGTTCTGGTTGGCCTGCAGCTGCGGATATGCCTCGGCGGTGGCCTGGAGGTTCACCAGCGCACGGCTCAGCTGGTTCTCGGCCTGGATGCGCTGCTGCACATCACCGCTTTGCGCAGCCTGGATGACGCCGGCACGAGCCTGCGTCACCTGCGTGAACACGTTGGATTCATGGGCAGCATAGCCTTTGACAGTTTCCACCAGATTCGGAATGAGGTCGGCACGCTGCTTGAGCTGCACGTCAATCTGCGCCCAGCCGTTCTTCACCCGGTTACGCAGCGTGACCAGCCCGTTGTAGGCGGACATTGCCCACAACAGCACAAGAACGATGATGACGACGATAATAATGGCTACGATCATCGTATTTCCTCTCTGCTTCGTTGTTTCTATTGCCATCATGTTCTCATGAGGACTGCACCATTCCACGGCGCGCATACACCCGTAAAACGATTGACATCATGTTTTGCCAAGTGTGTCGGAATGCAGAAAGGCCCGCCCCACGGGGGGCGGGCCTTTCAGATAATCATCTTATGCTGCGGGAAATCCGCGCGAAGGTGTCATCAGTCTTCGAACGGATCAAAGTCGCGGCGCACGCGGCGACGCGGACGCTCGGAGCGCTCCTCGCGATCGGCGCGGTACTCGTCATAGTTCTCGTCGGCGGCGTAACGCGGGTTGCGGTCGTCGCGACGGCCACCACGACGACGGTCGGAACGACGGTCATCGCGATCATAGTCACGATCACGATCATCACGATCGGAACGACGACGACGCGGACGATCATCATAATCGCGGTCATCACGATCGGAACGACGACGATCATCACGGTCATAATCGCGGTCACGATCATCACGATCGGAACGACGACGACGCGGACGATCATCACGATCGTAGTCGCGGTCATCGTCGCGATCGGAACGACGACGACGCGGACGATCATCATAATCGCGGTCATCACGGTCATCGGAACGACGACGGTCGTCACGACGTCCACGGCCGCCACGACGGTCATCGCGATCGCCACGGTCGCGGCGCGGAGCTGAGGATTCCTGATCCTCGAAGCCCGGAATAGCCAGCGAGATCTTGCCACGATCGTCGACGCCCTGCACGACCACCTCGACGGTGTCGCCTTCCTTGAGCACGTCCTCGACGGCGTCGATACGCTCGCCGTTGGCCAGGTTGCGAATCTGGGAGATGTGCAGCAGGCCGTCAGTGCCCGGGGTCAGGTTCACGAACGCGCCAAACGACGTGGTCTTCACGACCTTGCCGTTGTAGGTTTCGCCGGCTTCCGGCACATGCGGGTTGGCGATCTGGTCGATGATCTGCTTGGCCTTCTCAGCGCCTTCGCCGCCTTCGGAGGAGATGAACACGGTGCCGTCATCCTCGATGGCGATCTCGGCGCCGGTCTCCTCCTGGATCTGGTTGATCATCTTGCCCTTCGGGCCGATGACCTCGCCGATCTTCTCCACCGGAACGCTGGTGGTGATGATGCGCTGCGCATACGGGCTCATCTCGGCCGGACCGTCGATGCACTCGTTGATGACCTCGAGGATGGTGGAGCGGGCTTCCTTGGCCTGCTGCAGAGCGGACGCCAAGATGTCGGCCGGAATGCCGTCGAGCTTGGTGTCGAGCTGCAGGGCGGTGATGAATTCGGAGGTGCCAGCCACCTTGAAGTCCATGTCGCCGAAGGCGTCTTCGGCGCCAAGGATATCGGTCAGCGTCTTGTAGATGTGCTGTCCATCGACGTCACCGGACACAAGGCCCATGGCGATGCCGGCGACCGGAGCCTTCAGCGGTACGCCTGCGGCGAGCAGGGACAGCGTGGAGGCGCACACGGAACCCATGGAGGTGGAACCATTGGAGCCAATGGCCTCGGACACCTGACGGATGGCGTACGGGAACTCCTCGCGGCTCGGCAGCACCGGCACGAGGGCCTTCTCGGCGAGGGCGCCGTGGCCGATCTCGCGGCGCTTCGGGGAACCGACGCGGCCGGTCTCACCGGTGGAGTACGGCGGCATCTCATAGTTGTGCATGTAGCGCTTGGACTGCGGACCGGACAGCGCGTCGATCTGCTGCTCCATCTTGAGCATATTCAGCGTGGTGACGCCCAGAATCTGGGTCTCGCCGCGCTGGAACAGCGCGGAACCATGCACGCGCGGCACGATGTCCACTTCGGCGGACAGCGTACGGATATCGCGCAGGCCACGGCCGTCGATGCGGTAATCCTGGGTCAGGATGCGGCGGCGGACGATCTGACGCTGCAGTTCCTTGAAGGCGTTGCCGATTTCCTTGTCCTTCTCGGCATCGTCCATGTCGGTGAACTCTTCCGCGAGAGTGGCCTTCACGCCTTCCTTGATTTCGTGGATGCGATCCTGACGCGGCAGCTTCTCGGCGATGGACAGCGCTTCGTCGAGGTCGGCGTGCGCGATCTCGTCGATGCGGTTGTACAGATCCTCGGTGTACTCCGGGAAGAGTTGGAATTCCTTGGTTTCCTTCGCGGCGATCTTCTTCAGCTCGGCTTGGGCTTCGCAAATCACCTTGATGAACGGTTTGGCGGCTTCAAGACCACCGGCAACGACTTCCTCGTCCGGCTTGGTCTGGCCTTCGTCGTAGATGAGGTGCCATGCGTTCTTGCCGGCACCGGCTTCAATCATGGCGATGGCGACGTCGCCGTTCTCCACGACGCGGCCGGCGACCACGATTTCGAACACAGCGCGCTCACGCTCGCTCCAGCGCGGGAAGGCGACCCACTGGCCATCGATCAAAGCCAGACGAACACCGGAGACTGGGCCTTCGAACGGCAGACCGGAGATCATGGTGGAAGCGGAGGCCGCGTTCAGCGCGACGACGTCGTAAGCATCATCCGGATTAACGGCGAGCACGGTTTCGACAACCTGCACTTCGTTGCGCAGAGTGTGCGGGAACAGCGGACGCAGCGGACGATCGATGATGCGGCAGGCCAGGATGGCTTCGGAGCTCGGGCGGCCTTCACGACGGAAGAACGAGCCCGGGATCTTGCCGGCGGCGTACATCTTCTCTTCGACGTCCACGGTCAGCGGGAAGAAGTCGTAGTTCTCCTTCGGGCTGGAGCCGGCGGTGGTGGTCGACAGAATCATCGAATCATCGTCAAGATAGGCGGCGACGGCACCATCCGCCTGCTGGGCGAGACGACCGGTCTCGAAGCGCAGCGTGCGCTTGCCAAACGAACCATTATCGATTACGGCTTCAACAGCCTTGATTTCGGGACCCTCCATAGGGTTCCTCCTTTGTTTTTCTTTTTCTTGATACCTACTATCGGCAGTCCTCTTCAGCGGACTCCAACCGATTCCTACATGCGTGACGCGGCGTTACCTCCGCCGCTTCCTCATCTCTAGATTCTAGACCTCGTACGCCCCAAACCTTCGGGCTTTCAAACTGTCTGTTCCTCGAACTCGGCTGTCATGCAAAAACGCCCGGGCGCCATAGTGACGCTCGGGCGGAAGAATGTTATCGGCGCAGACCCAGACGCTCGATCAGGGAGCGGTAACGGTTGATGTCGACGCGCTTGAGGTAATCAAGCATACGACGACGGTCGCCGACCATCAGCAGCAGACCACGACGGGAGTGGTGATCGTGCTTGTGCTCCTTGAGGTGCTCGGTCAGATCAGCGATGCGCTTGGTGAGCAGTGCGACCTGGACCTCCGGGGAGCCGGTGTCACCCTCGTGGGTTGCGTAGGTCTTGATGATTTCCTGCTTTTCCTCAGCCGTAAGTGCCACGGCATCCTCCTTGTATTGCTGCGCGGTGCTGCCGGCCCAATGCCAACGCGCTCTCTTTCCGCGGGCGAAACACGCCAAGGGAACATCTTACACGACGGGCGGACCAAAACCGCAGGGCGGACGCATGCGGACGCGCATCGGCCAAACGCCGGTCGGCAACGCGACGCGTCACGACATGGACGCCAGTATGCCGCCTGACATCGCAACGGCGAGCGCGACCACTTCGATAACGAAGAACAGCAGGAACGACGCCCAGCTGCGCGTGAGCACGTTGAGTTTGGATTCCTTCTTGATGCACACCAGCATGCCCACCCACAGCACCGCGTAGACGGCGACGCCGAAGCCAGCCGCAAGGATGCCGAGGTTGGCCGCGTTCGCCAACCCCGCCGCTCCGCCGTACATCACGTAGGTGGCGTTCCAGAAGTTGAAGCTCAACAGGCACACGCCGGCGATGAACTGCTCAGCGGCGAGCCCGATCACGAAAACGCAGCCCCACAGCCATTTCTTCGTGTCGGCGACCATCAGCCCAAGTCCGGTAAGCGCCGCGACGGTGACCGTCCAGGAAATCAGCGCCACACCCTTCGGATCAAGGAAGCCGAGATGCTCCACCATCCACGTGGCGTCCTTGACCGCGACGACGCGTCCCAGCCAATACGGCGCAATCATCGCAATCAAAACCAACACGATGAACAGCATCCAACGAACCGGATGCGATTTGCGGCGTTCGATGTCGGCCAAGGACAGGTCGGACTGTTCGATGGATGCCGTCGGATGTTTGGAGACGTCGACGGTTTCGACCACGCCGCCCACGACTTCCGTTGCCTTGTTGTCTGCCTTCTGCCCCATATTCGCTCCGTATATCGCTTTCCCGCCACAATCGTCGTGCCACGGCCGCCACGCCGCTCGTCACGGCGCATACGGCATATCCAGCGCCCGGCAATCGCATGCCCATATGCGAAAGGCGTGCCTTGCAGCACGCCTTGCTTCTTCTCTGACGATGTTCTGGAGCGGATGACGGGAATCGAACCCGCGTAATCAGTTTGGAAGACTGAGGCTCTACCATTGAGCTACATCCGCGTACCGTTCTGCGTCGATCTGCACCGACACGAAACGACTCGAGTTATTATACACACTCCCTCAACTTTTGCAAGTGGCCGACGCGCGCTTTCAGAATTCGAGCGTCACCACCGCGGACGCGATGGACCCATCATGGCTCAGGGAGATGCAGATGTCGCATGCCGGGTGACGTTCGTCCGAATGCAGTCCAAGCGATTGCAGCATCCTGCGTTGCACTTCGGGCGACAGCACGACATGGGGCACGCCGTGGGAATCGTCGAGGATCTCGATGCGCACCCACGGGAAATCGTCCAGCGTGTACGGATATTCAACCGTGCCGTTGTTCCCGGCATGCCGAGAAATCGCGGCGCACCACGCCTTCAGAAACGCCTCCTTGCCCGCCCAACGGGCCGCCAGATGCACGGCCTCCTCATCATGTTTGATCTGCGCGCGCTGTGCGGTCTGCCATATCTCGCGCATGGAGAACAGGCCACGCATACGTGACCCAGGCTCGTTCAACTGTTCGGCGAACGATGGCACATCCACCACGTCATGCCCCAAACCCAGCATTTCCCCGCCTTTCCAAAAAGCCACATGGGATCGTCCCCAACGCCCTACCCGCCCATACGGCAGTCCATATGAAGGAGAGGGGCAGCACCCCGCGCAATAAGGTACCGTCCCTCTCTGAAAGATTCATTGGAATCCGTCCACATCACGGTACGAACGGATGATGCGGGCAGATTCCAATGCGATGTCGATCAGGCCTCGAAATAGCCGGAAGCGCCGAGTCGCGCGTTCGGATCGAGCAGCATGGCCTTCTCCACCTCGTGCGAGTCGTAGCCGCGCTTGTCCTCATGGAAACGACGGTTGTCGATCGGCTCGTACAAAGCGGCACGGCCCATCATGCCCTCTTCAAGACGACGCTGACCGGCGGCTAGGCGAGCATTGGCGCGTTCACGCCATTCGTTCAGCGCCTCGGTGCCTGCGCTGTTGGCCACGGAAGCCTCAAACGCACCCGGGTTCACGATCGCGGCGAAGCCGGAGACATGGCCGAAGCCGAGCGACGTGGCCAGACCCGCCTTGACGGAGCCGACATGCAGCGGCTTGCGCAGCCAGACCATATGGTCGTCGCGCGCAAGCTTCGGATCCACGCAGTCGAGGGCCGCGTTCGCCGGAATCACACCGGACTTGAACAGCTGGGTCAGGCCGTTGACCTGGAAGATGCAGGCACCGCCCTTGGCATGGCCGGTGAGCGTCTTCTGGGAGATCACGAACAGCGGGTTGCCGTCGGTGCGGCCGATGGCGTGGGCCAGCGTGTTGTGCAGTTCGGATTCGTTCGGATCGTTGGCGTTGGTGGACGTGTCGTGCTTGGAGACCACGGCGATGTCGTCCGGCGTGACACCGAGCTTGGCGAGGTCGTGCACGAGCTTGGAGTCCTTGCCGCCCATGCCCGCTGCAAGCGCACCCAGTCCCGGAGCCGGGATGGAGGTGTGCGCGCCGTCCGCATAGGAGTGGACGAATCCGACCACGCCGGCGACCGGCAGGCCGAGCTTCAGCGCGATGTCACCACGCGTCAGCAGGATGGTGCCACCACCCTGGGATTCCACGAAGCCGCCGCGGCGACGATCGTTGGCACGGGAGAAGAAGCGCGCGTCGATGCCCTTGGCATACATCTCCTCGGAGTTGGCGGTGGCGTTCATGTTGCCGAAGCCGATCACGGATTCCACGCCAATGTCGTCGATTGCGCCGGTGACCACGAAGTCGGCCTTGCCCAGTGCGATCTTGTCGGCGCCCTCTTCAAGGGAGACGGCCGCGGTGGCGCAGGCGGAGACCGGCTGGATCATGTTGCCGTAACCGCCGATGTAGGACTGCATCACGTGCGCCGCGACGACGTTCGGCAGGGCCTCCTGCAGGATGTCGGTCGGGATCTCGTGGTTGAGGAAGCGGTCAAGGTACAGCTTGCGCATGGAGGACATGCCGCCGAAACCGGTGCCCTGGGTGGAAGCGACCATGGACGGGTGCACCGCCTGCAGGATCTCCACCGGAGTGAAGCCCGCGGACAGATAGGCGTCCACCGTGGTCACGATGTTCCACAGTGCGATCTTGTCGACGTCGCCGACCATGGAGGCCGGAATGCCCCACTTGACCGGATCGAAGCCCTTCGGGAACTGGCCGCCGACGGTACGGGTCATGGCGGCACGGCGCGGCACGCGGATCATGGAGCCGGCGTGACGGGTCACGTTCCATTCGCCGGACTCGCTGTCCGCGGCGATGGTGGTGTGGGCCTCGTCAAGCTTGACGTACTCCTCGGCGATCTCGCGGGTCGGCACGGAGAAGGTCACGTCGTGATCCAGGAAGACTTCCGCCTCCTCCTCGTCGGCACCGTCCTTGTAGTCGTTGCCCATGCCCTCGTCGAACGGACGTACGCCGGAACGTGCCACGACCTCGTCGTGGTAGCGTTCCGCGATGTCCTCTTCGGGTACCAGGTTGCCATCGGTGTCGTACCAGCCCGGCTTCGGGCTGTCGTTCCACGTGAGCAGACCCATGTTCCAAGCCAGTTCGAGCACGGCGCCGGCGGACAGGTCGACCTCGCCGTCGGAATGGATGCCGAGCTCGGCCTCGAAACGGGTACGACCGGAGCCCCACGGGCCCAGCTCGCCGACGGAGACGATCACGATCTCGTCCTCCGGGCGTGCGGTGACGTTCTTCCAATCGGACAGGTCGACCGGAGCCTGCTGCGGGACATGCGGGCTCGGCAGCGCCTTGATGAGCGCACCGGTCTGCTTCGCATCGGCTTCCTCGGTCTGGTCGGCGGCCGCCGCGGCGGCCTTCTCGGCGTCGGCCATGGCTTCGGCACGCAGCGCCTTGATGTCGATCGGTTCGGAACCCAGTCCGCCGGTCAGATCCACGTCGAGTGGAGCCTTCACGGCGGCCTCGCGGGATTCGCGGGTGGCCAGATCCAGCAGCTTCACCGCGATTTCAGCGGTGGAGTAGGTCTTCAGACCGTGACGCTCCACGACCTCGACCAGCGGGTCGTTGCCGCCCATCAGGCCGGTGCCACGCACCCAGCCGATCTTCGGATGGGCAAAGGTCACGCGGCTGGACCACACCTTTTCGACGCGGGCGCGGTTGACGATCGCGTCGAAGGAGCTCTTCACCTCGCCGTAGGCACCGTCGCCGCCGAAGATGCCGCGGTTCGGGGAGCCCGGCAGGATTACGTGCAGCTTGTGCTGGACGTCCGTGTCGGCACCGATCTTCGCCAGACCGGTGATCGCACGTTCGACGCCCCACAGCATGAGTCGCGCCTGGGATTCGAACAGTTCGCCCGAATCGGCCAAGGTGCCGTGCACCGGCGGGGCCGCGAACGGGAAGAACAGGCTCGGCTCGTAGGCGGGCTTCAGGATCGTGGTGGTCGCGCCGGAGGTCTTCTTCTGCACGTTGCCAACCCAGTCCACCAATGCGTCCACATCGCGGTAGCTGGAGAGGTTCGCCGGCACAAGCCACAGCTTGGCGTCGCCCGCCGCGTGCTCGCGGTAGGTCTGCTTGGCCCATGCCTTCACGCTCGGCTTGAAGCTGTGCGAGGTGGCGACCACGGTCGCGCCGCCGGCAAGCAGGCCATTGACCACCTGCGCGGCGATGGAGTTCGGGGCCACGCCCGTCACCACGGCCACATCGCCTGCGAAACGGCTGCTCGCGGCGTCTTCGGAAGCGGGTTCCAGAGCTTCGGCGGCCACACGCTGGTAGGCGGCCTTCAGTTCGGCATCATCGGTCTTGTCGGCGTACCACTTGGCTTCGCCGGCGACCGCCTTGCCCAGTCCGACGAAGCTGCCGGAGAGCACGGACGCGTTGCCATCGTAGTAGGCGCGGGCAAGATCCTCGCGGGCGGAGGCCCAGCGATCGTCGAACAGGATGGCCTTGCGGGCGTCGAAGCGCGGCTCGACCTGCTTCGGCCAGTCGGAGCCAAGCTCGGCTTCGACGGCGGCGACCACGGCGGCATTCTCATCGGCGCCGTCCTCGGGCGCCGGAGCGGCGACGCCGAGCTGGTTCAGCACGAACTTCGCGGTGGAGGCGAGCACACCATCGGCACCGGTGACCTTGGCCGCGAAGGCGTCGAGCGCGGCGGAATCGACCACTGCGCCGCCGGCGGCACCACCGGCGCTCGGCATGGCCACGGCCACGCCCTTATCGGAGGCGACCTTCTGCACGGCCGCATCGATCAGCGCATTCGCTGCAGCGGCGTTGGAAGCGGCGTCGGTGGGCAGCGACGCAAGGTCACCGCCACGGGAGCTGGAGCCGTCACGGGTTTCAAGCACCAGGGCCGCGACCACGTGGGAGGCCCAGCCTTCGCCGAGCTGCCAGATGTCGGTCACACGCTTGGTGATCTGTCCCAGCTTCACACCGGCGGCACCGAACAGGCCACGCACGCGATCGCGCACGATGTCGGAAAGCACCGGACCGAAGGCCTTGTAGTTCGGGGCGACCTTGTTCACCAGGGCGCTCAGCGCGCTCACGGTCGCTTCGGCGGCACCGTCGACGGAGGCCACACCCAGCTCGGAGCTGATGTCCATGAGCAGCTGGTTACGGCGAGAGGAGACGCCGTTGGTGAGGGTGTCGGTGGTGTCGGAATCGCCGATCTGGTCGGGGCGCACCTTGGCGGAGTAGGCCAGCAGCATGGCGATGGCGTCGGACGCCTTGAACGGGATGTCCGCGACGGCAGCACCGGACGGCGCGCCTGCCGGAGCCTCGGGAACGGCCAAGGCAGCCGGAGCCTGGGCGGTCGTGGCCGGAGCTGCGGCCTGTGCCACCGGAGCGGCAGCGGCGGTCGGGGCACTCTGCTCGACTGGCTCATCGTCGGCTTCCGGAACCAGCGAATCGGAATCGGTCATGTACACGCGGCCCTCGTCGCGGCCGACGTTGTACACGGTCACATCGCGGCCGGCGAACTGCGGCAGGCGCAGGGTCTTAGCACCGAGGTTGGCCAGCGTCGGCGCATTGCCGAGACCGACCTCCACGTATTCCTCAACGCCGAGGCCGCCCTGTTCGGCGGAACCGAACAGCAGCGCCTGGGTTTCGATCCAACGCACTGGGGAGGCGAACTGCCAGCTCAGCAGTTCGGTGAGCAGCAGTCGGCCGAGCTTCTGGTCGTCCTCGGCGTAGGAGTCCCACACCTTCGGATCGTCCAACGCGGCCTTGATGCGCTCGGAAGGCACCACTTCAAGAATCTTGGCTGCGAATTCCTTGGTCATTTCGAACGGCACGGCGACCAGGTTCGGAATGTAGCGTCCGACCAGACGGCCACGGTAGTCGATGTACTGCGGCAGCAGCGCGTCAAGCTTGTCGCGGAACTCCGGCACGCCCTTCCTGAGCAGCGTGGAATGGAACGGCACATCGATGCCCGGCACCAGCATGAACGCCGGCTTGCCGCCGTATTCCGCCACACGACGGGCGGAATCGGCCTTCAGCGCCTTCAGACCGGCGATGGTGCCGGCCACGGCGTACTGCTGTCCGGCAAGGTTGTAATTGACGATCTCCAGGAACTCGCCGGAAGCCTTCGAAACGGATTCGACGTATTCGCGCACGCCGTCGTCGCCCACACCGAACTGGTTCGGACGCAGCGCGCCCATACGGTAGTTGGAACGGCCCTTCTCGTCACGCGGAATGAGGTGGTGCATGGTGGAGCCACGGTGGAACACGAGCTCCAGCACGGTTTCCAGCGGAATCACGCCTGCGAAGGAGCTCAGCGCATTGTATTCGCCCAGCGAGTGGCCCGCGAAGTAGGCGGGCCAGATGTCGGCGCCGGCTTCGCGCAGACGAGCGGTCTGGGCGAACGCCACGGTGGCGAGCGCCACCTGCGTGAACTGGGTCAGGTTGAGCAGGCCTTCCGGATGACGGTAGGTCACGCCGTTGGCGGTCAGTTCCTTCGGATTATCACGCACGACGGCGAGGATGGAGAAGCCGAGCTTCTCGCGGGTCACCTTGTCGGCGCGCTCCCACACCTCGCGTGAGGCCGGGGATTTGGCACGCTCGTCGAGCACCATGCCCTGCTTCTGGATGCCCTGGCCCGGGTAGACGAAGGCGGACTTCGGCGCACGCACGATGGCGGTGCCACGGGACACGATATTGCCGTCGATGCGGCTGGTCACTTCCAGCACCATGCCGGCGTGGGCCACACGGCCGACGCGTTCGATGGAGATCTCCACCTCGTCGTCGAGCTGCACCATGCCGTACATGTTGTACGTCCAGCCTGCGATCTCGTAATGCGCGCCCTTCTCGTCGAGCGCCTGCACCGCGTACTGGGCGGTGGCGGACAGCCACATGCCGTGCACGAGCGGCGCGGCGAGACCGGAGACGGCGGCACCGCGATGGGAGGTGTGAATCGGGTTGAAATCGCCGGAAGTACGGGCGAAGGCAGTCATCTCGTGCGGAGCGACGACCTTCACACGACGCAGCAGACGGCGCGGAGTACTTTCGATTTCGGCTTCGATTCCACCATAGTCGGGCGCTTCCGGCGGCAGCGCGTCGGAGTACGCGCGGCCGCGGATGGCGAAACGCTCGGTTTCGTTGGCAAGCAGCGTACCGTCCTGAGCGGTGTGCGTGACGTGGATGGTCACCACACGGCCGGAAGCGGATTCGAAGTAGTCGTCGGCCCAGCTGGTGAGCTCGATGCGCTCGCCGGTGTGCCTCAGCAGCTCGTCCTCGCTCACCTCGAGTTCGATGAGGTGGTCGAGATGCACGGCGTTGAGCAGGCCTTCGATGACCGGGAAGCCGTTGACGTACACGGAGCCGAGGGCCGCGTAGATGGCGGGCCAAGCCGGTCCGACGAGCGCGTCCGGGGCGATGCGGGACGGCACGAGGTCGCTCGGCAGCGCGCCGCCGGTGGCGGCCTCATGGTCGAAACCGAGGTTGGCGGACAGCGTGTAGCCGGTGTGCGCCTGGCCGAACGGGAAGGCGGTCTTGTCGGACACTTCCTCGATCTGCGGCATGGCGGTGAGCTTGTCGCCGGTGATGGCGGTGTTGCCGATGCCCGCGGTGTCGGCGAGCATGCGGTAGACGTGCTCCGGCAGACGGTCGCGGTCCACGACCGGGAACAGGCCGGATTCGTTGCCGTCGACGTTCAGCGGAATGACGATGTCGCGTACGGCGTGCTTGGAGGCGCCGCCGTCCGGATCGTTGTCCCAGTAAGTGTCCAGATGGATATCGAGATCGTACTGCTCGACGCTGCCCTTGGTGCCGACCTTGCGGATCTCGTAGTGTTCGTCGCCGGTGGCGGTGCCGTACGCCGGGTTGGCCATGAGGTGGCCGACCCAAGAGATGTTCGGGGACTTGCGGATGAATTCCTCGGCGGAGACGGCCGCGCCCAACTGGGCGAAGGCGGTCTTGTCGGCGCTTGCCGATTCGTCGGCCACGCGCTTGACCATGGCGGATTCGAAGCGGCCGAGGATGTCGGCCACCGGCTCATCCACGGTGGTGATGCCGGCCACGGAGATCGGGCCGGGGATGATGCGCACGGAATCGGCGGAATAGCGGGAGTCCTCGGACTGCCACAGCTGGTCCTGGCCCCACCAACGCAGCAGGTCGTTGTCGATGACCGGCACGAACGGCATCGGCTTTGGATACTCGCGCACGAGCACCGGGAACCACGCCTCGTCCATCGGGGTGACGGTCAGCTCTCCGGCCTGCGGATAGGCTTCGGCCAGCTTGGCGATCGCGGCGTTCGGATCGGCCTCCACGTCGGCGCGGGAAGCGAACAGCGATGCGAATTCGCCGCTTTCCTGCGTGGTGACGCGAGCTTCGATACGCTGCAGCAGATGCAGGAAGCGATCGGCGTAGGTTTCGTCCACCCACGGGAAGGAGAGGTCGGCGAAACGCTGGGCCCACTCAAGGTAGGTCATGGTCTTCAGATCGCCGAAGTACGGCTTGGCAGTGGCGTTCAACGCCTCGATGATCTCGTTGCGACGGCTTTCCAGCTCTTCCGGGTGCTTCATGACGCGCACCAACAGACGACCGCAGCGGGCGGACGAGTTCTCCAGCTCGTAGATGTCGGCATGCAGGTGGCTCAGACCGGAGGTGACGCCGCCCTTGGCCTGTCCGGACGGAACCCACTGCTCGCCCAGCGGGGCGAACGGATCATTGTCGTCGCCCTTGGCCGGAATGCCAGGAGTGCTGACGAGCATCTGCTTGACTTCAGGGTTGGTGTGCGCTTCCTTGGCGGTCATGACGGCGGTGCCGACGAGCACGCCGTCCACCGGCATGAGCGGACGGCCGTATTCGGCGGCCCATTCGCCGGTGATGTAATCGGCGCCACGTTCCGGCGTGCCGATGCCGCCGCCGACCACGAGCACGAGGTTGGCCTGTTCACGCACTTCGGCGTAGGTGCTCAGCAGCAGATCGTCAAGCGATTCCCAGGAGTGGTGGCCGCCTGCGGAACCGCCTTCGACCTCGATCAGCACCTTGGTTGGCGCGACGGCCTTGGCGATGCGCACCACCTGGCGGATCTGGTCGACGGTGCCCGGCTTGAAGCTCACGTACGGGAAGCCGTCGGCGTTGAGGTTGTGGATGAGTTCCACGGCCTCGTCGAATTCCGGAATGCCGGCGGAGACGACGACGCCGTCGATCGGCGTGCCGCTGGCGCGCTTCTTCGGCACGATGCGCTGGGAGCCGAACTGCAGGTTCCACAGGTAGCGGTCCATGAACATGGCGTTGAATTCGACGGTGCGGCCTTCCTCGAGCTCTTCCTCGAGCTTGGCCACGTGACGGTCGAACACGCTGGCGGTGACCTGGCCGCCGCCTGCGAGCTCGGCCCAGTAGCCGGCGTTGGCGGCAGCCGCCACGATCTCCGGCTCCACGGTGGTCGGGGTCATGCCGGCCAGCAGCACCGGAGCCTTGCCGGTAAGTTCGGTGAACGCGGTGCGCACCTTGTCTCCGGCGGACGTGTGGATGATGCTCGGCGCGAAACGCGTCCAGTTCTGGGTGCGTTCCGGCAGGGTCTCAAGCGTGGAGAGCGCGCCGCGATCGGCCACGGTGGAGGCTTCCACCACGCCGACGCCGGTGCCCTGCGCCACGGTGGAGAACAGTTTGCCGACGGTGTTGCCCGGACCGAAGTCCAGCACCCACAGGGCGCTCGGATCGGTGGACTTCATCAGGGCGCGCACGCGGGCGGCCCAATCCACATGGTTGAGCAGCACTTCGGCGGCGAGCTCACGGGCATGGTCGGCGTTGATGCCGCAGGCCTCGGCCCATGCGACGGCCTGGGAGACGGCATCGGCCATCAGCGGGCTGTGGAACGGCAGGGTCACGTCAAGGTATTCGAGCACCGGGTCGAACACACGGCCGCCACGCACCTTCTCCTCACGCAGCTTGGCCTGATGCTTGTGTTCCTTGGCCACTTCCACACCAAATGCGGCCAGATCCTCCGGGTAGCCGGACAGCACGTAGTGGGTGGCGGAATTGGTGACGGCCACGGCGATCGGGCCACGGGCACCGTCCACGCGTTCGATCAGCGCATCCACCTGCGCACGCGTGATGTCCTTGACGGACAGCATCGGGGTCGCGTCCCCATGACGGGCGGCCAGGCCGAGCTGGCGGGCCTGACGGGTGCCGGCCACGCCGATCAGCGTCGCGATGGCAAGGATCTCATCGATGGGCGCGGCGGCCGCTTCGATGGAGCCAGCCTCACGAATGGCCTGCACCATGTGCACCGCGAGCACGCCTTGGGAATGGCCGAGCACCGCGACCGGCTTGGCCTTGGCGGGATTGTAGCCGAGGGACGCGGCGTCGATCAGCGCGCCCAGCTGGGTGAGCGCGATGCCGGGAACACTGGCGGAAGCGGCGGCGGCCGCGCCGAGACGGGCCGGATTCGGCTCGAAGCCGAACAGATCGACCGGACGTCCGGTTGTGGCGAGCAGTTCGGCGGACACCGGATACAGCAGCGCCTGCGCGGCGGCCGCATGCTTGTGCAGCGCCTCGTCGAGCGTCGGATTGGCGCTCTGGTCGGCGAGCGCGACCGGCCACGGGGTGGACTGGCCGGCGAAGGCGAGCGCATGGGGCTCGCTGTTCAGTCGATCAAGAAAAAAGGTGTTCATAATCTTCCTTACTTTTTCAAAAAATTTCATGCGACCGCATGGCCGCTTGCGTTGCCCGGTAACGTCGCGCCGTCACAGCGGCTGGTTGCCGTGGTGTTTGGTGGTTCTGCGGACGCGTTTCTTGCTGGCGAGCAGCCTGAGCGATTCGATGATGGTCTCGCGTGTCTGTTCGGGGTCGATCATGGCGTCGATCTCGCCCATTTCCAGCGAAAGGTTCGCATTGACGGTGGTGCGTTCATAGTCGGCGATGTACTTGGCCCGCAGCGCTTCGACGTCCTTGCCGGCGTCCTTGGCTTTCTGCAGGTCCTTGCGGTGGATGATGTTGACCGCGCCGGCCGCGCCGAGCACCGCGATCTGGCTGGACGGCCAGGCGTAGTTGAGGTCCGCGCCGATGGCCTTGGATCCCATCACGATGTATGCGCCGCCGAAGGCCTTGCGCAGGATGATGGTGACGAGCGGCACCTGCGCGTTGGCGTAGGCGTAGATCACCTTCGCGCCACGGCGGATGATGCCCGCATGCTCCTGTTCGGCGCCCGGCTTGTAGCCCGGGGTGTCCACCAAGGTGACGACCGGCAGGTTGAACGCGTCGCACAGCCGCACGAAGCGGGCCACCTTCTCGGAAGAGTCCACGTCGAGAATTCCCGCGTTGACGTTCGGCTGGTTGGCCACGATACCGACCGGATGTCCATCGATGCAGGCGAATCCGACCACCGCGGAGGCGGCGAACAGCTCATGCACCTGCACGAATTCGCCGTAGTCCACGATGCAGCGGATCACGTCGAGCACGTCGTACGGCTGACGGTCGTTGTCCGGGACGATGGTGGCGAGGCGCTTGGCCACATCACGGTCGGCGCGGGTCGCGGCGTACGCGTAGACGGGCGGCTGCTGATCGGCGTTGGACGGCAGGTAGGCGAGCACGGTGCGCGCGTAGTCGATCGCGTCGGCCTCGTCCTCGCCGAGGTAGTGCGCCACGCCTGAGGTGGCGTTATGCACGTAGCCGCCGCCGAGATCGTCCATGCTGATCACTTCGCCGGTGGCCGCCTTGACCACATCGGGGCCGGTGACGAACATGTTGGAGTTCTCGCGGGTCATGATAATCAGGTCGGTCAGGGCCGGGCAGTAAACGGCGCCGCCGGCGCACGGGCCGAGGATCAGCGACAGCTGCGGCACGAAACCACTGGCATCGCAGGTCTTGCGGAACAGGTGCCCGTATTCGGTCAGCGCGGCCACACCTTCCTGGATGCGTGCGCCGCCGGAGTCGATAAGCGCGACGATCGGCACCTTGAGGTCGAGCGCCTTGTCCATCAGATGACAGATCTTGCGTCCTTCGGCCACGCCGAGTGTGCCGCCTTTGACGGAAAAGTCCTGCGCGTAGACGGCCACCTTGCGGCCGAACACTTCGCCGAAGCCGGTGATGACCGCGGATCCCGCGCGACCGCCGTTGATGTCTCCGCCGCGGAATCGGCCGATCTCCTCAAAGGAGCCGGTGTCGAGCAACAGGTCGAGGCGCTCGCGAGCGGTCAGCTTGCCCTTCACATGCTGACGATCGCGGGCATGGTCCTCGGCCTCGTGCGCGAGCTGGTCGGCGCGCAGCACGGATGCGCGGATCGGCTGCGATGCGCGCGCTTCGGCGGCCGCGTCCTCGCCGTGATGCTCCTGCTGCTCCATGACGACCTTCACGGCCTCCTTGACGGCCGGACTTGCGATGATGTCGGTCACTTCGCACCGCCTTCCGTCTTGGATTCCGCGTCGCCTTCGGCAGCATTGGCATGGGCGGCGCCATTTTCGACGGCGTCGGCATCGGCCGGCTTGGCAGAGCCGCCGACGTCGATGGTCATCAGCGTCTCCCCCGCCTCGACGCCTGCCGCCGGACCGACGAAGATCTTGGTGACGGCACCCTTGACCGGCGCGTACACGTAGTTCTCCATCTTCATGGATTCGAGCACCACAAGCAGATCACCCTTGGCCACTTCCTGGCCTTCGGCGACGTTGACGCGCGTGACAACGGCCTGCATCGGGCTGGCGATCACACCGGACTGTCCATCATCGGTCTGCCGCTTCTTCTCGACATGGTGCAGCCCCTGGCCGCGCAGCGGCTGGATGGCGCGCTTGGCGTCACGCGCCTTGGCTCCGCCCGTCAGATTGGCCACGATGTCGTTCGGCACGGTCAGCGACACGCGATGGTTGTTGACTTCGATGACGAAGGTCTCGCTGGATTCCTTCGTCTCGGCCTCCTTCGCGCCGGCGGCGCCGGCCATGGACGCCGGCTGTCCGCCTTTGGTGGAGGAGGCTTCCTTGTTGAGGTACTTTCGTTCCAGCCACTTCGTGCTCACGTCGTAGGCCACGCCATGCTCGGCGGCGAATTCGTCGTCGTTGAAGATCTGCTCGAACAGGCTCGCCGGGGTCGGCACACCCTCCACCTTGAGCTCCTCGAGCGCGCGGCGCACGCGTGCCACGGCAGCGGCGCGATCGGAGGCGGTGACCACGAGCTTGCCCATCATGGAATCGAACTTCGGGGAGATGGTGTCGCCTTCCACCACGCCGGAATCGACGCGGATGCCCGGGCCGGACGGCCATGCGAGCTTGGTCAGCGTGCCGGAGCTCGGCGCCAGGTTCTTGGCCGGATCCTCGCAGGTCAGACGCAGCTCGAAGCTGTGTCCGCGCAGCGGATGTTCCATGGTCAGCTCGCCGCCGTTGGCGATGGTGATCTGCTCGCGGACCAAGTCGAGGCCGCAGACCTCCTCGCTGACGGTGTGCTCCACCTGCAGTCGGGGGTTGACTTCCAGGAAGTAGACCTTGCCCTGTTCGGTCACCATGAACTCGCAGGTGCCGAGACCCACGTAATCGACCGCGTCGAACAGACGACACGAGTAGGTTTCCAGCTGTTCGAGCACGCCATCGGGCAGGAACGGAGCCGGCGCCTCCTCGACGAGCTTCTGGTTGCGGCGCTGCACGGAGCAGTCGCGGGTGGAGTACACAGTGAAGTTGCCGTGCGAATCGCGGCCGCACTGCGTTTCGACATGACGGCCCTTGTCGATGAATCGTTCGACGAAATACTCGTCCAGATCGCCGCCCTGCAGCGCGTCATGGTTCATGTAGAAGCCGCGCAGCTCGTCATCGTCGTGCACGAGCGTGATGCCGCGGCCGCCACCGCCATCGGTGCGCTTGAGCATCAGCGGATAGCCGTGCGTGTGCGCGAAATCGAGCAGCAGACGCATATCGGAAATCGAATGGGAGATGCCGGGAACCGGAGGAACCTTGGCAAAGGTGGCCACGCGACGGGCCGTGATCTTGTCGCCCAGGTCGACGAGCGCCTTCGGATTCGGCCCGATCCATGTGGCGCCGGCATCGATAACCTTCTGCGCGAAGGAGGAGACTTCGGAGAGGAAACCATATCCGGGATGCACGGCGTCGGCGCCGCTGCGACGCAGGATGTCGATAAGCAGATCCTCGTTGAGGTACGTGTCCTTGTAGGTGTCGCCGGACAGCAGATACGCGTCGTCGGCCATCCGCACATACTGCGCGTGACGGTCCTGTTCGGCGTAGACCGCGACCGTGGGAATCCCCATCTCACGGGCGGTGCGCACGACGCGAAGCGCGATTTCGCCGCGGTTCGCCACCAGTAGTTTGTTGACATTTCTAGGCATAGTGTCAAATTATGGCCGTCGAGGCACGACACGACGAACTCGTTTCCCACAAAAGATCCAAGTTCTTTTTGTAAGGCTCCACAAACGTTACCGAAAGTTAGCAAACCTACGATGGGGAACGTTGTTTGACGGAACCAGCTTTTTCGTCACCTGTCGAGAGGGGGAGCATCCCATTATGCGCAACGCAATTCTGACCATCGCATCCACAGCAAAGAACGCCACCGGAGGCAAGTTCGGCGCCGTTCTGAAGCCGGCGCTTTTCGCCGTGCTGCTCGCGGCCGCCTCCATGGCCGGCGAGGTGCCGATCCCCGGCACTCCGGTTCCGATCACCCTGCAAACGTTCGTGGTCATGCTGGCCGCGCTGATGCTGCCGTGGAAGCAGGCGGGAGCTTCGGTGCTCATGTATCTGGCGGCGGGCGCGGCGGGTCTGCCGGTGTTCGCCGGCGGCGCCTCCACCATGGCTTTGGTCGGCCCGAGCGCCGGCTTCCTCATCGGATTCCTGCCGGCCGCCGTCGTCACCTCGCTGCTGAAGGGCCAGGCGCACGTCGATTCCCCGAAGCACGCCGCGCTGACTGCCGCGCGCTACCTGCTCGCCTGCGCGGCCGGCTGCATCGTGCTCGACTATCTGCTCGGCTTCATCGTGCAGTCCGCCATCACTGGCGTGGCTCTGCCGATCGTGGCCGTCGCTTCCATGGGCTTCGTCATCGGCGATTGCATCAAGGCCGTCGCCGTCTCGCTCGTCGCGTCCGGACTTGCCAAGCTTCGGTGACTTGCGATGATATGCGATGGCAGCCGGTGGACACGTGACGTCCATCGGCTGCCATTGAAGGCTATGTGAAGGCTATTTTGCCAAGACACCCACATCGGCGGTATGCACCACGTGCATATCGCCGTTTTCGTCCTTGATGGTGATGGAAGCATCCCTGTTGATCCACAACGCCGTGCCATGCAGGGAGCCACCGTCCACGAAATGCGCCTCGCACGGCTTACCGATCGTCCAGCATGCCGCGGTCATCTCCTTCAGCGCGCTCTCCGCCTCGCCGTGAGGATCCTCCTCGAAGGCCGTCAGACGTTTGCGCAATCCTTCGACCAATCGCGCCGCGATCGCATCGCGCAGGATGCTGGTATCCGGCATTCCGGTCGCGACCAGTTGCATCGACGTGGCCTGGGCGGACGGCAGACGGCTTTCAGGCACATCCAGATTCAATCCGATACCGAATACGATGCCAACGCGCTCCTTGGACGCGCCTTCCTCGGAGCCTGCGGAACCGGCGGAACCACCGTCCATATCGGGCTCTTCAGCCGCGGAGGTTCCGGCGAGCGGCACCATCTCCGCGAGCACGCCGCCCAGCTTCTTTCCACCGACGAAGATGTCGTTCGGCCATTTCAATTCGATCTTTCCGTCGAGCGTGCCATCGAAGTCGATCACCACGCCGGCGACGGCGTCGCGCACGGCGAGCCCCGCGATCATCTGCAGCCATCCGTTGACGGACGTATCCCGCACAATTGAGGCGGGAACGGTCGCCACCAGGGAGACGATGAACGATTCGCCCTTCACGCTGACCCACTGATGGTCAAGCCTGCCGCGCCCCGCGGTCTGCTCGTCCGCGCATATCGCCACGATCTCGCGGCCCGTCCAATCGCACATGCTGAAGCCATCAGCGCTGATGTACTTCTCGGAGCCGAATAAATGGCCTTCACGCAATTGCTCCGCGGCGTAGGTGTTGGTGGAGTCGACCGAATCGAGCGCCACCACCATATCGGCGGCAACGCAGGTACGGGGCATGGTCAATGCGGAATCCTTAATCATCATTCTCGCTCCTTACTTCCCCCTATTCTACGCATTGCACGTACCAAACCGCCTCACGTTGTCCGCGGCAATCCTCGCGGCACACGATTCGCGCCAGAATTGCAGGCACAGGAAGCCGAACACGAACGCAACCGGAAGCATGTGCCGTTCGAAATTGTTGGCCGGCGCGGTGATCATCACACCCATGAGCAGCAGCAGCGGCAGATGCCACGAGAGCGAGCGCCACCGGCGCAGCACCACTTCCGCGGCACCGATGATCAGCGTCAGCGTGACGTACAGGTTGCCGTGCGTCACCCATCCGATCACGGGAATGTTCCCCCATTGCTTGGCGAAGCCGGCCACCTGGTCGCGCCACTTGTGGTTGTACAGGTGGATCCATTCGTTGTCGGACTGCACGTAGTCGTTGTTCACGTAATAGTCCATGGACACGTACGGCAGGTCGACCACGTCGAAATAGCCGAAGCATTCGGCGAAGAAGGCGTCGAGCGCGATCTGCGGGTTCGCCTTAACGATCTGCCACCATGCGTCGTTGAAGTTATCCATGTCCTTTTCGGTGACGGTGCGCCATTTATAGCTCACCTTTTTGGATTGGATGCCCGACGATTTCACCGGATCGGCGTCCTGCTGGAAGTACGATTCCGCCATCTGGTCGAGGTTGAAGATCGGGGCGAGCTTTTTGGCGGCGTCCTCGGGGATGCCTTGCGGATTGTATTTCGCGACGCGTGCGATCTGCTGCAGCTGGATGCCGCGGCTTTCGATCGGGTCGCCGCCGATGATGGCTCCGCTGTTCACCAGATACACGAGACCGCCGTGGATGAGCACGGTCGGCAGCAGCAGCGCGACCGCGTACGTCTTCCAGCGTTTGCGGTCGTTGACCAGCGCCAGCACCGCCGCGAACAGGATGATGTACCACGCGTACTTCGCGCTGATCAGCATGACGCAGCTTGATGCGAACAGCGCGCACAGCGAGCGCTTGCGCAGCTTCATGGGCTTGCCGTTGATGGTGGGCAGCGCCTTGATATGCGTCATGTGCAGCTCGTACCACACGCCGAACCACCAGACGAACGCGAAGGCGAACAACGGCGATTTGGTCAGCGAGATCGTGGCGAACACCGACAACGGGCACACCATGAAGAACAGCAGAATCACGAAACGCGTCTTCGCTCCGGCGCGCAATCTGGACGGGCGTGCCACCACTCCCGCCTCGGGATGGGTGAAATCGCGCATGTTCCAGCAGTCGTGGCGTTCCGGATGCGAGAAGTCGAACGTGCCCACGCCCAGTCGGCGCCACGGCAGGTTGAAGAAGCGGTTCGCGGTGGCGGCGCAGCAGAACGCGGCGAATAGCCATTGCAGCGCAGCCAAGACGACGATGCCGGCGTCGTTGGAATCGGTGAGATAGCGGGAGACCGCGGCGAAGGCGCCGTAGACGACGGTCAGCACGACATTGTGCTGGTCGGTCAGATACGTGGGATTGGCCGGCCACATGTAATGCGCGGTCGGATAGATGTCCATTGGCACGAACGAGAAGAATCCGATGTACGGCTGCTTCAGTCCCGTCCACTGGTTCAGAACCCAGCTGAATTCGCGGATCTGCGAGCGAATATCGGCGCCGAACGCGGCAAGCAATGTGGTCGGAACCCACAGCCAGCCAATCACGAACACCAGCATGAGCTTCCACCAGCAGTCGGTGCAGCTCGTCAATTTGCGGCCGCCCCAGACGATCACCGCGTGGATGGCGCGCCCCGGACGGCTGTGCGCGGCATCGTGCAGGTGGCGCAACATGATGCCCAGCACCGTCGTGGGCGTGCCCGCGATCTCATGGCGGAGCTTCTCGTGACGGCGGGCGAAATACCTCGGCAGCACGCGTTCGCCGCGACCGTATCGGACCAGGGCGCGCAGCATCGCAAACGAAAT
This sequence comes from Bifidobacterium ruminantium DSM 6489, assembly GCF_000770925.1. Classification (GTDB taxonomy): domain Bacteria; phylum Actinomycetota; class Actinomycetes; order Actinomycetales; family Bifidobacteriaceae; genus Bifidobacterium; species Bifidobacterium ruminantium. The sequence goes on along the minus strand of NZ_JDTK01000002.1, from coordinate 24,931 downwards.
GACGAAGGCGATCGCCATGTACGCCGCGTTGCTCCATCCGAAACCGGACAATCCCGTGCCAAACCAGTACAGCGGGCCGATGGCGCAACACCACGCCACCCACAGGCATGCCAGCACGCCCAACGTCCAGCTGAAGACCGTCGCCACCTTTCCGGCTTTCTTCTTTTCGCTCATAAGCGGCATATTACCGTCACTGCCCGAATGCGACCGGATTGGCCAGCTCAGCCGACGGAAACGTTCGGCGATTCAAGGGGTATGACGGCTAGAATGGTCGATTATGATTTCCGAGCAGGCAGATATTCTCGACCTTTTGTCAGGGCATACCGATGATGCGACCATCGAACGGCTGGCCTTCGAATGCCTGTTGACGAATATGACGGACGATCGCGTGGTTTCGCTGATGAACGTCCTCGGATGGCAGGGCGATTTCGATTGCTTTGCGATTGGCGGGGTTCCGGCCGCCAGCATCGCCTCCGCTTCTCTTGACATCCGCAAGGCGGTTCGCGATTTGGGCGGCGAGCATGTGGTCATCGGCACCTACGGGCATTTTCTGCTGGCGCTGATCCGCCAAATGAACGCTGTCACGCCGGAGGTGACCTGCACTTCGGTCATGCCGGCTTTCAGCGAGGACGAACCGCTGTATCTGAGCCCCGTCCGTTCGGGTGTGGGTGGGGCATCGCATGCGATTCGCGAGACGATGTTCTCGCTGCAGGCCGCTCCCGCGCTGCCCGAGCCCTCACGTCCGCTGCGCGACGACGAGCTACTGCCGGAACGCGCGCTGCTGGGCGATGACTACGCGCGCGAGGAACTGTACTGGAACGTGTACCAGGTGCTGCGCGGCGACAATCCCGATGATCCCACCTATCTGACGGTGTCCACGTTCCTGAGGCACGGCAGTTCGTTGGAGAACACGGCGAAGGAGCTGAACGTACATCCGAACACCGTGCGGTACCGTCTGAAGCGCGCCGCCGAAACGACCGGCTGGGATGCCACCGATCCGCGCGACGCGTATGTGCTGACCACGGCTCTGGCGATCGGACGTATGCGCGACCATTAATCGCGACGGACGCGACGGATATGACGCAAGCAAAGGACCCGCACCTGCGTTGGCAGATGCGGGTCCTTTGCTTGCGTCACGCGTCAGTTCGCGTTATGACGTCGTTCTCAGGCGATGACCGACGGATCGACCGGGACGCCCGGATTCATCGTGGAGGTGATGGTCGCCTTGGTGACGTAGCGACCCTTCACGGTGGCCGGCTTCAGACGCTTGACTTCGTCGGCGACGGCCTTGAAGTTCTCGTCCAGAGCCTGCTCGGTGAAGGACATCTTGCCGATGAGGAAGCTCAGGTTGCCGTTCTTGTCGACACGGAAGTCAACCTTGCCACCCTTGATGTCCTTGATGGCCTTGGTGACGTCCATGGTCACGGTGCCGGTCTTCGGGTTCGGCATGAGGCCACGCGGACCGAGCACGCGGCCGAGGCGGCCGACCTTGCCCATCATGTCCGGGGTGGCGACGACGGAATCGAAGTCGAGGAAGCCGTCGGCGACCTTCTTCACGAGGTCGTCGTCACCGACGATGTCGGCGCCGGCCTCGAGGGCTTCGGTGGCCTTCGGGCCACGAGCGAAGACGAGAACCTTGGCGGTCTTACCGGTGCCGTTCGGCAGGTTCACGGAACCGCGGACCAGCTGGTCGGCCTTGCGCGGATCCACGTTCAGGCGCAGCACGGCCTCAACGGTCTGATCGAACTTGTACTCCGGCATGCTCTTGAGGAGAGCGATGGCTTCGTTGGCGGTGTAAAGGTTGTTGAAATCGACCTTCTCAGCCGCTTCGCGATACTTCTTGGAACGCTGTACCATTTGTCCTTCTCCTCTCAGTCGGTAACCGTGATACCCATCGAACGGGCGGTGCCCGCGATGATCTTCATGCCGGCTTCGACGTCGCGTGCGGACAGATCGGCCATCTTGATTTCGGCGATCTCACGGACCTGAGCCTTGGTGACGGAGCCGACCTTGTGAGTCAGCGGGTTCTCGGTACCCTTCTGGATGCCCGCAGCCTTCTTCAGCAGAGCTGCTGCCGGCGGGGTCTTCAGGATGAAGGTGAAGGAACGATCTTCGTAGACGGTGATCTCAACAGGGATGACCTGGCCCATCTTGTCCTGCGTGGCAGCGTTGTACTGCTTGCAGAAGTCCATGATGTTCACGCCATGGGAACCCAGAGCCGGGCCCAGCGGCGGAGCCGGGTTGGCCTTGCCGGCCTGAATCTGGAGCTTGAGAAGCGCCGAGACTTTCTTCTTAGGAGCCATTGTATGGTTCTTCTTTCTGTGAAGCGGTGGTTAGCGGCACCGGAGTAGGTCTCCCGCGTCCGGTTCCTTCCGCAACGTATATTGCTGTGCTGTGCTAGCGGATTTCATGCGATTCGGGCAGAAAACCCTCCAGACACAACTTTTCCATTATGCACGTCCATAGCGACATCGCATACAAGAAAACCCCGCCGAAGCGGGGTTCGAAAAAGAGTTCGTATAAACCAGCAGCGCGACCAGGCGAAGCCGTACGAAAGCACGGCAAGCCTGAAGCTGGCGCTCAATCCTCAAACGGTCTGAAATTTCATGATGCGCGCGGTAGCAAGGCGCACCGAAGGAAGCGGTACAAAGGTACCGCGACTGAGGAGCAACGCAGCTAACGCGCCACCATGGAATTTCAGGAAAGCTTTTCGACTTGGTTGAAGCCAAGCTCCACTGGCGTGTCGCGGCCGAAAATGGACACGAGCACGGTGAGCTTCTGCGTGGCCGGATCGACTTCGGAGACGACGGCGGCCATGGTGGTGAACGGTCCGTCGGTGACGGTGACCTGATCGCCGGGAGCGTAGGAGACTTCGAGGGTGCGCTTCTTGGCTGCGGCCGGCTTGTCGCCAGCGGCCTTGAGCGCTTCGGAAGCGATCATCGGAGCCATCATGGAGACGACTTCCTTGCGGGACAGCGGTGCCGGATCCTTGGTCGGACCGACGAAGCCGGTAACGCCTTCGGTTTCGCGCACGATGCGACGAGCGTTCTCGTCCGGAATCATGCGAATCAGCACATAGCCGGGCACACGCACGCGGGTGATGACCTTCTTGCCCTTTTCGGTGTGCTTTTCGACTTCTTCCATCGGCACTTCGACCTGGAAGATCTTGTCTTCCATACCGAAGCTGGCCACGCGGGATTCGACGTTGGTCTTCACGCGCTTCTCATAACCGGAATAGGTGTGCAGCACGTACCATTTGCCTTCGAGGTCGCGCAGGCTCTTGGAGAATTCCTCGACTGCCTTGGCGCCGGCATCCTGCTCGGGTTCCTCGGCATCCTCAGTGGTTTCCGTGTTCTGCTCGGCCGGAGCGTCCTGCTCGGGCTGTGCGGCTTCGCCTTCGGCGGTCTGCTCGGCTTCGCCTTCCGCCGGGAGCGCCGCCACTGCAGCAGCCTCACGCTCGGCTTCGGAGGCCTCGTCGAGGTTGTCGGAAAACACTTCGTCAGTCATGCACTTTCACCTTCACGTTGGTTATCAGCCGAAGATCCACAGGGTCAACTTGCCCAGACCGAAGTCCATGCCGGTGACCAGTGCCATGAGCAGCAGCACGAAGATGAACACGGCGAGGGCCCAGAAGAACAGTTCCTTGCTGGTCGGGGTCACTACCTTGCGGAGTTCGTCGATGATTTGTTTGATGAACAAGCCAATGCGCATGAAGATGTTCGGCTTAACGGCCTTTTCGCTGCTCTTTGCCTTCGCCATGATGATCCTCCGCTGAGCTTGTTGTAAAAAGCTTGGCAGGGAAGGCGGGACTCGAACCCACAACCTACGGTTTTGGAGACCGTTGCGCTACCAATTGCGCCACTTCCCTAGGTGAACTCTGCAGCCTTCTCTTGGCGGCGAGAATTCACACAACCACGCAAGAGATAAGCGGCAAAACCGCCAAGTCGAAATAATAGCGGGTTTTTGCGACTTCGTCCAACCGGTTTCACACAAACTGCCGCAAAACCGCTATTTTCCAACGAAAAAAAGATTCGCACACCGGCATGTCACCAGAGCGCGAATCATCGGAATTCAATGGACGAAGAAAAAGACCGGACGGATGCCTATGAAATCAGCCTTCGACCCAGTTCTTCATGCGGCGCATGCCTTCGACCAGGTCGTCGTCGGCAAGCGCGTAGGAGAAGCGCAGGTAGCCGGGCGCGCCGAACGCCTCGCCCGGAACGGCGGCGACGTGGCCTTCGTCCAGCAGCACGGCGGCCAGTTCGGAGGTGTTGGCGAACGTGGTCTTGTTGGCGCCGAGCGGCTTGCCCAGCAGCGCGGTCACGTCGGCGAATGCGTAGAACGCGCCGGTCGGGGTGGGGCAGTTCACGCCTTCGATGTCGTTCAGCGCGGCGACGATCGTCTGGCGGCGCTTGTCGAAGGCGGCGCGCATCTCGTAGACGGCGTCCAGGGATCCGGACACGGCTTCGATGGCGGCGCGCTGGGAGATGTTGTTTACATTGGAGGTCATGTGGCCCTGCAGCTTGGACGCGGCCTTGGCCACGTCGGCCGGGGCGATCATCCAGCCGACGCGCCAGCCCGGCATGGCGTAGGTTTTGGCCACGCCGTTGAGCACGAGCAGCTGGGAGCGCACTTCGGGCACCGCGGCGCCGATGTACGTGGTTTTGGCGCCGTCATAGTTCAAGTGTTCGTAGATTTCGTCGGAAATGACCCACACGTGGTGTTCGATGGCCCACTCGGCGATGGCCTTGACGGTTTCCGGCTTCCACACCGCGCCCGTCGGGTTGTTCGGCGTGTTCACGATGATGGCCTTCGTGTGTTCGGTGCGCGCGGCCTCGATGTCCTCGATGCTCGGCTCGAAGTTGCGGTCGGCGCCGGCGAACACGGTCACGGGCACGCCGCCGGCGAGCTTCACGGCTTCCGGATAGCTGGTCCAGTACGGGGTGGGGATGATGACCTCGTCGCCCTCGTTGAGCAGAATCTGGAACGATTCGTAGACGGCCTGCTTGCCGCCGTTGGTCACGATGACCTGGCTTGGATCGACTTCGTAGCCCGAGTCGCGCAGCGTCTTGTCCGCGATGGCCTTGCGCAGTTCGGGAAGGCCGGCCGTGGGCGTGTAACGATAGTTCTTGGGATCCTGCACGGCGGCCGCGGCGGCCGCGACAATCGGCGCCGGGGTCGGGAAGTTCGGTTCGCCCGCGCCGAAGCCGATGACGTCGATTCCGGCGGCCTTCATCGCCTTCGCCTTGGAATCGACCGCCAGGGTGGCGCTCGGGGCCACGTGATTGATACGGTCGGATAGAGTCTGCCAGTCAGCCATAGTCATGGTTGCCATGCTAGACCCGGCACGCGAAAAACAACAGCCCCACGACACACGTCCGCTCCGTTCCGGCATCAACACATGTCGGCTCCGCGTCGGGCACGCGCCGAACGTCGGACGGACGCGTTCAGACCAGTACGAGATTGTCCCGATGTACCAATGGATGCGCGTATTCCTCGCCGAGGAAACGCTTGAGCTGCGTGGTGTTGCGGCCGAGCATCTGCGGGATCTCCTCGGAATCGAAGCCGACCAACCCCTTCGCCAGATGGTTGCCCTGCTCGTCGTCGACCCATACCGCGTCTCCCGCGGCGAAATCGCCCTTCACTTCCACCACGCCGGCCGCGAGCAGGCTCGCCGCTCCCCCGCGCACCGCCTTGGCAGCGCCGGAATCGGCCACCAGCGTGCCCTGCGGATGGGATGCGAAGCCAATCCACAGACGCCGTGACGAACCTCGGTCGTTGATCGGAGCGAAAGCCGTGCCGACCGGATCGCCCATCATCGCGGGACCCGCGTTCGAAGCGCAGGTCAGGACCGCCGGAATGCCGGACACCGCAGCGACGCGCGCCGCCTCCATTTTGGTGACCATGCCGCCGGTGCCGACGTTCGATCCGGTGCCACCGACCTGCACCTTGGCCAACGCGTCCTCGACGTTCGGCACGTAGGAGATGCGCTTCGACCCCGGCTCGCTCGGCGGCGCGGTGTACAGCGCGTCCACATCGGTGAGCAGCACGAGCGCGTCGGCGACGACGATATTGGCGATCAGCGCGGACAGGCGGTCGTTGTCGCCGAAGCGGATCTCGTTGGAGGCCAGGGAGTCGTTCTCGTTGATAATCGGCACCGCGCCCAGGTCGAGCAGACGGTCGAGCGTGCGGCGCACGTTGCGGTACTGCTGCGGTGCGATGGTGTCGGATACGGTGATGAGGATCTGTCCGACGCGCAGCCCATAGCGGGCGAACGCCGTCTCGTACTGCGCCATAAGCAGTCCCTGGCCGACGGCCGCGCACGCCTGCTGGTCGGCCACGTCGGTCGGGCGTCTGTCGAAGCCGAGCGTGCCGAAGCCGGCTGCGATAGCACCGGAGGAGACCAGCACCACGCGTCCTCCCATCAATCGCACGCGGGCGATGGCCGCGACCAGCGCGTTCAGACGTTGCGGATCCAAGTGTCCGCTCGGCTCGGTCAGCGAGCTTGAGCCCACTTTCACCACGATGGTCTGTGCTTCGGCTATAGCCCTGCGCACCTGCGCTTGCGATGGCGTGTTCATAGTTCCTCCCGGTACCGTTACCGGCCATTGGAAAAGCCCGCCGACATGCCATCGGCACATCGGCGGGCTTCTTTGGATGTTCCTATTGTTCCACATCCTCGTCGTCGACGGACTCGCCACGTCCAAAAAGACTGGTCTCGTCGTGACGGTCGTCATCCACGGACGGATCGGCCCAGTGTCCGGCCTTGCGTTCGGCCATCATGGCCTCGCGCACGGCCTGGCGAGCGTCCATCATCTCGTGGTACTGGCGACGGCGTTCCGTGTTGGTGCGGCGCTGCGCGCGGCCGTCCGATTCCTGCAGACGCAGGTCGACGCCGCGTGCACCCAACTGGGTGCCGTCAAGCATCTCCGCGCCGGCCGCGATGGTCGGATCCCAATCGAATTCCACGGCGCGATCGCCACGACCGATGCGCACTTCGTCGCCCGGCTTGGCGCCCTTGTTGCGCAGTTCGTCCTCGACGCCCAGCTTGGCCAGACGATCGGCCAAATATCCGACCGCCTCGTCGTTGTCGAAGTTGGTCTGCATGACCCAACGTTCCGGCTTGGTGCCGAGCACCTCGTACCAGACCTCGCCGTTGCCGTTCTCCTTGCGTTCCACGGTGAAGTCGAGCGCGTTGCCGCCCTCATCGTTGCGACGGCGGCGGTTGCGCGGCTCCTCGAGCGGCTTGATGACCACGCGGGCCTCTTCCTCAGCCTGCTCGCGCTTGGCGACTTCCGCGCGCATGTTGGTCACGAGATCGGCCAACGCCCAGTTGAGCTCCTTCAGGCCCTCATGGGAGACGGTGGAGATGATGTACACCTTGAGGCCGAGCTTTTCGAATTCGGGCTTGACGAATTCGGCGAGCTCCTGGGCTTCCGGCACATCCACTTTGTTGAGGATGATGATGCGCGGACGTTCCGGAATGGGGATCGCGCCAAGCGGCAGCTCCAGCTTGTCGGCGTATTCGGCCAGCTCGCGCTCGAGCGCCTGGTAGTCGCTCATCGGATCGCGGCCGGGTTCGAGGGTGGCGCAATCGATGACGTGGGCGATGATCTCCGTACGCTCGATGTGGCGCAGGAACTCCAGTCCAAGTCCCTTGCCTTGGGACGCACCCGGAATCAAACCAGGCACGTCGGCGATGGTGTAGCGCATGTCGCCGGCCACCACGACGCCGAGATTCGGCACGAGCGTGGTGAACGGATAGTCGGCGATCTTCGGTTTGGCGGAGCTCATCGCCGCGATCAGCGACGATTTGCCCGCGGACGGGAAGCCGACCAACGCCACGTCGGCGATGGACTTGAGCTCGAGGATGACGTCACGTTCCTCGCCCGGCTCGCCCAGCAGGGCGAATCCCGGCGCACGACGGGTGCGATTGGCCAGCGCCGCGTTACCGAGGCCGCCGTTGCCGCCCGCGGCCACGACGAACCGGTCTCCGGCATGACGCAGATCAGCAAGCTGCTTGCCCGGATGCTTCGGCTTGCCCTGCGGGCCCTTGGCCTCGAACACGACCGTGCCCACCGGAACGGGCAGAATCAGGTCAGCGCCCTTCGAACCGTCCTTCGTATCGCCCAGGCCCATGGTGCCGCTTTCCGCCTCGCGGTGGGGCATGAAGCGGTAGTCGAGCAGGCTGTTGGCGTTCGAATCGGCCATGAAGATCACGGAACCGCCGTCGCCGCCATTGCCGCCGTTCGGACCGGCCAACGGCTTGTACTTCTCCCTACGGATGCCGGCGGAGCCGTTGCCGCCGTCGCCGCCCTTCACATGGACGGTCACTCGATCCACAAAATCACTCATGTATCTACCTTACATAGCAGAAAGACCGCGTCCATAACGGGCGCGGTCTTTCATCAAAAAGCGTTATTTGCGCGTGTCTCAGGCGGCAATCACGTCGACGACCTTGCGGTCACGACGCACGCCGAACTTCACGCTGCCGTCCTTGAGGGCGAACAGGGTGTGGTCCTTGCCCATGCCGACGTTCTCGCCCGGGTGGAACTTGGTGCCACGCTGACGAACGATGATGTTGCCGGCCACGACGGCTTCGCCGCCGAACTTCTTCACACCGAGGTATTGCGCGTTTGAATCGCGACCGTTGCGCGAGCTGGACGCGCCCTTCTTATGTGCCATGTCTGTTCCTTTCGGTCCTTGACTCTAACCCTGCGAGAATCAGGCGATTGCCGTGATCTTGACGAGAGTCAGCTGCTGGCGATGGCCCTTGCGACGAGCAACGCCGGTCTTGTTCTTGTACTTCATGATGCTGATCTTCGGGCCCTTGGCCTCGTCGTTGACAACCTCAGCCTTGACGCTGATGTTGGCGAGATCCTTGGCGTTGACGGTGACCTTGTCACCATCCACAACGAGAGCGACCGGGAATTCCACGGTGTCGCCCTTCTTGGCATCGAGACGGTTGACGAGGATGACGTCACCAACCTCGACCTTTTCCTGATGGCCGCCGGCCTTCACAATAGCGTACATATCCGTTCCTTTATTAACTTGGAAAGCTTACTGCCCGGCACGTTCGAGCCTCGCGGCCAGACACCAGCAATCTAATTTACACATACCCGCGTACAACCGCAAGTCTGCTCCCGGCGTGTCAGGTTGACATACCGGGATTTTCCTTTATTGTTCTTGTTCCTCCCCGCCCAGGTCCGCATTGTTGGCGGCCACGGCTGCCGCCGCGATCTGCGCGAGTTTGGCCTTCACGTCCGGTGAGGAGCCCTTCGGCACCTGCACGTCCGTGCCATGGCCATGCTTGTTGGTCTTGACGAACGGGTCGCCGCCCTTCAAGGCGTACGGATCATCGTAATCCGCGGACACCGTCGGCTCGTCATGGAGGATGAAGCCGCGTCCCTTGCAGGTCGGGCACTCCTCGGAGAACGCCTCCACCAGACCCTGGCCGATGCGCTTGCGCGTCATCTGCACCAGACCCAGAGAGGTGACCTCGGCCACCTGATGCTTGGTGCGGTCGCGCGCCAGGCACTCCACCAGACGGCGGAGCACCAAATCCCTGTTGGCAGGCATGACCATGTCGACGAAATCGATCATCACCATGCCGCCGATGTCGCGCAGCCTCAGCTGGCGCGCGATCTCTTCGGCCGCTTCGAGGTTGCAACGGGTCACCGTCTCCTCAAGGCTCTTGCCGCGGCCGATGAAACGGCCCGTGTTCACGTCGATGGTGGTCATGGCCTCGGTGCGGTCGATCACGATGGAGCCACCGGACGGCAGGTAGACCTGACGTTCCATGCCCTTCCTGAGCTGGGAGTCGATCTGCCACTTGTCGAACACGTCCTTGCCGTCATGCTCGGCCGGATCCCACTTCTCAAGCTTGTCCTTGAGATCGGGAGCCATGGTGTCGAGGTATTCCTCGATGCGCTCGTACACGCGATCGCCCTCGACGATCATCTTGGAGAAGTCGTCGTTGAAGATGTCGCGCACCACGCGGATGGCCACATCCGGCTCGCCCTGCAGTAGCTTCGGACGCTTGCCGTGCAGGAACTCGTCGCGCTTGGCGATGATGCGTTCCCACTGGCGCACCAGATTCTCGAGGTCCTTGGTGATGGCCTCCTCGGAAGCGCCCTCAGCAGCGGTGCGGATGATCACGCCCATGTCCTTCGGCGCGATCTTCGACACGATGCCCTTCAGACGGCTGCGCTCACGCTCGCTCAGCTTGCGGCTCACGCCCGTCATACCGCCAGACGGCACCAGCACAAGGAAACGACCCGCCAGCGTGACCTGCGAGGTCAGACGGGCGCCCTTGTGACCGATCGGATCCTTGGTGACCTGCACCAGCACCGGATCGCCCGACTTGAACGCGAGCTCGATGCGGCGCGGCTGGCCTTCCAGACGCGCGGAATCCCAGTTCACCTCGCCGGCGTACAGCACGCCGTTGCGGGCCTGGCCGATGTCCACGAACGCGGCCTCCATGCTCGGCAGCACGTTCTGCACGCGGCCGAGGTAGATGTTGCCGACGGTGGCCACCTCCTGGATGTCCGACACGTAATGCTCAACGAGGATGTTGTCCTCGATCACGGAGATCTGGGTGTGGCGCTCACGTTCGCGCACCACCATCAGACGCTCGACGTGTTCGCGACGGGCCAGGAAGTCCTGCTCCATGAGCTGGTTCTGACGGCTGCGTTCACGACGGTTGTCGCGGCGGCGCTGCTTCTTGGCTTCCAGACGGGTGGATCCTTCGACGTCGGTGATTTCGTCGATGTACTGCTGCTTGCGGGAGCGACGGGACATCGTCTCGTCCGATTCCTCGGCCTTCGACCCTCCACGGCGGCGGCGACGGCGACGGGTCACCGTGCCCTCTTCCTCATCGTCATCCTCATGACGGCGACGGGATTCGCGTTCGGAGGTCTGCTGCTCGTCGGCTTCCTCATGGTTGCCGCGTCCGCGACGGCGGCGACGAGTACGCGTCGGCTGCTCGTCATCATCATCGTTTCCATTGCGGGACTCGTCATCGATCGGCGCATACGTGATGCCATCGAGGACCAGGTCCTCCTCGATCTGCTCCACCTCGGCCGCGGCGCGACGCTCCTGCGCGTTCAGACGACGGGAACGACGCGAATGGCGGGAACCTTCCTCCTCACCGTCGGCATCGTCATCGCGACGGCTACGCTCGCTGCGATCGTCGCGCAGGGAATCCTCACGATCCGTCACGTCCGTATCGCGGCTGCGACGACGGCGACGGCGCGACGGACGATTGCCATCGCGGGTTTCGTCGGCATCGTCCATATCGCGGGAACGGACGTCGGAATCGACGTCATCGGACGAATCACGAGAAGACGGAGCGGCCGGCAGAATCGGCTCCTGGAACAGTAGCGACGTCATCGGACGCGGGTTATGACGGGTCTCATGGCCTTCCGGCAGCGCGTTGACGGCGTCGAGCGCGCGATCCTCGGTCGATTCCTCGTCACGGTTGGAGCGCACATCACGGTCGTTGCGATCGTCATGCGACGCATCGCTGATACGACGACGTCCACGGCGCACCGGACGATCGTCCTCATCCTGCGCATCCACGGAGGAACGACGACGGCGACGCACGGGACGATCGTCCTGCCTCTCGTCGTCGGCATCGTCCTGCGTCACGCGACGGCGACGGCGCACCGGACGAGACGGTTCGGCGTTATCAGCGTCATCGGCGTCCGAATCGGTCTGACCCGGACGGACAGGCTCCAGCTTCGGTTCCTCGAACAACGGCGCCTTGGCATGCTCCTCGACCTTCAGCTCCAGGGACGCGCCCGCCGCGCCCACGCCACGCACCACGCGGCGACCGCCACGACGGCGGCGCGGAGCCGGGTCGGACGAGACCGAACCGGCGGAATTTCCGGCATTATCGGCATTATTGGTGGAATTATCGGATGACACAGCAGCCTCGACCTTATCGAGGCCCTCATTGGTAGTAGGCACAACGCTCCTCGGCAACGCGCTGCAATCGCATCGCCTTCACTCAAGCCCCAACGGTTCTCACACCACGCTCTCACCGTGGCCGCGCGTCATGGCGCCCGTAGGAAGCAACTTCCGTCAAAAGTCTTCATCATGCGACGGCGGACACCTGCGCCCGCGACTCAAGAAACATTCACGCGAGGGGATCAACGCCATCGGATGCGTCGGCGGCTTGCAGAACCACCATCTATAAGTATGACACAAAAACGAACGGAGCGTGACAGGTTGGGGAATTTCCCCTTCCGCACGCTCCGTTTTCCGGTCATTCGCGTTGACACGCCGAAAATATACGGTTCAGCGCAGCCAGTCCTCCAGCAGGTCGGCCATGAGTAGCAGATCGCTTTCCGGCAGCTGCTCGTCATGCTTATGGGCCAGCAGCGGGCTTCCTGCGCCAAGATTCACCGCGGGGATACCCAATATGGCGAAACGCGCCACATCCGTCCAACCGAGCTTGGCGAGCGGATCGCGGCCGGTACGCTCCTTGACCAGCGACACCAGCGACTGGGCGAGCGGCGAATTGAGCCCCGGACGCGCACTCGGCGACTCATCCTTCATCTCAATGCCGAAACCTTCGAACACACCGCCTGTGGCACGATGCTCGCCATTACCGAGCTCCGCCCCCGCATTCGCGCCGATCATCAGCGCCTTCGCCTCGGCCAGCGATTTGTCAGGCGCGAAGCGGTAATTGACATGCACACGGCACTCGTCGGGAATCACATTGGTGCCTTTGCCGCCCGAAATCATCGTGGCGTTCAGCCCCTCCTGATAGGTGAGGCCATCCACTTCGATAGCGCGGTTCTCATAAACATTCAGACGGTTCAGAATCTCGGCGGCGGCGTGAATCGCGTTGCTGCCCATCCAAGCGCGGGCCGAATGCGCGGCGACGCCATGCGTGATCACATCGAAGCGCATCGTGCCGTTGCAACCGCCTTCGATGCCGCAGTCGGTCGGCTCGCCGATGATCGCGAAATCGCCGGTGATCCAATCCGGATGCGCCTCAACCACCTTGCGCAGTCCGTTCTTCTCGGCGGCGACCTCCTCGTGGTCGTAGAACACGTATGTGAGGTCGTACTTCGCGTCGGTCAACGTGGCCGCCAGGTACAGCATCACCGCATCGGAACCCTTCATATCGGTGGCGCCGCGACCCCAGATCACACGCTCGCGCTCATGGCCGGCGGCCACGTCCTCGCGAATCAGCGGATCGCCGGGTTCCAGCCATTTCGGCGGGAAATTGTCGATCACCGGCACCGTGTCGAGATGCCCGGCGAGGATCACCCGCTGGGCGCGACCGAAATCGGTGGACGCAACCAAAGTGTCACCATGCCTGCGCACCGTCAGATGCGGCTGCTTCCGCAGAAAAGCCTCGACGGCGTCCGTCAGCGGGCCTTCGTCGTCGCTGACGGAATAGGAGCCCATGATCTGGTCCATCAGCTCGTTCAACTGCTCCTGCCTGCTGGCGGAAGCGGAAAATCCAATCGTAAGTTCGCTCATGCCGTCCATTATCCGGCAAGGCCGTGCCGTCAGCCGCGTAGCGGGCGTGCTTTTGAGACGAATCACACCGCTTCCGCGCGCATGGTGCCACACTAGGTAGCGGCCGGAAGGCGACGGCCGCTACGAAAAGGAGAGTGCAATGCCGGGTCTGTTAAGCGCGATGGAAGGTTTCTGCGTCATCGGCATCGTCATCGCCACGGGCTATGTGGCCGCGCGCATGCGCATCGGCGGACCGACCGCGCAGATGGTGCTCAACAGGTTCAGCTTCTTCATCTCCAGCCCGTGCCTGATGTTCGCCATCCTCTCCAAAGAGAAGATCTTCGAAATCTTCCACTCCTCCATCATCGTCGCGTTCTTCTCGGCGGTGCTCGTGGGCGTAGTCTTCCTGATCCTCAACAAGCTGTTCTTCCACCTGAAGGCGGCCGACGCCACCATCGGCGCGCTGAACTCGCTGTACTTGAACTCCAACAACATCGGCCTGCCTATCGCCACGTACATCTTGGGCAATCCAGCGTTGGTGGCGCCGATCCTGGTCATGCAGCAGGCGGTGTTCACGCCCATCGGCCTGACCGTGCTCGACGTGACCACCAAGGGCAAGGTGTCCGCCAAGGAAATCCTCAAGCAGCCGCTGCATCAACCGCTGCTCATCGGCTCGCTGCTGGGCATCGCCGTCTCCGCCATCTCCGCGAAGGTCGGGCATTTCGTCGTGCCGAGCTTCATCTACGACCCGATCGACATGATTGGCGACTCCGCAGTGCCGATGATCCTGATGGCGTTCGGCATGTCGCTGCACGGCACGAAGCCGCTGCAGGACAAGGCGAACATCCCCGCGGTGTTCACCGTGGCCGCGCTGAAGAACATCGTGATGCCGATCATCGCGTTCCTGCTGAGCTACTTCGTGATGGGCTTCCGCGGCGCAACGCTGTACGCGTGCGTGGTGCTCGCCGCCCTGCCGACCGGGCAGAACGTGTACAACTACGCGGCGCGATACAACGTGGGCCTATCCTTCGCACGCGACGGCATTCTGTTCTCGACGTTGTCGTCGCCGATTTTCATCGCAATCATCGCGGTGCTGCTCGGCTGACCTCGCCAGTCCTCGCCGCGGTATCCACGACCGCCGCGGCGAGGCCATCAATCGTCCATACGGTAGCCGGCATAACCGAGCCCGTGCGCCGCATGATTCGCGGCACACCCTCCGAGCACCATCAGCGCATAACACAAGCCGATTCCCGCGGCCAACGTAAGCAACGAAGCCGGATTGAGCAACGACGTTGCCAGAATCGGAAACAGCAACAACACCGAGCACCCCAACGAAACGGTCATCACCGTGTTGAGCGGGGTGATCACTTCCATCATGCGTGCCTTGTCGAGCGTCGCCTCATCCGTGCCTTCCAACGCAAGCATGCGGTACTCGTCGGCCTGGTCGTAGACGTTGCCCGTCTGCATCACGCCGGAACTGACGGCGGCGAGCACCGCGGCAAAGGCGAGCGTCAAGAAACCACCCATCGCTATATCGCGCATGTACAGCATAGATGGGTCGAACGGGTCGTGGTTGCCTCCGATTCCGGTGGCAAGCAATCCGCACACCGACGTCATCCCCGCAATGAACACAGCGAGCGCCACACCGGACACGTTACGCCAAGCACGCTTGGGATTGTCGAGGATACGGCGCATGGCAATCATAGTGGCCGCGTCCTTCGGGTGTTTCGCACGCGATCTGGCGCGCATCGCCACCACCCAGGTACCGACGACGTTCACCATGGCGAAACCGAGGAAGAAGACGCCGAAGATGATGGCGTAGACCACCATCTGACCCAAGTGCGCGAATGCGGAGATGCTGTTGAGCAGCAGGTAGCCTACGGCCAACACGGCAAGGAAAATCAGTGCGCGCCATGCGGACGGCATGGGTTGTCCGGTACGTTGCATCACGCCAAGCGGGGTGATGGCCACGCGGCGTAGGGCGACCAGCGCGGAGACCAAGGCAAGCAGCGTGACTCCGACGGTCACGGTCGCCAGAGCAGGCAGTCCCACCCACAACTGTTCGAAGGTGAAATGCTGGTTTTGGAAGTTGAGCAGCATGATCGCCGGTATCAGCGCGAAGTAGCCGGCCATGCCGACCAGCGCGCCAAGCAGAGCCTGGCCACCCGCATCGAGCGCGGTGAGTTTCGTGACCTGCGCGGTGGTGGCGCCCGCAAGTCGCAGTGCGGCGAGACGTGCGTCCCTGCGGGAGGCCGCGAGACGGGCCGCCGAGCCGGCGAGCGCCACGAACGGCACGATGAGTAGCAGACTGGCGAATGCGGCGAGCAGCACATAGCCGTCGGAATAGGTGTTCATGACGGCTGTGGCCTGGTCGGCCGTCCAATGGCCGTCGCCGACCGTGGCGACGAGCTTGTCGGCGTGCGCCAGGGTTTTGGACCATGTTTCGTATGTACCGGGCGCGCACCTGTTGGAATTGATCATGCAACCGAACGTGTGGTCGGCGGAGGCCCGCCAGATGAAGCCATGCACGCCACCGAGCACGGTGAGGAAGATGGCGGTTGTGGAGGCGAAGGCCGTGATTGCCAGCACGGAAGTGTGGCTGGTTGAACCGCGTGTGCCGGGGCGGTGGAACAATCGCCATAATTGGAAGGTGTTCATCGCGCGCCTCCGTTGGTTGACGGCGTACGTGCGGGCTGTGCGGATTGTGTGGATGGCCCGGGTTGCGCTGGCTTCGGTAAATAGAGTCTGCCATCGCGCATGGTAACCGTGTGGTTGCAGAACGCGGCGACGTTCGGATCATGTGTGACGACGATGACGGCAGCACCGGTCGAACGCGCGGCCTGCATAAGGATACCCATGATCTCGTGGCCGGTCTGTTGGTCGAGCGCTCCTGTCGGTTCATCGGCGAAGATGACGGCAGGGCGTACGGCAAGTGCGCGGGCGATGGCGACGCGTTGCATCTGTCCGCCGCTCATTTCGCCGGGGCGCTGCTGGGCGAGCTGCCGCAATCCCAATCGTTCCAACCACAACATGGCGGCGTCGGTGGCCTGTCGGTAATCCGCGCCACCCAGCATCATGGGCAGGGCGATGTTTTCGACGGCTGGCAGTTCCGGCAGCAATTGGCCGGATTGGAAGACGAAGCCGAAAGCGTTGCGGCGCAGCTTGGTGCGGTCCGCATCGCTCATCCGTGCCAAATCAACGCCTTTAAACACCACAGTACCTGCGGTCGGGGCGATGATACCGGCAAGCGCGTGCAGTAAGGTCGATTTGCCGGAGCCTGACGGTCCCATGACGGCGATGCTCTCGCCGGCCTGAATGGCGAAGCTCACGTGGTCAAGCGCCAACGTGTGGACTGTATGGTTTTGCTGGGCCGAGTAATCCATGACCAAATCGGTCGCCTGAAGTATGTGTTCCATACTTCGTACGCTACGAGAATCGTCACGGCCCGGCCATCGGGCGGTGGGATGAAACCCATGCTGGGCCGGCCACGCGTATCATTCGGAAGGATTAGGGACAAGCCCGGATTCAGACGAGATGCCAGGATAGGCGATGCAGGTCGCTTGGCCCGTGTTCGGCTATGGCGGCGCGATGGGCCGCGGAACCGTAGCCTTTGTTGTGGTCCCATTCGTAGGGCGCGTATTGCGGACGCTCCCCCAGCTCGATCATGAGCCGGTCTCGCGTGACTTTGGCGATGACGGCGGCGGTGGCCACGGTGGCGCAGTACCGGTCGCCCTTCACTTTGGTGGCGACTTCCGCAGGCACCGGCACCTCCGGAGCGTCGAAGGTGTTCAGCGCCTTGGTGATGTAGTCGTTCGGCCCGTCGAGAATCGCGCCGACCTTCACCGGTTCGCCGCCAAGCAGCCCATCGCCGTCGATGCCGAGTTTCGTCTCCGCCTCAGCAAGCGCGCGCAACGCAGCCACGCCGAGCGCATGCGAAATGCCCCACTCGTCGATCTCCTTGTTGGTGGCAGCGCCGACGGCCCAGGACGCGCACCAGTTTTCGAGCTCGTCGAAAATGGCTTCGCGCTTATGCTCCGTCAGCATTTTGGAATCGGCCACGCCCTCCGGCACGGCAAGCGGCGATGCGCCGATGAGGTCGCGCGCGCGTATCGCGGCGGCGCCGACCATGACGGGACCCGCAAGCGAGCCACGTCCGACCTCATCGAAGCCGACGATCACGTCGAAGCCGCGCTCCGCGATCGCCCTTTCCATATCCAATGTGGGCGTCACCGAAACGGACATCAGTCGTCCGCTCCTTCCGGCACGTCCTTGAACACGTCGTGGTGTGCATCCAGCGTGCTGATATGATTTAGTGGCCAATACTTGACCAGGCCGACGCCGACCACGTCGGAAACCGGTACGAGACCATGTGAGGAATCGTCCTGATGGTACCGGGAATCGGCGGAATTGGAACGATTGTCACCCATGACGAACACGTGTCCGGCGGTCACCTTCACACTGAACGGGAAGGCGCTGGGATCCACGCCCGGGCGGATGTACGAGGATTCGTCGATGGCTGTGCCGTTGACGGTGACCGGCTTGCCCGGTCCCTCGCAGGCCACGGTGTCGCCAGGCAGTCCGATGAGCCGCTTGATGAGGAAGTCACCGCCGAGTTTGCCGCTGTTCTCCTGCTGCAACCAATGGTCGGGGTCTTTGAACACCACCACGTCGCCGCGCTGGAGCTTGAAGACTTTGGGGGTGAGCTTGCTGGTGATGACCCGGTCCCCCGGTTCGATGGTGTCCATCATGGAGCCGGACGGAATCACATAGAAACCGAACAGGAACAGACGCACCAGCAGCACGATGACGACAGGTATGCCACACCAGATCAGAGTGTCTCGCCAGCCGAAGCTTTCCTCGCTTTTGGCTTTCATTTTGGCATGCTTCATGGGGTTCCTTTGCCGTCCGATTTCACGCACTGGCCCCTATCATAGCGGCCAAGTATAGGAAACGGCCCTCCAGCGGAATGCCGAAGAGCCGATTTCACGCTTTATCCGCGATTCGAACTCACTTCTCGGAGTTGTCGCGACGCTCGACGATACGAGCGGCCTTACCGCGCAGGTTGCGCAGATAGTACAGCTTGGCGCGACGCACGCGACCCTTGCGGATCACCTTGATGGAGTCGATGGCCGGGGAGTGCAGCGGGAAGCGGCGCTCAACACCGGTGCCGAAGCTGATCTTGCGAACAACGAAGGTCTCACGGACTCCGCCACCCTGACGGGCGATCACCACGCCGGTGAAGGCCTGGATACGGGAGTTGTTGCCTTCCTTGATCTTCACGTTGACTTCAACGGTGTCGCCAGGACGGAAAGCCGGGATTTCCTCGGCCGCCTTCATGTGCTTGGCGTCAAATGCCTCAATAGCGTTAACCATTGTGTTTCCTCGAGTCGCCGCCGCATATCAGCGCACAGGTAAGGGCTTTGAACGGTTTTCTTGCGATTGCCGTCTCGGCCTGTTCGTCACCTCGCAGGTCTGCCTGCGAAGGGTTGCCGATCCGCCGGAAATACTGCGTT
Source organism: Bifidobacterium ruminantium DSM 6489 (assembly GCF_000770925.1). Classification (GTDB taxonomy): domain Bacteria; phylum Actinomycetota; class Actinomycetes; order Actinomycetales; family Bifidobacteriaceae; genus Bifidobacterium; species Bifidobacterium ruminantium. Next base: position 5,942 of record NZ_JDTK01000002.1, on the reverse strand, counting down.
TGCCGCACAATCGGAGTTGCCTGCGATTGTTCCGGCTGGACCTAGAGAAAAGCGGGATTATGCGGCGTCCCGCCTTTCGGCACAGCAATAATCAAAAATACCCCATCCGCAAGACCTATTCGATTGCGCGCTGATCGAAATGTCCATTGTGGATAAGTCCGTTCCTATCCACCCACAATCGAAACCAGCATTCGAAAATACAAAAAGACAGCAAAGGTTTCGCATGCAATTGCTACAAGAGCTATACTGAAAGTAATGAATTTCTTACAAGTAAGGAGATAGCCATGACCTCGGTATTAGACATGGCCAAAGTGACTTCGAAAGGCCAGATCACCATTCCCGCCAGTATCCGCAAGGCAGTTGGCCTGCGCGAAGGCGACAAAGTGCTGTTCGTGCGTGAGGACAATGGCACCATCTCGCTTCGAAGCTCGAACCTAGAAGCGCTGCATGCCGCACAGGAAGCATTCGACGGAGCCGCGCAGGAAGCCGGGCTCAAGAATATGGACGATATGGTCGAACTGGTCAAAAGCGTACGAACCGAACGCACCGCACGGTAAGGGGAAAAGGCATCATGCGTGTAATGCTTGACACCAATGTGCTCCTCTCGGCGTTCATATTCCGTTCACCAACTCTGGAACGAACCATCGAGCTCGCCTCAACGGGCGACAACCAACTGCTGCTGTCCACATATGTGATCGATGAGGCCCGAGAGGTCGTAGCCCGCAAATGGCCAGATCGAGCCCACGCGCTGGAAGACCTGCTGCTGCACTTGAGTTTCGAAACCATCGTCACACCATTGACTATGGACAAGGAACGCTTCAAGATCCGAGACCCCATGGATTACCCCGTGCTTTATTCCGCCATCATTGGAGCAGCCGATCTGTTCATCACCGGCGACAAGGATTTCGATGGCATCCATGTCGATGGCATCGAAATCCTCACCCCATCAGAATACGTAAACATCTTCGGTAACAATATCTGAACGAGACGGACGGCCTCTACTCGAACGGTAATTTGTATCTGGCACAGTGCGTGAAGGAGAAGAAGCGTCTGCCCTTCACGTGAATTCCTACGATGACTTACTTGCACGCAAAAGACCCGCCTGCGATATGCAGACGGGTCTTTTGATGTTCAGCTACGCGTTACAGCGCTCTGATGAAATCAGAACTCGCGGTTCGCGCGGTAGAACTTGATCAGGGACTGGGTGGACGGATCCTGGGCGGCCAGGGCGTCATCATCCTTGGAGATGGCCGGGGTGATCTGCTTGGCGAGCTGCTTGCCGAGCTCGACGCCCCACTGATCGTAGGAATCCAGGCCCCACACGGTGCCCTCGACGAAGGTGATGTGCTCGTACAGGGCGATGAGCTCGCCGAGTGCGAACGGGGTCAGGGCCACGCCGAAGATGGAGGTGGTCGGACGGTTGCCGGTGAACACGCGGGCCGGAACGATCTCTTCCGGAGTGCCCTCAGCGCGCACTTCGTCGGCGGTCTTGCCGAAGGCCAGAGCCTTGGTCTGGGCGAAGTAGTTGCCCAGGAACAACTCGTGCACGTCCTGGTCGCCGTCCTTGGTCGGGTTCGGGGTGTTCACGAACGCGATGAAGTCGGCCGGGATGAGCTGGGTGCCCTGGTGGATCAGCTGGTAGAAGGCGTGCTGGCCGTTGGTGCCCGGCTCGCCCCAGAAGATCTCGCCGGTCTCGGAGGTGACCGGGGTGCCGTCCCAACGCACGGACTTGCCGTTGGACTCCATGGTCAGCTGCTGCAGGTAGGCCGGGAAGCGGTGCAGGTACTGGTCGTACGGCAGCACGGCGTGGGAGGCGACCTTGAAGAAGTTGCGGTACCACACGTTCAGCATGCCGAGCAGCACGACGACGTTCTTCTCGAACGGGGTGTTGGCGAAGTATTCGTCGATCTCGTGGAAGCCGTGCAGGAACTCCTCGAAGCGGGCCGGGCCGAAGACCACGGCGAGGGAGGTGCCGACGGCGGAGTCGACGGAGTAACGGCCGCCGACCCAGTTCCAGAAGCCGAAAGCGTTGTTCGGGTCGATGCCGAACTCGGCGACCTTCTCCAGGTTGGTGGAGACGGCGACGAAGTGCTTCTTGATGGCTTCGGCGTTCTTGGCGTCGGAACCGTCGATGGCGCCCTTGGCCTTGAGCTCTTCGAGCAGCCAGGTGCGGGCCTCACGGGCGTTGGTCAGGGTCTCCAGGGTGGTGAAGGTCTTGGAAACGATGATGAACAGGGTGGTCTCCGGATCGAGGCCCTTGGTCTTCTCGGCCAAGTCGTTCGGGTCGATGTTGGAGATGTAACGGGCGGAGATGCCGGCGTCCGCGTACGGCTTCAGAGCCTCGTACACCATGACGGGACCCAAGTCGGAACCACCGATGCCGATGTTGACCACGGTCTCGATCTTCTTGCCGGTCACGCCGGTCCACTCGCCGGAGCGGACCTTGTCGGCGAATGCGTAGATGCGGTCGAGCACCTCGCGCACGTCCTTGACGGTGTCCTGGCCGTCGACGATGTACTTGCCCTCGTCCTCAACCGGACGACGCAGCGCGGTGTGCAGCACGGCGCGGTCCTCGGTGTTGTTGATGTGCACGCCGGTGTACATGGCCTTGGTACGCTCGTCGAGCTTGACGGCCTTGGCCAGATCAGCGAACAGCTGCAGGGTCTCCGGCTTGATCAGGTTCTTGGACAGATCGAAGTGCAGGTCGCCAGCGTCGAAGCTCAGCTTCTCGACGCGCTCGGCGTCATCGGCGAACCACTGCTTGAGGCTGATGCCCTCGGACTGCAGCTCGTCGTAGTGCTTCTGCAGCGCGGCCCACTCCGGGGTCTTGGTGGCGTCAACGGGAGGATTGATGGCCATGTTGGTTAGGTCCTTTCATCATCACTATGAAGCGGGACGCGGCGGCGGAATCACATTCGATTTCCAACGTCGCGAACCGTTCTCTTCACCTCACAAGATACTCACAAAAGCCGACAGAACAACACAAAAACGTTTCCCGAGTTAACGCATTCATTCCAAAGCGCGATATACCGCGGTTCCGACTACTTTTCGACGACGACATACCCAAGAAAGGGCGATTACTGAAATCGTATGCAGCGTTCAGCGGGAAAGCTTCAGTACGCGTAATAACGGCTGCCGTATGCAACGATCGCATACGCAGACCACAGCCACGAACGCAACGGAAAACGCGATGCCGAGCGCAAACCAGACGATCAGCCAGCCGAAGCGCGCGGCCTGCCCGCCGACCAAGGCCGCGTTGGCGAGCGCCGGCGCCATCGCCCGTTCGCACAATGGCTTCCACAGCCCGCCGGCAAGCGACTGCACCACGTAGAAGCCGAGAATGCCGGAAGCGAGCGCCTGCACCGCGTTATGGAAGTGCGATGGAGCGGCCGCCGGCAGCGCGGTCGTCGCGTCACGCACGCCGTCGTCACGCACGTCGTCGCTCCGTCCGCGCGTGACGGCGATCATCAGCGAGCAGACGGCCAGCACGAAGGAAAAAGCGGACGTCGACTTGAACGAGAGGCGGTACATCAGCGGATAATCGCCCTTGGCCACGGCCCATGCGACGACCGCGGACAGCACTGCGAGCACCGCGGCGAGCGTCCACGCCCAGACGCCTGCGCGCATCCATAACGGCCTGCCGGATTTTTCACGACCGGCTTCGCGACCATAGCCGACGCCTTCACGGCCATCGCCGGCGACGACTCCACGCGCGCGTCGAATCGCATGACCGACCAATCCGGCCAGCATGAACGAAACCGCGTAGCTCAACGCGCCCATCCATTTGCGCCAGTCGAGCAGGGCGAACGAGCCGGTGGAGGTGAACGCCACGTAAGCGTTGAGCGCGTAGACCAGCATCATCGCAACGGCGGCCAACGCAACCAGCACGGTGGCGTTCCATCGCGCGATGCGGGCCAGCAGCCAGGCGGCGGCTGGGGCGAGCGCCACCACGAGCGTGTAGATCCAGATGAATTCGAGGCCGAGCAGGAACCATTCCTTCCATCCGGCGGAGGCGACGGGCGCCACGAAACGGTCGACCGCCAGCATGATCAGCGTGTAGAACGCCACCGTGGCCAGCACCTGCGCCACGCGGCGCACGGTGGCACCGGCCTGCCGTCGCCAATAGCCCGTCTCAAACGAATCGCGCATCATGCGGGGGATCAGAAAATAGCCGGAGATCATGAAGAAAATGTGGTTGCCCCACGCGCCCACGAATTTGATCATCATCACCAGCCAGACGGCCCACAATGTGCCCGTCACCGCGCTGATCGGCACATTCGGGACGGTCGGCCACGGCCCGTAGCCCAGCACGCTTTCGAAGGCGGGCAGGAACGTGTGGAAGATGGCGATGCCGACGATCGTCAGCAATCGCAGCATTTCGACGGCGAAGATACGGGGCGATTTCGAACGGATCCGCGCTGACGTCCGTTCTTTCCGCGGCATCCGTTCCTCAGGTTGGGTCATACGTTCTTCCATTGGCTTCATTGGCATACCGTTTTCAGGCTATCGCCGCGATAAGGAAATGCACGGCGGTCATCATGATCAGGCCGATGATCGCGGAAACGGACAGCGAGAAGCCGGCAAGCTTCGCGTTGCCGAGCACTTCGTCGGTGAACAGCGTGGAGAACACGGCGATCGGCGCGAGGCAGCACATCACCACCGCCTCGCGCACGTCGGCGCCAAACGGCAGCACAAGCCAGGCGCACAGCGCGAATATCAAGCCGAACGGCAATCGCAGGCCGATGATCTTCAGCAGCTTCATCACATCGTCGCGACCCGCAGGCAGATCCATGAGCATGCCGACCATCAGCATGGCGATGAACGAGTTGGCGTTGGCAAGCGGGGCGACGAACGTGGCCACTGCGCCGGGGATTTTCACGTCGGCGAGCATCAGCACGATCATGACCAGATAGGTGTCGAACGGAACCGATCCGAAGAAGCCTTTCGCCACGTTGCGCAGCAGCGCATGACGCATGAGACGGCGGGCGTCCTTGTCTTTCGGCTTCGTATACGGCAGCACCGGCGCATGCCCCTGATACTGCTCGTCCAGCGTCTTGCCTGGCTGGATGTGCAGTAGGGTCTGCGTCATGACGTTCGTACCGGCTGCCACCATCACGCAATTGCCGATGTCGAACATGGCCGCCGGAACGATGGCGGCGGTGCCGAGGAACGCCTGCACCACGGGAAAGCAGAAGCATCCGATGTTGAAGCCGGAACCGTTGAGCATGGTGAACGCGCGGTCCTGCACCGGCTTGTGCCGCGTGATGAGGAAGATGAGCACGGGAGGGATGAATGCCACCACAAAGCCGAAGACGGAGATCCACAACATGCTGGAATCGTGGGGATTCGTGGCGAACGAGTAGATGATCGCGCAGGGAAGGACCAGGTCGAACAGCGCTACCTGCAGAATCCGATAGTCGCGGTTTTTGAATTTGCCGGCACGTTTGAACAGATAACCGGTGAGGATGATGGCCAACAGCGCAATCGGCTGAATAAGCGTGGACATGTGCGCGAGATGGGACTTGAACCCACACGTCAAAGACACAGGAACCTAAATCCTGCGCGTCTACCAATTCCGCCACTCGCGCGCTATTCGTCATCGTGCACACCGCATGGCGGAGCCATAGCCCCGACCGGAACCACAATCCCAGCCGATATGCAAAACCCTAGATGCCTGACGCATCTAGGGCGATGGAGCCACTTGACAGAATCGAACTGTCGACCTGCTCATTACGAGTGAGCCGCTCTACCGACTGAGCTAAAGTGGCGTGCTGCCCGGCAAGCATATGCCGCCTGCGCACAAGACAACAAGCATAGCGGAAAAACCGGACGAGCACAAATCGAGCCACGTCAACCGCCGTGCGACGGCCGCATCAGCGCCTCAGGAAGTGTGCGAAAGAACTCAGTGCCGGAGCAGATGGCGCAGGGCCGTCTTGACGCGG
>NZ_JDTK01000019.1 GCF_000770925.1 Bifidobacterium ruminantium DSM 6489 | reverse complement strand
CCAGGAAGGTGCCGATGATCGAAGCGGTCTTAGGAAAGAAACAATAGTGAAACCGGGGAACCCTTAGCTGATGAGCGCAAAGTCAGAGATTGGTTTCACGCGGGATTGTCCCGATGTCAAGGTCATGATGCAAAAGCGTTAAGCATCCTACGGATTATATTGAGAAAAGAAGTCATTAGTAATACAATTGGCTTTGGAAAGGATTTATTATGAGCACTACCACTGTTCGCATGGATGATGATCTCAAAGCCGAAGTGAACGCCATTCTTGATTCCATGGGATTGAATTTCAATACGTTCGTGAATATGGCCAGCGTGCAGTTGGTGTCGCAGCGTCGCATTCCGTTCGAGGTGAAGGCGCCTGAACCCGTGCTGCCTCGCGCGGGACATGTTGCCGCCAATGGGGTTACGTACCGTGGGGTCGACGAACAGGGGTATCCGGTGGTCGAAGTGCCGAACGCCATGGTGTTGAATCCAAGCCGGGGCGCCGATGGCGTTGCCGTACTGCCCAAGGCGTGGCGCGATGGCGAATAATCATGATATTCCGGAATTGATGCCGGTTCCGGAGCAATTGCATGTCTTCGACGTGTATCGCATGCGGGTGCGGTTCGAGGATGATACGACGAAATCACGCAACCATTACGTGGCCGCCATCGTCATACAAGCCGACGATGACGGCGGAGTGGCTGTGAAACTGACCAGCAATCCAACCTGGCGTGGGGCGGGCGATGTACAACTGCCTGAGTATGAGCATGCCGGGCTTACCCATCTGACGACCGCTCGCTGCGCGCAGCTGGTGCGGTTCCGCCGGTTGGATCTACAGGGATTCACCGGTAGATTGAGTCGGAATGATGCCATACGTGTGGCCAATGCGGTCGGCGAGGTAAAGCCTGAAGAGCAGGTGTGGCTGTAATTCTGTTCTGCCGTCTAACTGGTTCGGGGTATTCACTGTGAACCAGTGCACAATTGCGATGGCCGGATGTCTTTCTACAGTCCGCTTATATGTGAAGGTTTTGTGGTCGACGTTGCGTCATATTCTGAAAGTTTCTGATTGTAGCGTTCGATTTGCCAACGGTAGTTGTCGCAGAATCTGCAACAACTACCACCCTGTCAAAATATGTGCGTTGTGCAGGGCTAAATTGTTTCAGGTCGCGGCTCGGGCGGTAGGGTCTGCTGTTTTATTGCTGCTTCGGCATTCCTGTTGCTGATTGATGGGTGACATTACGCTTGCGTCGGGTCCTTCTGCAGGAGCAGGAAGACGAGGGCGACGGCCAGCAGGATGGCGATTGAAAGCACGCCTACCGAAGCGTTGCCGGTGATCGACGTGGTCGTGGCGACCAGGAAGGTGCCGATGATCGAAGCGGTCTTGATTAAACTATCATAAGAATAGCTAGAATCGTTGAAATACAAGGCTTCTGCTGTGTTATTCTGGCTGTGTTACACATTCATGTTACACAGATGGCGGTTGGTATGGCACGGAAAAGCATCAAGATCCTGAACGGCAGAGCGAACGCGTTGCCGCCCACCGAGAGATTCCCGAGATGGCGCGTGATATGGACCGACCCGGTTACCGGCAAGCGTCGGCAGACCAGTGGCGGAGACAGCCTCGACAGCGCCAAGGCCAAGGCCGCCGAGATACTGGGCGACTACGTTCCGGATTCGGAGTCCGGCGTGCGCCCTCCGACTTTCGATGAGTGCTTCCATTCGTGGATGGACGCCAAGAAGCCCCAGATCGCCGAGCAGACGGCCGCCAACTACGTCTACGTCTACCAGCGCTTCATCAAGCCGGAAATCGGCGAACAGTCCATCACCGCCATCGGGCAAAGATCCATCCGCGCCATCCAAGTCAGCGGCGTCGAGTTCCCAATACTCGTCAAGCGCATCATCAAGGGCGTCTTCGAACAGGCCGAAAACTGGACCCATCGTCCGGCCGACCATTACGCCGACTGCATCGTCATCAGATCCAGCCGCAACGAAAAACGCAGGGACTACGTCGCCAGAGGCGACATCCCGTCCTCCAAACTCGTCGCCTCGTTCATCATCACCGCCTACGGCACGCTCCAGCAGAATCCGCTGGACGACCCGGCCGTGACCGTCTGGAATCCCGAATCCGCCACCCACAAACGGTCCGCGCGCCGCATGTCCTTCGCCCCGGGCCTTGGCCTCACCCAGCCGGACGACACCTGCTTCAGGAACGGAGTCCCGTTCGAGACCATCTACCCGGATTATCAAAAACCGGAGGAAATCAAGGATGACGCCAATCGCCACGCCACCCGACTGGCCTTCATGAACCGCAAGGCCATGATCTGCCGCCGCGTGGGACTCATCACCGCATTGGGTGCCGGCGGCGGACTGCGCATCGGCGAGGTCCTCGCCCTACGAGTCAGACACATTCTCACCAGAGAGCAGGTCGCCCTGCGCTACCAGCTCGGCCAGCCACGCGAGGAATCCGCCTGGCGTGGGGAAACCCACGTGTGCGAGCAGATCACACGAGGCGGGGCGGGACAGATGCGCCTGACCACCCCGAAGTACGACCACGATAGAATCGTCCACATACCCGCCTTCCTACCCAACTGGAACGGTTTCGGACTCGGGACGCACCGCACCCAGATCGCCGGGGTCATACCCCGCTTCGCGGACCCCCAAGTCAGTCTCTGGACCGCCACGGACGAGGAGGCCCGCACCCTCTGGCAAGCGGGTTTCACACCACTCGGCTGGCTCTACTGGCGTCACCTAGACGAACTCTGGACCACCATGCCCCGTACCGGCAAGCCTTCCATGCAGGAGGAGATCGACGCGTTCATGAACCTATTGCTGTTCCCCTCGGTCAGCAGGGGCATCCCCTCCAAGAGCGAGTTCGCCATAGACCCCAACTGGCCGTATGACGCATCGATTCCCGAGGGCACAGGCGGCTACCAGCATCCATCCAACTACATGAAGCAGTCCGCCCTGATCTACGACTACGTGGCGCAGATCCACGGCGAATGGCCCATCAACCGCGTCAACAGCAAGACCCGTAAGGGCTGGACCCATCACTCGCTCAGACACTACGCGGCCTCGAGCAGAATCCAAGCAGGGGTGCCGTTGCCCATCGTCGCGCGGGAACTCGGCCACAAGGACGCCGCCTTCACGCTCCAGCGCTACGGCCACATGATGGCCGACGCCATCCCCGAAACGGGCTTCGACTACTGATAAGACGAGAATCGGGGCGCTAAGTCCGCGGGGGGGGGGTAGCGTTTTTGAGGAGCAAGAGACCCGCTTCGTCTCTTGCGGTGAAGAATCTCTAAGAGAAGGGAATGCCATGAGACGTTTCGGTAAAGCCATGGCCGCGTTGGCCGTGGCCGCGTGCACACTGTTCGGCGGTGTGGCCACCGCGAACGCGGATGAGAACTACTACGGCGATCTTGGGAGTACCAAGGTCGGCACGCCGGCCGTATCCGACGTCGGAGCACATACGGCGAACGTGTCGTTCGACTACCAGATCGATCCGAGCATTCTGCCGAAGGTGCAGAGCGTGTGCTTCGCGGTCGAGGTCATGCGGGTCACGAGCATCAAACCCATTAAAGATCCGCAATTCGGAGGATTTCCAGGGTTCAGCTCGTTAATAAGTTGCTCGGGAGGCACCTCCGATGGCGATCTGACCTCCGGTTCGTATCAGAGCATATTCGGCACGAAAACGTGGCCGGTTAAACTGGGCGAAGACGTCCAGTCCTACGCGACTGGACAGATGTTCTCATCATATGACACTGGCATGTGGAACCATGCCGCCTCGGGCACCGTGCAGATGCCGGTGATTGGCCTGCAGTCAAACACGACGTACGGCAATACTGACGGTCTTCCCGGCTTTGGCGATTACACCGACACGTGGTGGAAACTCATGGCTAAGACTGGCAATGTGTGCAAGCTTGCCGATCCCACGGGGGCAAGCCTTGCTTGCTCGAACGCGTACGACCAGCCCGTGGATGTCCGCTCCCTGTATGCGGGCATGAGGATCGTCCTGAAGGACGGCTCCGCCATCAACTTTGGACGGACGGCGAAGCCGATTTCCGATTTCACGACGAAGGCTGAGCCGGTGGCGAAGCCGGAGGAGGCGCTGCCCTCAAAGACCGACACGAAGCTGGATGTCGCAAACGGCCACACGGAGCCCGGACAGACCGCCCGCGTGTACGTCGACAATCTGAAGGCCGAGGCGAAGGGCAAGGCGGACGCGAACAGCCTGTTCTGGTACGCGTACATCTATTCCGAGCCGCAGGCGTTGACCAGCCCCGACGGTGCCCCGTTCGTGAGGGTGCAGAAGGAAGCGTCCACCGGCAAGTACTACTTCGACGCGGTGATTCCGTCCGGCCTGCCCGCCGGCGAGCACAAGATCAGCGTGCAGGACGAGAACGGTACGGTGCAGGCGTGGACCCCGGTGACCGTTGGCGACGCCCCGGCCCCGGTTGACAAGTCCAAGCTGACCGCCGCGGTCGATGCCGCGGGCAAGCTGGCCGAGAAGGACTACACCGCCGACTCGTGGACTCCGTTCGCCAAGGCGCTGGCCGACGCGAAGGCCGTCGCAGCCAAGCAGGACGCCTCGCAGGCCGATGTGGACGCCGCCGTGAAGGCGCTGGCGGACGCCCAGGCCGGGTTGAAGAAGGCCGAGACCGTTCCCTCGAAGCCGGTCGAACCGAGCAAGCCGGACAATGGCGGCAACAACAAACCGTCCAACAACAACAAGCCTGCCAATGACAAGCCGGCTGCGGATGACAAGAAGTCCGAGTCCAAGAACGACGAGCAGTCCGATCTGTCCAAGACCGGCGCGTCCGTGATCGGTGTCGCCGGCATGCTGGCTCTGCTGGTCGTGCTGGCCGCCGGTTTCCTCGTGGCGGGCAAGGCCCGCCGCTAAGGTGGGGTGGCTCGGTTTCCGAGAACTGACAAGGGTGGGCATGCCTTGCGGCGTGCCCACCCCTGTCGTATGCGGTCGAGTTCTGCCTATGGTCCCGATGCCTCGAAACCGCGTGCAGGTTCACGGGAACCTGCGATACCTTAGCCGGTCGATGCCGGTAGAAGCCGATCTTGATACGCCCCATCTCAAGCGCGGATCGGGCTAAGAATCGGCTACAGGCAATCCTCGCCGTCTGGCTCTTCGTCCCAATCCGGCTGGGCGGAAAGCGTTTCCAAGAAGGCCAGATCCTCGTTCACCTCGGCTTCGGCCCGTGCCACGATGGCGGCAAACTCCTCGTCCGACTTGAACTCCTCGTTGGTCGTGATTCGCCGATCAAGGGCGGCCCTGACCTGTGGCTCCACGTCTTGGTACTGCCGTTCGAGCGGCTTGTTGCTGATGATCCACACGGTGGTCCAACCAGCCCAAGTGTCATGAAATCGGCACGGCAACTTGCAAGGGTACCGGTCAAGCACGTTCAACAGCAGCTGGAACGGCAACTGCCCGGCGAACTCGTCCAGAACCAGCGTGGACTGGCCTGAGTAATCATCGAATGGATGCTCATAATTCGTCACACGAAAAATCTGCGACCGGTCGCCATCAAGAACGCTTCTCGTCTTGCCCAGCCCCGGTTTGCCCCACAGATAATGCACAGTCACTTCCCGGTCCTCCTGCGAGAAACGGGCCGCCTGCCGTGCCCCCACCATCTTCTCAAGCCACGGCATGAAGCGAGCGGCCTTCAGACTCAATTCCGGGTCGTTCAGTATCTCGTTCACCGAAGCGCCCTTCACCACGGCGTCACGCAATTCCTCCAGATCGGTTCGCTTGCCCTGATCCTCGTGCATATCGAAATCGCCGTGGATGAACGGCCCCGCCTGACGTGTCTCCTTCTTCGAGACGTAGGCCACGCAGGAGGCCACCGAATAGCGTCTCGGCTCGATGTAATTCACATGGATGCCGTGCCTTTTCTCAAGACGCGCCCGAACCGTCGAGAGCCTGATCCGGCTCGTCGCCTGCATGAACAGCTGGTAGTGCCGGTAGCCGGTATGGCCGCCTTCCTCCCGTTGTCCCATCCAGCTCCAGTCTTCGAACGCATCGACCAGATCGGCCTCCGTGATCTCCCTGCCGTTCTGCTCCGCCGAGACCGTGAGCATCCAGTCCGTCGCGGACGGGTTGTTGTTCCCGTTCCAGCTTCTCACCGTCTTGGCCTGATCGCCTTCGTCCAGCCGCTTCCGATCGGCGGCCGTCATCTCCCCATACGCCATCCTGTCCTCCCAGCACGCGAAGTTGTCCTTCCCAGCACGCTAGCACGCAAAGTGGCCATTCACCTCACGTGCTGCAATAATCGCGTGATTCCAACGTTTTCCGCACTTCTCATAACAATCCCGGCACGCATTTCCATGTGACTTTGCGTGCGGCCTAAATCGCGGGATTCCAACGTTCTGACGTGCTTTTCCCGCTCTGTACGGTAGGTGGGTGTAAGTAAGTGGGCCTGACGGCCCACCGGCCCGCTTCGCGGTCCGCACCCACCTACCGTGCCGCATGGCAGCGCCCCGCTCGCCAGCTAGGCCTTCGGCACCGCCTCGCAGGCACCGCCTCGGCTCGCGCCTCGGCTTCGGCAAGCACACAGGCGCACAGCCGCCGGCTCGGCTGCCGTGCCGCTGAAGCGTCACGGACCTCGCGGCATCTAGCGCGCCCAGCGCGCCTAGCCTCGACAGGCACAGCCTCCCGCGCCTGCTCCCGCGCCGGGCCACCGGCCGCTACGGCACTTCCACGCTTCTTCATCGATAGCTCTCCAGCAGCCACGCCACGAAACTCGAAGAACCGATCTGCCACCTACGGCCCGGCCTTCTCGCCACAAAGTGGCCACCGCCTCGGCAAAGCTTGCGAACCACCCACTTAGAAAGCCCGCTCACCTCGGCAGCCTGCTCGACAGACCACCACCCGCCTTTCTCCGGTTCCACTCGACTCACCTCCTCATCGACCCACTGGGGGCGCTATGCAGCAGGCGCCCCCAGACCCCCTCCGCTGCCGCCGTCCGGCGGATTCGTCATCCCCATCACACCCGGTAGCTCGGCCTGGCATTGAACTCACAAGCTCGGGAGCCAACCCAGTGCAATCCATTTCGAGCTCACTCAGCGAATCGATCAATCGACCGGTCAACATAATGCCCGGCATCCTCGGGCTCACGCCCGCCCAACGGGCCGCCGCAGCGAGCGTCATCGTCTTTATCACTCGTCATCGCCTCCAGCAAAACGGGCGGGAGATCCCACGCGCCGAAGGCCTTCCGCCATCGATCCATCTCGTTATCGCTCATCGTCTAAATCCGGCAGCGGCAGCCCGTCGCTCAAGCTCGGCCCGGAATCCCGCAGCATCTGCCGCCCCTGCTCCTTGTAGGCTTGCACTTTCAGGTGAGCCGCTTTCTCGAGGTTCTTGCAAATCCGCGCCGTCTCCGCCGCATCCGCTTTCCGCTGCGTCACATTGAAGGCGTGGATGAGTCCGGTCAGAACCCTCGAGACCGTCTTGTCGTGCGCCGCGCACCACGTCCTGAGCGCCGTCAGCTCCTCCCTCGGAATCCGTGCGTTCAGCCTTCCTATCTGCTTTTCCATCCAGTTTCACCACCGTGTAACGAGGCCCGAAGGGCCACCAGCAGCCGTCTAAGGCCGCCAGCAGCCACAACGCCACCGCCGTTCCAACCATCTGCAAGACAAAGAACAGCAGCAAAAACAGCCGACCCGACATTATTACTTCTCCGCGAGGCCATCAGCCACAATGCTCCAGCCCAGACGATTAGCGCTGGTCACGTAAGGCGTGACCGTCACCTGACCTGCCAGCTTCAGATCGAAAGTGCGCCCGATCTTGGCCTGCGGCTTGCTCTTGATTTTCAGGCCCACGGCGTCCATCTCACGGCCCGATTCACGGTCGAGGGCCGTCACCCTCACCCTAAAGACCGGTCTGCCGTCCACGAGCTTCAGCTCGGCGGAATCACGGGAGACCTTCATCGGCTCCATCGATGTCGGGTCGAGATCCTGCAGCATGGCGAACTCGAACAGACCTGCAGCCTGTTCGGCACTCATCCTGATCTTCATCTTTTCTTACCTGCCTTCGCCGCGTGGCGGCCGCCTTCGGTGGCCTGCAATCCACGCAACTCACGGGTTGGATATCGGCGCAGGGCACAGCAAAACCGGCAAAGAACAAGAAAATGTGACGAAAGTCACACTTTTATGGTCCCGGAATGGCGGAAGATGCGGGAAACATTGAGATTCCGCCGTTTGTGAGGCTTCTACAACACCGCATATGGCAAGGTTACACAGACTTACACAAAAACGCCGATCGTTACACAAAACCTTACACAAACCGTCGTTACACACTCGTTTTGTGTAAGATTCAAGCCTTCATCGGGTCCTTCTGGAGAACAAGGAAGACCAATGCCAAAACCAACAGGACACCAATAGAGAGAACGCCTAGCGAGGGGTTGCCGGTGATGCTCGTCACGGTCGCGACCATGAACGAACCGAAGATAGATGCACTTTTGCCGAAGATATCGTAGAAACCGTAGTATTCGTTGGCATGGTCCTTCGGAATGATCTTGCCGTAATACGAGCGGGACAGCGCCTGGATGCCACCCTGGAACATGCCGACCAGAATCGCCAGAATCCAGAATTCGAGTGCGGAACGCAGGAAGAACGCGGCGAAGAAGACGATGCACATGTACGCCACCACCGCGACGGTGATCATGGTTTTCGCGCCGAATCGGCCGGCCAGCTTGCCGTAGATGATGGCGCTCGGGAACGCCACGAACTGCGTGACGAGCAGCGCCACGACCAGCTGCGTGGAGTCGATGCCCAGCTGCGTGCCATACGACGTGCTCATGGAGATGACGGTGTTCACGGCGTCGATATAGAAGAAGAACGCGATCATGAACATCCACAGCGGCTTGTTCCTGCGGATCGCGCGGAACGTGGAGCCAAGTTCTGCGAACGTGCCGCGGATGGCCTCGCCGGTCTGGGCCGCGGTGGCGCGGTAATGCACCTGCTTGTAGCTGGTGAGCAGCGGGATGGTGAAGGCCGCCCACCATACGGCGGTGATGACGAACGAGGCGCGCGTGCAGGCCACGGTCGACCAGCCGAACAGCGCCGGACCGCCGAAGATCAGCGCGATGCACACGATGAACGGCACGGTGGAGCCGATGTAGCCCCACGCGTAGCCGTGCGAGGAGATGCGGTCCATGCGTTCGTTGCTGGTGGTGTCCACCAGCATGGAGTCATAGAAGGTGAGCGAGCCGTTGAGGCCGATGGTGGCCAGAACGCACACGATGAGGAACGCGAGCCAGCCGAGCGGCAGCGCCATCGCGCAGCACATGACCACGCCGGTCAGGAAGAAGCCGGTGAAGAACTTGACCTTCATACCCTGCACGTCCGCGATGGAGCCGAGCAGCGGCATGAGCACGGCGATGACGAGCGACGCGATGGTCTGCGCGTAGCCCCAGGTGGACACGATGTTCGTCTCGCCCGCGGCCTTGAGCAGCGAATTCGTGTAGATCGGCACCACGGCAGTGGACAGCAGCACGAACGCGGAATTGCCGACATCGTAGACGATCCACTTTTTCTCGCGGGACGTCATTTTCCTGGAAGCAGCGGCGGCTTGTGCTGTTGTGCGCGATTCGGCGGCTGTATCAGCTGTGTCGGTCAATGTTGACTCTTTTCGGCTCAATGTCAATTTATGGCTCATTTTATTCCATATGCCATCGTAGGGGCGCGCGACGGCCACGTGCGTTCCACGACATGAACAGCGCATGAACAACCGCGCATGGCGTGTGTATGGCGTGCGCTTCCGTCCGTAATGTGGACGCGGCTGCGGATGTGAGACGGCGCCGTCCTGCCTGGTCGCCGACAGGTATGATGAAGCCCATATCCGGTTGCTTCGGCGCCAATGCTGGCCGTCGGGAACCTGAGATGATGTTTTCGAATCGCGATCGCGCGGCAAAGTCCGCCCTGCGGTCGCCGTACGACAAGGAGCCCTACCCATGGGTGTGCAGGTCCCGAACTCTCTTGACGTGAACGTGCAGATGCTACGGGCGGTATTGAAGCAGCCGCTGCCGGACGTGATCGACATGATCATCTACCGCGGCACCACGAACAACGCCGAGCAAGCCACGCCATTCGAACGGTTCGCAGCCCAACTACTGGTCGAGGCCGGAGCGCAACGTATCCGCGACATCGCGGCAGAAAACGATCTCGAAGTGATCAGGCTGAGCACTTCGACACGTTTCTGGATCCGCTGCAACGGCGGCGAGCTCACTGAAGAGCAGCGCGACGTGCTGCAAATGGTCGAATCGGCGCTCAACCGCATCGACTACGCCGATGACGAAGCGCACGAGGCGCTGGCGGAAGGCATGCCGGTTTCGCAGATCGACGAACGCTACTATCTGGCGAAATCGCAACAATTTCTGCGCAACGTATCCGGGGAGATTCGAGATATCGACGAATTGCAGGAAGGCGAGAACGAATTCCGCACCATATGCGGTGTGGAGGCCGCGCGCGGCGGAAACTGGGATATAGGCACCCGCTTCGCCAACGTCTGCGAAGGCCTCGAATTGCCGTTCCGCCTGGCCTACCGGTTCGACGTGGACGCGCGGACGGGTGTGATGGTGGTGCGCTACGGCATTCCGAAGCCGTCGGTTATGCCGGTCGCTCCACAGTATCGCGACGGTTTCGTCTCCGCATATGCCGTGCGATTGGCCGGGCTGCTGGCATGGGGCGCGTTCTCGTCCAGCGTGCGGCTCACGCAGGTCGATTTGACCGGCTGTGCGGGTGACGCGGACGGCGTTCCCGTGATTTCCATGGGATTCGACCGCGTGCCGTTCATGATGGGCGCGCTGCCCGCCATGAAGAAAGGTGATTGCGACGCCGTGCCGTTGGACGTGGATCCGCTTTCCCTGCTCAATATTCTGAAACCGGTGCGCTATTCGGGGCACTTCGACGCCAACCGTGCGCTGACGCCGATAGAGCCGTTGGTCATGCCTGCGGTGTTCCTGGAGAACCGCACTCCCGTATGGCAGGACCGGCGTGAATTGCCGGAATCGCTGCGCGGGCTGCTGCGCGCGGACCGTGCATGCGAGCTCGACGTTATGCACGAGGAGGATGCTCCCATCTCCGCCGCCGACGTCGACGCCATCGTCGAAGAAAACAAGAATTCGCCGATGGTGGCCGAACTGCAGCTCGAGACGGCCTTGACACAGCTCGGCGAGGCAGGTGAGGCGAAACCCGGTCCCAACGGCGAGAAACCGCTGTATTGCAACCGTCCGGCCAGCCGCATGATGGTCTCGCTGCTCGACGGCAACGAGCGGACGCGATACTGGAAAGTGCCGGACGCGGTCGTCGACGTGCACCGGAACCTCGGCGAACTTGCTCTGGACAATGGCGATTTCGAACGGGCCGAACGGGAAAGCCGAACCTGCGTCGACCTCGGGCCGACCTGTATGCAGCACCGCGAAGGGCTTTCGCAGGTATACGGGAGGAACGGGGATTTCGGCAAAACCGCGGACACGCTCGTCGAGGCGTTGAAGCTCGCCGTGACGCCGGTCGATTGCGAAGTGCTGTACTACCGGCTCGGATACGCGCTGTGGAGGATCGGACGGCTGCCCGAAGCGCTCGCCTGCTACGCGATGATGGTGGATGGAGGCACGCCGTTCCGCCACTCTGCGAAGGATGAGGCCTACGAGTTGAGCCAGCAGATGGGACTGACTTCACCGGACATGACGCCCGCTGAGGCGCATGCCGCGTTGCGTGCTGGCAATGTGCCCGTGGCGCCGTCGGATACCGTGCTGAATGTGCTGGCGCGGGCCGCCGTGGGGCTGGCCGACGCCGGTTTCCCGCTGCTCGCATATGACGCGGCCTGGGTGCTGGGCATGCGTGGCGGTGGCGACGTGGTTGCCTCGATGTCCGCCAGCCTGCGCTACGGCGTGGAGCGGAAGGATGCTGACTGACGCAAAACGGCGGAATGTGGGGAATCGCACACGATTTCCATCCACAGGTTTTGCGATTGGCCGGGGCTGGTTGTATAGTTGAGAAGTTGTGTGTTCTGCCATGCACTTCGCTGTGTGACATCGAACGCGCAGACTTGCAAGTCAATAGTAATTATAGGGAGTCCATTATGGCAGCTCGTTGCGCAGTGTGCGGCAAGGGACCGCAGACCGGTTTCACCGTTTCGCACTCACATATTCGCAATAAGCGCACCTTCCGCCCGAACCTGCAGCCGGTTCGCACCACCATCGACGGCGAGAACGTTCGCGTTCGCGTCTGCGTGAAGTGCATCAAGGCTGGCAAGGTCCAGCGCGTTGAAGCGTGAATCGCGAAATAACAGCTTGAAACCCCGGTAAGCCGATTCGGCCGCCGGGGTTTTGCTTTATTCGCGGCAGTGTTGGTGTCTGCTGCTCTGTTGCCCGCGCGCCTCACAATGGTGGGGAATTCCGCCCGCCGCACAATCATCCCGTCGTGACACAATGGAGTGTTATGAGCACCACATTGGAAACCCCGATTTCTTCCGTCGAAAGCAACCGTCGGAGGTCTAACGCGCTGAAATCACTGGGTGTGGTGTCGGTCGGCGACGCGCTGACCTACTATCCGTTCCGCGTCACCGATCCCGTGCCGGCGAAGGCGTTGCGCGAAGCGAAAATCGGGGAAAAGATGGCGTTCGCCGCGCATGTGCGGGACGTGCGCGTGTTTCCGATGGCCAGGCGCGGATTCCGTCTGATTACAGACGTGGACGACGGCGATTTCGCGCAAAACCGGCGTCAGAGCGCTTCCATGGCGTCGCTGGTGTTCTTCTCCTACCGGAAATCGTATGTCGATTGGATCCAGCGCAGGCTGCGGCCGGGCGCGCTGCTGGTGGTCGCGGGGGAGCCGAGCGTATACAACGATCGCTTGCAATTCACACATCCCGACCTGCTGACCGTGGATCCGGCCGCCGAACGTACGGAGGACGAGCGTGCGGAATGGGACGACGGCTTCGGTGAAAGCGGGGGAATCGACGGAAGCAATGGCACGGCGGATTTCGCGGGGAATTCCGCCGGAGCGAATACCTATGCGGGCAATCTGAAATACGATGCGGAATCGATTCCGGAGGCGTTGCGCCACGTGTGCCGCCCCCGGCCCGTATATCATGCGAATTCGCGGATTTCCAGCGAACACATCCACGAATCGATCGAAAAATGCATGGACGCGCTGTGCGGCGACGAATACGCGGCGGCTCGGGCGGCCAGTGCCATGCAGCAGGACGGCGCACCCGACGCGCAAAACGGGGAATCCGACCTTCCGCAAGCCGATCGCGAAGCCCGGACTGAAGCGCTGGCTGTCGCGGTTCCGGACATCATGCCGGAACGGTTCCGCGCGGAACATGGGCTGATGCATCGTGCCGAGGCGTTTATGGCGATTCACGATCCGCAGGACCGCCGGCGATTCGATGAGGCGTTGCGGACGCTGCGTTACGAGGAGGCGCTCGTCTGCCAGACGGCGTTGGTGCAGTCGCGCGACTCGTCGCGCAAGGCCAAGGCGACGGCCTGCGCCGGCACTCGCTTGAAGGACGATTTCGTGGCGTCGCTGCCGTTCACGCTGACGGACGGGCAGCAGCGGGTCATCGACGACATTTCCTCGGACATGGCGCGCGATTACCCCATGCAGCGGCTGTTGCAGGGCGAGGTCGGCTCCGGCAAGACCGTGGTGGCGGTCGCCGCGATGATGCAGGCCGTCGGCTCCGGCAAACAGGCGGTGCTGGTGGCGCCGACGCAGGTGTTGGCCGAACAGCATTACGAAAGCATCTGTGGCATGGTGGATCGTATGCGCGACGCCGCACAATCCGGGGAATCCAACGAAAAAACAACTCACAATGGCACCGTGGACAAAGGTGGACAAGTCGACGCAGGCGATGGAACGGCATCGCAGGACGGTGGACAACCGGCAGATATTCCGGTGCTGCTGCTCACCGGCGGCATGAGGCTCGCCGTCCGCCGACGAGTGCTCGCCGCGGCCGCCTCCGGCAAGCCGTGCATCGTGGTGGCCACGCACGCCGCGTTCTCCAAGACCTTTCAGGCGCCGAACCTCGCGCTGGCGGTGATCGATGAACAGCACCGCTTTGGCGTGGAGCAGCGCGAATCGTTGAACGGCAAAGGTTCCACGGCCCCGCATCTGCTGGTTATGACGGCCACGCCGATTCCGCGCACCGCCGCCATGACCTGGTTCGGCGACCTCGACATCTCCTGGCTCACCGAGCTGCCGGGCGGTCGCAAGCCGATCCGCACCTTCATCGTGCCGGAGGAGAACGGCTCGCTCATGGCGGAGATGTTCGGCCTGATTCGCCATCGTATCGACGCGGGGGAGCGCGCGTACGTGGTTTGCCCGCGTATCGACGCGTCTTCTGAGGACGCCGATACTGCGGACGGCGCGGATGACGCGGAAGTGGGCTCCGCGTTCGACGACATGTACGATCTGGGCGAGGATGACGCGCAGCGCGAGCAAAAGCCGCCATTGCACGCCGTCGCGGAAATCGCGGAACGATTGCGATCGCTGCCGCAGTTCGCCGGCATCCGCATAGCCACGCTGACCGGACGTGACGACGACGCGACGAAGGCGCAGGTCATGGCCGATTTCGAATCCGGAAAAACGCCGGTGCTGGTGGCCACCACCGTCATCGAAGTCGGTGTGGATGTGGCACAGGCCAGCTGCATGGTGATCTTCGACGCCGACAGGTACGGGTTATCGCAGCTGCACCAGCTGCGCGGACGTGTGGGGCGTGGCGGCACCGAATCGGGCGCGTTCCTGATTTCTCGCGCGCCGGAAGGCAGCGACGCGGCGAAGAGACTCGAAGTGATTTCCGGCACGCTGGATGGCGCCGAAATCGCGCAGGCTGATCTTGAGTTCCGCGGCGCGGGCGACGTGCTCGGCGACGCGCAATCCGGCGGAAAGTCGGGATTGAAGCTGCTGCGCGTGGTCAAGGATGTGAAGATCATTGAGGACGCCAGAGCCGAGGCCCTGAAACTGGTGGCGGAGGATTCCGCCCTGCAGGATTATGTGCAGCTTGCGGGCGCGGTGCTGGACTTCACGCGCGGCAACGAGACGTTCCTGACCAGCAACTAGGCTGTGACGATATGCGCGTGATTTCAGGACGATTCAAAGGCATGGCGTTGACCACGCCGAAGCCGGGCACCAGGCCCACCACCGACCGCACCAAGGAGGCGATCTTCTCGCACCTCGATTCGTGGGGAGTGCTGGACGACGCGCGCGTGCTCGACCTGTTCGCCGGAACCGGCGCGTTGGGCGTCGAGGCGTTGAGCCGTGGCGCGCGCGAACTGGTTGCGGTGGAATCGGCCGCTCCGGCCGCGGCGCTGATCGCACAGACGTTGACGGCGTTGAAGCGCAACCGTGCATGGGAACCGGGCATGAGCGCCCGAGTGATCAAGGCTCGCGCGGAGAAATACGCGGCCTCCGCCTCCGCCGTGGCGCCGTTCGACGTGATCTTCATCGATCCGCCGTACGCGTTCGAAACCGAGGCGTGCAACCAGCTGCTGGCCGATCTGGCGGCCCGCGAGCTGACCGGCGATGACACGGTGATCATGCTAGAACGTTCCACGCGTTCCGCCGAGCCGACCGCCCCGGAAGGCTGGGCCATCTCCAATCGCCGCGATTACGGCGAAACCGCCGTCTACTACATCGAGCCCGCTCATACCTGATAAGGCTAAAGAGTCTCGGAATATGCCAAGACGGGCGCTAACGGCCCCGCGTCTTGCGGTCAGCGCCGACGCGGATGCTCGCCGGACACCTCCCATCCCAAGGCCATAAGCGTCTTGCGATCGGCCTTGTCGAGCTTCGTGCAATCGAGCGTCTCGATAAGATCCGGACGCAGCTCGTCGGTTTTGGCCAGCGCCTCGTCGCGGCGGAAACGGTCGACCTTCGCATGGTTGCCGGACAGCAGCACGTCCGGAACCTTGATGCCGCGCCAATCGGCCGGCTTCGTATACTGACGGTGCTCCAGCAGCGCGTTCTCGCCCGTGTAGGATTCCTCCACGATCGACGCGGCATTGCCCATGAATCCCGGCAGCAGACGGGTGATGGCCTCCAGCATGACGGACACGGCTACTTCGCCGCCGTTAAGCACGTAATCGCCGATCGAATATTCGCGTACGTCGACGCCCTGCGCGCGGTAATACCGCGGAATGCGGGCATCGTAGCCCTCGTATCGTCCGCAGCCGAACAGCAGATGGTCGGCGTGGCTCAGCTCCGTCGCGTCCTGCTGTGTGAACAGGGGAGCGGACGGGTTCGGGAAGATCAGCACCGGGCCGGGGACGGTGGTTTTCGGATCGTCGGCTTCGCCCGCCGTGCCATCCGCGGATTCCGCAGGAGCCTGGGTTTCGGAAGACAGAGCTGCGTCATCGTCCTCATTGGCATCGGATGCGATCGTGGTCGGTTCGAGATGCAACAGCTCGTCAAGGCACTCGCCCCACACCTCGGGTTTCATCACCATGCCCGCTCCGCCGCCGACGGGGGTGTCGTCGACGGAATGGTGCACATCGTGCGTCCAGTCGCGCAGATTGTGCGCGGTGACTTCGACGAGGCCTTTCTCCTGCGCCTTGCCGAGCAGACTCAGGTTCAGCACTTCGAAATATTCCGGGAACACGGACACGATATCGATCTTCATAATGTTCCACAATACCGGCATGCCTGCCAAGAGGGTTTTGTGGGCGCCCATATGTGAAAAGGCGCCGGCATGAAGCCAGCGCCTTTGGGAATCAGCGGGGTCAGAGCCCCGGAATGAGCCCGCCCGGCGGATCGAGGGTCAGATATCCGCCCTCGAGGTCGATGTCCGGCACAAGCTCGTCCACGAACGGCACGAGCGCGCTGTTCTCGACCACCACGCCATCGGCGTCCTTGACGGGATTGGCCAGACGGATCTTGAGCAGCCACTGGGCCACTTCGATCACATCCACCACCTTGCCGACCACGGTGCCGGGCTCAAGTCCCAGCGTATTGCCTTCGGCAAGGCGCGCCTCAAGACCAATCAGGTCCTTCGGATACCACTCGTCCGCTTCAAGCATCTCCTCCGGATCGTCCGCCTCGCCATACAGCACCACGCCATTGGCGGCTTCGGACGCATCGCGGTCGTCGATGCCCTCGAATTTGATGATCCAACGGTTCTTGAAGGTACGGGAGCTTTCCACCACGTACTCTTCCTCGCCGTCCTTCGTATACAACACAGCACCGGGAGCGAACCGGTATTCCGGTTCGTCCGTAAAGATCTGCACGGTGACCTCGCCCTTGAGCCCCTGCGCACGCCCGATACGACAGACCCTCAGCAGCTCAAGCTGTTGAGGGTCGTCGGAATGCATATCACGCACCACGCTAGGATCTCACCTGCGCACGTCCATGATGTCGACGCGCACCTTGTGGTCGGACAGTGCCTGCACCACGGTGCGAATCGCATTTGCCGTGCGTCCGCTGCGTCCGATGACGCGGCCGATGTCCTCGGGATTCACACGCACGCGAATAAGCTCGCCGCGCGGATTCTCATGGGACTTCACCGAGACATCATCGGGAAAATCGACGATGTTCTTGATCAGATGTTCCACAGCCTGGGCGAGCATGGTCACTCGGCTTCCGCAGCCGGCTCTTCAGCCGGAGCTTCCTCGGTGGCGGCGGCTTCGGCCTCGGCCTTGGCCTTGGCGTCAGCTTCGGACTTGGCGGCCTTCAGCTTCTGGGCCTGGGCTTCGACGGCCTCGACGCGAGCGGCGGCATCCGGGCCAGCTTCAACGGTCTTCAGGGTGCCTTCGGCACCGTCGAGACCCTTGAACTTCTGCCAGTCGCCGGTGATCTTCAGCAGGTTCAGCACCTGCTCGGTCGGCTGAGCGCCAACGCCGAGCCAGTACTGAGCGCGCTCAGAGTTGATGTTGATGGTCGAAGGCTGGGTGTTCGGGTTGTAGGTACCGATCTCCTCGATGGCGCGGCCATCGCGCTTGGTACGGGAATCCATGATCACCACGCGGTAGAACGCGTAGAACTTCTTACCCATGCGCTTCAGACGAATCTTGGTTGCCAAAATGGCTCTCCTTGTAACTAGGGGTGTGTGTTTCGTGTTCTGTGTGGGGCACGGAATCCGAAACCCACGTGTTCCTCGCGTCACGCGATTGGTAGAGGGCCTCGCGCGCGCGAATAACTGGCTAATTATAACCGTGGGGTATGGACGCGTCGCGGCTGCGGTCGCGCTTGGCATGGTTCCAAGGTTTTTGGAGTCGTTGGGCATTCGTGAGGTGTTTGGGCGGGTTTGGGCGCTCGATGTGTCGGCATCGGACGAAGCCACTATGCTAGGGCGATTGTTGGCGATGTTTCCGCGTGGCTGCTTACGGCCGCGCCAAGGGGGTTTGCATGGCTATTGCGCTGTGGATCGTGTTGCTGGTATGCGTTGTGTGGATTGCGTTGAGCGAAATGCCGGTCGGCTGGGACGGCCATCTGCCGTTGCCGTATCTGATCGCGTTGGCGCCGCTGCTGTGGATTCCCACGCTGGCGATCGCCGTCGCCGGTATCGCGACGCATGACACCGCGCTTGCCGTCGTCGCGTCCATCGCATGCATCGCTTCCCTGCTGCGCAAAATCGCGTATTGGAACAACAATCTCACGTCCATCAATACGGCGCAGATGGTGGCCGACAAACTCGCCGAAAAGCGTGGAACATCCCGTGAAACACACGTGTCGACCGCCGCGGAAGCCGCGAAACACGGCCGTTTCCGCGTGATGACGCTCAACTGCCGATTCGGCCGCGCCAACGCGGCCGCGATCGTCAGCGCCGTCAAGGAACGCGACATCGCCGTGCTTGCATTGCAGGAATTGACGGACGATCTGGTCGCGGCTCTGGACGAGGCCGGCCTGTCCGACCTGCTGCCGTACCGCCAGCTGGGCGAGAACAAGGACACGGACAATGGCGGATTCAACGGTGTCTGGATTCGCGTGGAACCGAGCGACACCTCGCCGGTCACCGTGGAGATCCCCGCCGCCGACGTGCCGGGCGTATGCTTCCCGATCGATTCGATGCGCGGCATCACGTTCGTCTCCGCGCATCCGAAGTCGCCGATGCGCGGCTGCCGCGATTGGTCGGCCGGCATCATCGGCCTGGGCGAGCTGGCCACATCGCAGAAGAAGGGCGATATCACCGTGATATTGGGCGACCTCAACTCCGGCACCGACCATCCGAGCTTCCGCGGACTGCTGGCCGCCGGATTCAAGGACGCCGCGCTCGACGAGGCGAAGGGCCGCCGCGCCACATTCCCGTCGTGGATTCCGTGGCCGCGCCTCATCCTCGACCATGTGCTGTTCACCGCGGGACTGGACGCGTCCGATGTGCGCTCCTTCACGGTCAACGGCACCGACCATCTCGCGCTGGCCGCCACGCTGACGCTGAAATGACGCTGGTACAGCGTCGAAACGTCGTACCAATAGTCGTACGAACAAAAGAAGCCGCCGATGCCGGAAGTTGGTTCCGACATCGACGGCTTCTTCTCGTATGCGCCTGTACGTGTGGCTCAGTGCATCAGTGCAGCAGACCCGACAGTCCGCCACCGAAGTTCGGCGGCAGCTCGCCGGAATCGCCCATCATATCCTGCAGACCGGCGGGAAGCGCCGGATTCTGCGGCTTCTTGGCGAACGCGGAACCGCTGGAAGAGCCACCGGAATTCTTGCCGGCGAGCTTGTCGCGCAATGCTTTCTCCTCGGCCTCGCGCTTCATCGGGTTGCCGGACTTGCCGCCCTTCTTCTTGTTCTTCTTGCCTTTGCCCTTGCCTTTGCCGCCGCCCATGGCCGGACCGCCGAAGCCGGGGATGCCGGCACCGGCCTTGTTGCTCATGCGCCGCATCATCTTCGCGGCCTGCTCGAAACGCTGCAGCAATCCATTGACCTGCGAGACGGTGACGCCGGAACCGTAGGCGATACGCGCGCGGCGGGAACCATCGATGATGCTCGGATCACGCCGTTCGGCTGGAGTCATCGAACGGATGATGGCCTCCGTGCGGTCGATTTCCTTCTCATCGAACTGCTCAAGTTCCTTGCGGTGGGCCGCCATGCCCGGAATCATGCCGAGCAGGTTCTTCATCGGGCCAAGCTTGCGCACCTGCTGGAGCTGGTCGAGGAAATCGTCAAGACCGAAGGAGCCGTCGGAAATCTTGACGGCAGCCTTGCGGGCCTCCTCCTCGTCGAACTGCTTCTGCGCCTGCTCGATAAGGGTGAGGATGTCGCCCATGTCGAGGATACGGGAGGCCATACGGTCCGGATGGAAGATCTCGAAATCCTTCAATCCTTCGCCGGTGGAGGCGAACAGGATCGGCTTGCCGGTGACGGAGGCCACGGACAGCGCGGCGCCGCCGCGGGCGTCACCATCCAACTTGGACAGCACAACGCCGGTGAAATCAACACCCTCATCGAAGGCCTTGGCGGTCTGCACGGCATCCTGACCGATCATGGCGTCGATGACGAACAGAATCTCGTTCGGCTGCACGGCGTCGCGGATATCGCGGGCCTGCTTCATCAGCTCCTCGTCGACGCCGAGACGACCGGCGGTATCGATGATCACCGTGTCATACAGCTTCTGCTTGGCAAGCTCGACCGCGTCACGGGCGACCTTCACCGGATCGCCGGTGGTCTGGCCGGGGGAGACGACCGCTTCGCCGCCGTCGGACTGCACGCCCTTCTCCGGTGCATACACCGGAACGCCGGCACGCTCGCCGACCACTTGCAGCTGCGTCACCGCGTTCGGACGCTGCAAATCGGCCGCGACCAACAGTGGGGTGTGGCCGGAATCCTTCAGCCAGTAGCCCAACTTGCCGGCCAACGTGGTCTTGCCGGCGCCCTGAAGACCCGCGAGCATGATGATCGTCGGCGGATTCTTCGCGAAGTTCAACGGGCGGTCCACGCCCGCGCCGAGCACCGCGGTGAGCTCCTCGTTGACGATCTTCACCACTTGCTGGGCCGGATTGAGCGCTTCGGAAACCTCGGTGCCGAGCGCGCGCTCGCGAATGCGGCCGGTGAAGGAACGCACCACGTCGAGCGCCACATCGGCGTCGAGCAGCGCGCG
Organism: Bifidobacterium ruminantium DSM 6489; assembly: GCF_000770925.1. Classification (GTDB taxonomy): domain Bacteria; phylum Actinomycetota; class Actinomycetes; order Actinomycetales; family Bifidobacteriaceae; genus Bifidobacterium; species Bifidobacterium ruminantium. The sequence continues at coordinate 20,707 of NZ_JDTK01000019.1, read as the reverse complement.
GCGGATTTCGCGGATGGTGCCGTCGATATCAGCCTCGGAAAGCTTGCCCTTGCTCTTCAGATGCTTGAAGGCATTCGAGAGCCTATCTGTCAAAGAACTAAATGCTGCCATAATGTTCCCAAGTCTAGCCGTCGCGCGGGAAATATCGGGGCGTGGCACGCCCCATCCGTTGGCACTGTGCGGTCGATTCGGACGAAAACGACGGAATGGGTGCTGATTTGGACGAAATCCAGCTGGATTTCGTCCAAATCAGCACCCATTCCGTGCAAATGCGAGGGGCTGCTTACTTCAGCGACCAGGTGGAGCCCTGGGGGCCGTCCTCGATGGCGATGCCGGCCGCGTTCAGCGCGTCGCGGATCGCGTCGGCCTTGGCGAAGTCCTTGGCTTTGCGGGCTTCGGCGCGAGCCGTAAGTTGCTCGGAGATCAGCGCGTCGAGCGCATCGTGCTCGGCCGATTCCCCCTCGCCTGCAGCGCCGCCTGCCGCACCGCCATTCACCCATGGTTCCGCCAGCGGGTCCAGGCCCAGCGTATCGAGCATTGCACGCACGCTGAGCAGCACCTCGCGCACCTCGGCCTTGGCCGCGTCGGAATCGGCGCGATCAGCCAGCTTCGACAGCAGCGTGTTGCCGGAACGGATGGCGGTGAAGATCGCGGCGGTAGCGCCGGACACGTTGATGTCGTCGTTCATCGCGGAAACGAAGTCGGTCGGCAGTGCGTCGGCGGAAATGGAAATAACTTCGGCACGGCTGGGCTGTTCGCCGATGGCGATACCCGCACGTTCGATGAAGTTCGAGACGCGCTCGTAGGCGGACTGCGCCTCGGCAAGCGTCTGGTCGGACCATTCCAGCATCGAGCGGTACTGCACACCACCCAGCGCGTAGCGCACCACCCAAGCGGAATTGTTCGCCAGCACAGCCGGCACGGACAGGCCGTTGCCCAGCGACTTCGACATCTTCTCGCCCTTGGCGGTCACCCATGCCGAATGCATCCAACGCGCAGCGGAATCGTAGCCGGCGGCACGGGTCTGGGCCATTTCGTTCTCGTGGTGGGGGAATCGCAGATCGAGCCCGCCGCCGTGGATGTCGAAACCGTCCTTCAGATAACGGTGGCTCATCGCGGAGCATTCGATATGCCAGCCCGGACGGCCGGTGCCGAACGGGGTATTCCAACGCGCGTCGAGCGGATCGGAATCCTTCGGTGCCTTCCACAGCGCGAAATCGCGCGGATCATGCTTGTCGGGGAAAGCGTCGGCCGGATCGACGGGATTGTATTTGTCGTCGCCCGTGTTGTCGACGGACGGGCCCATCGCGTCGGTCACCTTGGAGGCCTCGTCCTCGACGGCGGTCTGCTTCTGGTGCGTCAGCTCGCCGTAATGCGGCCAGGAAGCCACATCGAAGTACACGTTGCCGGTCGGCTCGCCGTTCTCGTCGCGCACCACGTAGGCGTGGCCGTTATCGATGATGCGTTGGATCATGTCGATCATGTCGCTCATATGGCCGGTGGCACGCGGCTCGACGGTGGGCGGCAGCACGCCCAAGTCGGCGTAGGCCTGGCTGAACTCGCGTTCGTAGTAGTATGCGCGAGCCCACCACTGCTGGCCTGTGGCGGCGGCCTTGTCAAGAATCTTGTCATCGATATCGGTCACATTGCGCACGAAGGTGACCTGATAGCCGAGCTTGAGGAACCAGCGGCGCACGATGTCGAACGCCACGGCGGCGCGGATATGGCCGATGTGCGGCGAGGACTGCACCGTCGCGCCGCAGACGTACATGCCCACTTCGCCTGGTTTGATCGGGGTGAACGTGCTTACGGCGTGCGAGGCCGTATCGTACAGCTTCAGTCCTGCGGCGGCCTTGGCCACTTGCGCCGAGACAAGCGTGCTCGGCATGACGGAAGCGTTGAAATCCTGCGGTTCCTGAGTGTTTGCCATGGTCTCTAGAGTAGGCATGAAACCAGACAAGGCGGGCGTGCGCCCCGCGGCCGCGCGGCAAACGTATGCAGTTTACGTAGGTCGTGCCACAATAGGGATTATGACTAAGCCGAAAGTGTTGATTTTGCAACATGTTCCGTGGGAGAAGCCGGGGCGCATCCTCGACAGTCTGGATGACATGGAGCTGCCATACCAGGTGGTGAATGTAGCCAAGACGAAGAAACCGGAACTGCCGAATTTCAACGAGGTCGCCGGCGTGGTGATCATGGGCGGACCGATGGGCGCGCTGGATTTCGACGAATACCCGGGACTGAAGGCCGAAGCTAAGCTGGCGCGCGCCGCCATCGCAGTAAACAAGCCGGTGCTGGGAGTGTGTCTGGGCCATCAGATCATCGCCACGGCACTTGGAGCGAAGCTCAAATCCGGCAAGGAGCCGGAGATCGGATTCGCTCCCATCAAACGCATCGACAAGCACGACTACTTCTCCATGTGGGACAAAACCATCAACGTGCTGCACTGGCATAACGACGTGGTCTCGCTGCCCGAAGGCGCGCAGCCGCTCGCACGATCCGCCGCCACCAAAAACCAGGCGTTCCGCTTCGGTTCAGCGCTTGGACTGCAGTTCCATCTCGAAGTCACACCCACCCTGCTGGAGGAATGGCTGGACGAGCCCAGCATGGTCAAGGATCTGAAGGCCGCCGGCGGGTCAAAATCCAAACTGCGCGAGGATTTCGCCGAATGCAACCCGCGCCTGCAGCCCCTCGCCGACCAGGTGTTCTCAGGCTTCGCCGCCCGTTGCAACACCCACGCCGCCACACTGCGGTAACCGTTGATGTTCCCGGGATTTTCAAAAGAACGCCATATAATCGGCGGCATCAGGCTGTAACTGCCTTGCCGCCGTTCGTGTACAAGGGGGAACACCGTGGCCATCAGTACCCGTATATCGCAAGCTCTTCAAAGCCTGCCCAAAACCGAACTTCACCTGCATATCGAAGGCACGCTGGAACCGAAACTCGCCCTGCGAATGACGGAACGCAACGGCGTCACCCTGCCGTTCAACGGACTTGACGATCTGCGCTCCCGCTACTATTTCGCCGACCTGCAATCCTTCCTCGACCTGTACTACCAGCTCATGAGCGTGCTGCGCACCCGCGAGGACTTCTCCGATCTGATGTTCGCCTACCTCACGCACGCGCACAAGGACGGGGTGCGCCGCGCGGAGATCTTCTTCGATCTGCAGGTGCATATGAACAACGGACTCGACTACAACCTTGTGCTTGACGGTCTGCAGGACGGCATCGCGCGAGGCCGCGACGCATATGGCATCGACGCCGCGCTGATTCTCAGCGTTGTACGCGACCTGCCGGTCGAATCGGCACGGACCCTGCTCGACGCCGCGGCACCCCGCGCCAACGAACTGTTGGCGATCGGTTTGGACTCCGCGGAAGTCGGCTATCCGCCCGAACTGTTTGAACAGGTATATGAGCGCGCGGCGGGCATGGGCCTGCATCTCGTCGCTCATGCCGGTGAGGAGGGTCCGTCGGAATACATCCGGCAGGCGCTGGACGTGCTGCACGTCGAACGCATCGACCACGGCGTGCGCATCGTTGACACACGGCGCTGGTGGAACGCGTGGCGGCGGAAGGTATCGGGCCCACCGTGTGCCCGCTGTCGAACCTGCGGCTGCAAGTGGTCGACGACGTGGCCAACGTGCCGATCCGACAACTGCTCGACGCCGGCGTGCGCGTCACCGTCAACTCCGACGATCCCGCGTATTTCGGTGGATACATCGCACGCAACTACACGGCGCTCGCCGAAGCCGGACTGCCGATGGAGGCGCTCGCCACCATCGCGGGCAATTCGATCGAGGCATGTTTCGCACCTGAGGAAGACAAGGCGGCGATGCGCGCCGAGCTGGATCGGTGGAAGGCGGAATACGCCGATCTGCTGGTGTAGTTTCCGCCGGTTTATGCCGGACTGCCGGCATAATGCGAATGCTGGAACAGATGGAACAGGCGAAATACGCGGCATGAGCGCACGGTATGCGCGGCGCTTGCTCGGGCAATGTGCGAGGAAGGAGAACATATGCATGTGAACGCACAGGCCGGGCAGCGCCCGGGCAATCGAATGCTGTATATCGGCGATATCGCCTTTACCCCCTCGCCGCAACGCCTGGTGGGTATTAGGCGTGGCGTCGTCGCGGTGGAAAACGGCATTGTTTCGGGATGCTATGAATCCATGGACGACGTGCCATCCGATTGGCTGGATGCGCCCAAAACCGACTTCGGCGACGCGCTGGTGATTCCGGGATTCAACGACCTGCACATCCATGCCCCGCAATACCCGACCGCCGGGCTCGGTCTCGACAAGGAACTGCTTCCCTGGCTGGAGACCTACACGTTCCCCGCCGAAGCGCGATTCGCCAGCCCCGACTACGCACGAATCTGGTACCAGCGCTTCATCCAGCGCATGTGGGAGGGGGGAACCTTGCGTTTCAGCGCGTTCGCGACCCTGCACCGCGAAGCCACGCTGACGCTCGCCCGACTCGCGCAGGAATCGGGGCTCCGGCCTGTTATCGGCAAGGTCAACATGGACCGCAACGGATCCGAGGAACTGAGCGAAAGCACCGAGGAATCCCTGGATAATACCTTTGCCGTCATCGAAACGATGCGCAGCGAGACGCCCGACATCGGCTACATCGTCACGCCGCGTTTCGTGCCCTCCACCACGCCCGAGCTCATGCGCGGGCTCGCCGCCATCGCGCAACGCTACGATCTGCCGGTGCAATCGCATCTGTCGGAAAACCGCGGCGAGGTCGCATGGGTGCGCGAACTGCATCCCGAATGCGCGTCGTACACGGACGTGTATGAACATTACGGGCTGCTGCGGGACGGCAAAACGATCATGGCGCATTGCATCTACCTGGACGACGAGGAAATCGACACGTTGCGCCGCCATGGCGTGACCGTGGCGCACTGCCCGCAGTCCAACGCCAATCTGACCAGCGGCATCATGCCGGCGCGGCGCTATCTGGAGAAGGGGCTGCACGTCACCATCGCCAGTGACGTGGACGCCGGGCATGTGCCCGACATGAACCGCCATATCGCCGCCGCGGTTGCGGTGTCGAAGCTTTGGCAGACCCAATACGCCGACGAGACTGCGCTGCGCCTGCCGGAAGCGTTCCATATGGCAACCAAGGAGCCGGGCAGGTTCCTGGCCGCGGCCACGGGGCAGGAGCCTGCAGGATCGTTCGAACCCGGCTACGCGTTCGACGCGCTGGTGGTGGAACCGATGACCTCGCCATGGGGGCTGAGCATTGCGGAACGGGTGGAGCAGTTCATCTACACGGGCGCGCCGGCAAACATCAGCCACCGGTACGTGGCCGGGCGTGAGATTCCCCGCCCCTTCGCCGAATAGGCGCGAGATTTCGTGGCCGGGCGTGGGCCGCGGCACTCATGGGGTGCGGGTGGCCGGCGTCCGGGTGCGGCCGGGCTCGGGTTTTCGGCGTCTGAGTGGTTCCGTAGGTGGTTGCGACAAGTAATCGGGTTATGGAAAGGCCTGATTTCAGGCTTTTCCTAGCGTGGTATCTAAGCGCAACCATCTACGGAAGCGGAAAACCGCCTACGGAATTCACTCTGGCATCTCGTATATCTTATTTTGGGGGCAAACGCTCGGGCGTGTGGCGAGCAGGACGCCATGCACCGTATCCGGTTCCGGAGTCATGGGTATGGCCGGGCGCGTGGTAACCGGGCGGACTCAAAGAGCCGGCACCGGCGGCGGTGTTCCGCCGACGCGCTACATTGGTGCTTTATGCCGACTTATGATTTGGGACTTGAACACGTATCGCTCGCTTTCGCCACCAAGAACATCTTCACCGATGTGACGCAGGGCGTCTTCGAGGGCGACCGCATCGGCATCGTCGGCAAGAACGGCGATGGCAAATCCACGCTGTTGCACCTATTCAAAGGTACGCAGGAACCGGATTCCGGGCGCGTAACCATGCGCAACGGACTGACGTTCGGCATGCTTGACCAGCGTGACCCGCTTGATGACAATGCCACCGTGCGCGAGGCCGCGCTCGAAGAGCGCGAGGACTACGAGTGGGCGGCCGAGACCAGATCGCGCGAAATCGTGGAGGCGCTGCTCGGCGGCATCAGTCTGGACGCGAAGATCGGTTCCCTGTCCGGCGGACAGCGCCGCCGCGCCGACTTGGCACGCCTGCTGCTCAAGGATTGGGACATTCTCGCGCTCGACGAGCCCACCAACCACTTGGACGTGGTGACGATCCACTGGCTCGCCGAACATTTGAAGAACCGTTGGCCGTCCGGTCAGGGCGCGCTGCTGCTCGTCACCCACGACCGCTGGTTCCTCGATGAGGTCTGCGAGTCGATGTGGGAGGTTCACGACGGTGTGATCGATCCGTTCGAGGGTGGTTACTCCGCCTACATGTTGCAGCGCGTGGAACGCGACCGTCAGGCCGATGTGCGCGAAACCAAGCGCCGCAACCTGGCTCGCAAGGAGCTCGCATGGCTCACCCGCGGCGCCCGCGCGCGTTCCACCAAGCAGAAGTTCCACGTCAAGGCGGCGCGTGAGCTCATCGCCGACGTGCCACCGGTGCGCAACACCTTGGAACTGAAACAAATGGCCACCTCACGCTTGGGCAAGCAGGTGGTCGATCTGATCGATGTGACGCAGATCTTCGAACACGCGCAGGGCGAGGCCGATATCGATCCGGATGTGGCGGAGATGGAGGCTTCGGCCTCGCGTGTGGACGTGGTGCCGGCCATGTATGCCGAGCCGCAGGCGCACGGTTCCATCGAGGTGGCCGTCGACGATCTGACCGATCCGCGACTGGTGGACGCCGGCGTGCCCGAGGCGCGGCAGGCGGCGCAGGCCGCCCGGCAGGCCGAGGAGGAGTCGCACGAGTCGGGTGACGACGCCGACGCATCCACGCCGGAGGTTACGTCCGCGGCGCAGAAGGTCACCGTCACCGGTCGCAAGATCCTCGACGACGTGACCTGGCTGATCGGCCCGGGCGACCGCTTCGGCATCGTCGGCGCGAACGGTGCCGGCAAATCGACGCTGCTGAAGATCCTCGACGGTACGATCACTCCGACCGCAGGTCATGTGAACATTGGCAAGACCGTGAAGTTCGCGGTGCTTTCGCAGCGTCTCGACGAGCTGGAGAAGCTGGGCAAGTACAAGATCAAGGAAGTGCTGAGCCGCTACAAGCCGAGTTATATCGTGGACGGCAAGGAGACCACGCCGGGGCAGATGATGGAGCGTCTCGGCTTCGAATCCGCGCAGCTCATGACGCCGATCAAGGACCTCTCGGGCGGGCAGAAGCGCCGCATGCAGCTGCTGCTCATCCTGCTTGACGAACCGAACGTGCTCATCATGGACGAGCCGGGCAACGACCTTGACACCGACATGCTTGCCGTGATGGAGGACCTGCTCGACACCTGGCCGGGCACGCTGATCGTCGTCTCCCACGACCGCTACCTGCTCGAACGCGTCACCGACCAGCAGTTCGCGCTGATTGGCGGCAAGATCCGCCATCTGCCCGGCGGCGTGCAAGATTACCTCGACATGACCGAGGCCATCAAGAACGGCAAGGACCCGTTCGCGGATGAGAAGACCGGAAAGGCCGGCAAGGCTAGCAAGGGCGGTAATGCCGCCGCGTCCGCGAGCGTTGTCGGTGATTCCTCATCCGTGTCTGCCGATGGCGACTCGACTACTTCCGCGCCGAAGCTTACCGGCAAGGCGTTCCACGAGGCATCCAAGCGCGTCGCTGCGATTGAACGCAAGCTGGCCAAGCTGGAGGAACAGAAGGCCGATCTGGAAGCGCAGATGGCCGCGCACGACCCAAGCGATTACGAGGGTCTGGGCAAGCTCAATGAGCAGCTGCAGGCCGTCACGGACGAGTCCGAATCCCTTGAAATGGAGTGGATGGAGCTCTCCGAACAGCTTGAGTAGTTCCATTCGAACAAACCGACGCTGAGCCGCCCCTCACCGTCGGTTTCGTGGAACAGAGTATGCCAAACCGACGCTGGCGATTCGCTCAGCGTCGGTTTTGTGGAATACGGGGGTGGGTGGTTCAGCGGCCGGTGATTTCGGAGCCGAGCACCTTCTCGCTCAGAGCCTTCGGGCCGCGGGTCACGGCGACCGCGCCGGAGCGGACCAGCTCGATGATGCCGTAATGCTCCAGCAGACCGAGCAGCGCGTCAATCTTGCCCTCGGCGCCGGTGGCCTCGATGGTCAGCGATTCCGGATTCACGTCCACCACGCGCACGCGGAACAGACGCACGATCTCGAGCACGTCGGAACGGACGGACTCGTCGGCGGACACCTTGATGAGCACCAGCTCGCGCTCCACAGTGGTCTCCGGATCGAGGTCCACGATCTTCAGCACGTGCAGCAGCTTGTTGAGCTGCTTGATAATCTGCTCGAGCGGCACCTCCTCCACTTCGGCGGTGACGGTGACGCGGGAGATGTCCGGACGCTCGGTGGGGGAGACGGACAGCGAATCGATGTTGAACGCACGACGGGCGAACAGGCCGGAGATGCGCGCCAGCACGCCCGGACGGTTCTCGACGAGCACGGATAGCGTATGACGCTTGGAACCCGGCTGGGATGCAGGATAATTTGCCATGATCGAAATTTCCTTCCTTACGCTACTCGTTCAGTCGTTCTCGCCGGCGCGCTGCAAAGGCTTCACGCCCGGCTTGTACGTGACGTTGTCGTTGGAATCGCCGGCTGCGACCATCGGCCACACCATGGCGTCCTTCCACACGCGGAAATCGATCAGCACCGGACGGTCGTTGATTTCGTTGGCCTTCTTGATGCATTCGATGGCCTCGTCCTTGGTGAACGCGCGCATGCCGACGCAGCCGTACGCTTCGGCGAGCTTCACGAAGTCCGGCACGTCCACGATGTCCGGCGTGTTCTCGCCGTCCAGCAGGTTCGTCGCGGAATAGTGGTGATCGTAGAACAGGGTCTGCCACTGACGGACCATGCCGTACACGGAGTTGTTGAGCAGTGCGATCTTCACCGGAGTGTGGTCGAGGAACGCGGCCGCCAGCTCTTCGGAGGTCATCTGGAAGGAGCCGTCGCCGTCGATGAGCCACACCGGCTTCTTGTTGTCGAATTCGCGGGCGGAGCCGACGCGGGCGCCGATGGCCGCCGGCAGGCCGAAGCCCATCGTGCCCAGGCCGCCGGAGGACAGCCAGGAGTGGGGCTTGTTGAATTCGATGATCTGGGTGGCCCACATCTGATGCTGGCCCACGCCGGAAACCCAGATGGTGTCCGGATCGGCCATGTCGGACAGCTGCTTGACGACCCACTGCGGGGCGAGGCTGCCGTCGGTCGGTTCGTCCCATGTAATCGGATAATCCTCGACCCACTTGTTGATGACGTCCCACCAGTGGCTGGTGTCGGGCTTGCCGTGCACGGCCTGCTCGCGCTTGATCTCCGGGATGAGGTCCTTGAGCACAGTGGCCACATCGCCGACGATCGGCACGTCCGGCTGACGGTTCTTGCCGATTTCCGCCGGATCGATGTCGATATGGATCACACGCGCACCCGGCGCGAACGCGTCGAGCTTGCCAGTGACGCGGTCGTCGAAACGTGCGCCGATCGCGACCAGCAGGTCGCAGCGCTGCACGGCGCCGGTCGCCGCGATCGTGCCATGCATGCCGAGCATGCCGAGCACCTTCGGATCGGAATCCGGCACGATGCCGCGCGCCGGCAGGGTGGTGACGATCGGAGCGCCGGTCACATCGGCCAGCTCCTTGACGAGCTCGCCCGCGTCGGAGCGCACCGCGCCGCCGCCGACGTACAGCACCGGACGATACGACTGCTCGAACAGCTTCGCCGCGTCGGACAGCACACGACCGTGCGCCTTGGTAGTCGGATTGTATCCCGGCAGGATCATGCGCTGCGGCCAGGAATAGTACATCTCGCCGGTCTGCGCGGTCTTGGTGACGTCCACCACCACCGGTCCCGGACGGCCGGAGCGTGCGATGTAGTGCGCCTCGGTCAGCACGCGCGGAATGTCCTGCGCGCGGGTGACGAGGTACGAATGCTTGACCACCGGATAGGTGGCGCCGACGATATCGGCTTCCTGGAAGGCGTCCGTGCCGATGGCGTTCACGCCGACCTGACCGGTGATGACGACCATCGGAATGGAATCCATGTTCGCATCGGCGATCGGGGTGATCATGTTGGTGGCGCCCGGACCGGAGGTGACGATGCACACGCCGACCTGTCCGGTGGACAGCGCATAGCCTTCGGCCGCATGGCCCGCGGCCTGCTCGTGACGCATCAGCACGAAACGGAACTTCGTATCGTCCTTGATGGAATCGTAGACGGGCAGAATCGCGCCGCCCGGAACGCCGAAGACGTCCTTGACGCCCAGATCCTCCAGCGAACGGACCAGCGCTTCGGCGCCAGTCATCTTCTCGCCGTCGACGATGGTCTGCTTTTCAGTGGTGGCGGATGCCTTTGGCATGCCGCTGAATGCCTGCAGAGGCGTAGGTAACACCATGTTCCCTCTCATGCTCGTTCGTGGAAAATACCTCAATAGGGGTTTGGCCGGCGCATAGTTCATACGCCATCCAGAACCCCGAACGGAACGCTGCACAATCGCTTGTGGCGTATCGCGCATCGCGTTCCCCGCTAGTAATCAGTTTATGTTAGCGGCTGACAGAACGGCTTGCCGGAAAGTCCCACATTCTGGCGCATCCCGCACGGTGGTCGCAAGACCCCTTGTAGGGCGATCGTCTTCACTGGTTGTTTTGCGATGGGTCGGCCGCCGATTCCTTTGCCTTGCGATGCGATTTGTGGTGCGATTTATGCGATTTGCCGCGCGCTCCGCCCTCCGCGCCGTCTTTGCGGCCGTCGAGCGCCTTCCATCCCGCTTCCGCGGCCGCCAGCTGCGCCTTGCGTTTGCTGCTGCCGGTGCCGATGCCGATGACCTCGTCGCCGAGCATGGCGCGCGCCGTGAATTCCAGCGCGTATTCCGGTCCCGCCACCGAAGTGCGGTAGTGCGGTTCCGGCAGTCCCATGTCGTGCGCCTTGACGGTCAGCGACGTCTTCCAATCGAGCGCCGGGCCTTCGGTGGCGACCTCCGCCAGCGTATCGTCGACGAGATGGTGCACCACGCGGCGTGCTTCGTCGATGCCGTGCTGGATGAACGTGGCGCCGATCAGCGATTCGACGATGTCGCACAGAATCGAGCTTTTGTCGGCTCCGCCCTGCTCCGCCTCGCCGTGCCCAAGCAAGATGTACGGTCCGACATGCAGCTTTTCGCGGGCGATTTTGCTCAGCGATTCCTCGGAAACGGCCTTCGCGCGCATTTTGGCCAGCTGGCCTTCGTTCATGTCGGGATGCACCTTGTACAGCGTTTCCGTGGAGACCAGTTCGAGCACCGCGTCGCCGAGGAATTCGAGACGTTCGTAGTTCTTGGCGCCCTCATGCTCGTGCGAGAAGGAGCGGTGGGTGAGCGCCTCGACGAGCAGCTCCGGTTCGAGCGTGGTGCCGAGCGCCTCGAGCAGCACATTGGCGGTCATCTCGCCTTCAGGGGTGATGGAGGTGCCGATGCGGCCTTTGTTCGCATCGGCCTGGCTGGTCTGTCCGGCTGAGCTGTCCTGCCCGGTCGGTTGGGCCTGACTGCTGTCCTGATTGTTGTTCTTGGCCATGGAGAATCCTTACCACTTATGCGTTATGCCACGCGTTATGCCATGCATCATGCGGCGGGCTGTCCTGCCGCATCGTCCTCGACCGTGGCCGTTGCGCACATGGCAAGACGCCAGCGGAATCTGGCGGTATTGCTACGCAAGCAACGCGCGTCGGTCGCGTATGCGATCGTACGTTCCAATCGCATATCACTTGCAATAATAGAAGAAACCCTGCCACCCGTCGATGGCAGGGTTTCCATGCTTCTATACCGTTATCCGGCAACCACTCACTTGGTGTGGATGGAGCGGATGGCCTCACGGTACACGCGGCCGCGGAAGGAACCGCAGCTCGGGCATGCCATGTGCGGCAGCGTCGGAGCGCCGCAGTTCGGGCAGGTAACGGTCTGGGCGGCCTTGGCCTTCCAGTTTGCGCGGCGGGAATGGGTATTCGCGCGCGAAGTCTTGTACTTAGGCAGTGCCATTGTGTTTCCTCTATTTCGTTCGAACGATTGAGCTTAAGCGTTCAGTATCTTAACGTGGGCTCCGTACAAACCTCCGCTCGGACGATGGGAGGTCGCGTCCGGCCCGCCGTCTTCCGCCGATTTCCGTCTATTCCTTGCCTTCCAGCTTGGCTTTCAGCCCCTCCAGCGCGGCGAAACGGATGTCGGTCACGTCGTGATGGTGGTCGGGATGCTCGTTGAGATCCTCGCCGCACTGCGAGCACAGACCCTTGCAATCCGGCTTGCACAGCGGCTGCAGCGGCAGCTCCTCGACCAGCGTGTCGCGCAGCATCGCCTCGAGATCGGCCCAGGCGCCGCCGTCGAGCAGCGGATAGGTGTCCTCCGCCTCGTCTTCGCCGGCGATGATGTCCACTTCCTCATCCTTGCCGTTCTTCCCGGCCTTGCCGCCCTTGTTCGCCGCGGACTTGTCCTCGTATGGGAAGAAGGAGGTGACGTTTACCGTCCAATCGCGCTGAATCGGCTTCAGGCAGCGCGTGCATTCGGCGTGCACGGGAGCGCTGATGCGCGCGTTGAGGATCAGGCCGTCGACGATCGAATCGAACGAGCCGACCACGGATACGTCCGCGCCCTCGTCCACGCCGATGATCTCGTCGCCGATACCGCTCGGAGCGGGGAATACGGAGTCGATCTCCTTGCTTTGCCCGGGTCGCGAGGCCACTTGCGCCACGGAAACGGCCCATGGGGAATCTTCAGTACGTGCCATAGTTCGGTCTTTCGTTCCTTCCTGGTTGCACGGTTGGGTGCGTTTCGTTCAGTCCTTCGGATAATCGTCCGCGCCGAGATGCTCCAGATGCGTGCCGGCCTCGCGCTGGCGATCGTACAGCACGTTCAGTCCGGCCTGCACGCCGTTGCCGATCTTGTCGACCTGCTGCTGCAGCGATTCCATCATGGTGATGCAGTACTTGTCGGCGTTCTGTGTGAGCTTATCGGCCTTCGACTGCGCCTGGTCGAGGATGGCGCGCGCCTTCTGCCGGGCGATTTCCGTCACGTTCTCCTGTCCGGCGAGGAACTGCGCCTGCTCGTTGGCCTCGCGCACGGTGTCGGCCGCGCGCGATTGCGCGGATGCCACGATCGCGTTCGCCTGTGTCTGCGCGCTCTCCAAACGGCGTTCCGATTCGCGCATCAGCGCGGAGGCGCGTTCCAGCTGCACCGGCAGCATCTTCTTGAGCTGGTCGAGCTTGCCGATGAACGATTCGCGGTCCACGCGCACCGAGCTGGGCGAAAAAAGGATCGGCTTGGCTTCATCCAGCTCGTTCTCCATGCTGTCGATGATGTCGTAGACGGTGGTGAATTCGTCGCGGCTGCGGTCGTCGGTGTCGCTGAGCGGCGCGTCCGGGTCGAACGTGGTGCGCAGGTCGGGCAGATCCGACATGGAGATCGATGGTTTCGTCGGCTTGTCGGAAGCGTTGGAATCATTGGAATCGCCTGCTGAAGCCATATGGGTCGATGCTGTGCCGGCCATGGCTACGGAAGCGGCATCGCTGTCGTGCGCTGTTGCGGAGTAATCGGCCGCGGCGGTGATCGGCTGCTGCGACGTGACGTCATCGGCGTCTGCAATCGGCTTGGAATCGTTGGTCTCTTCAGTCATCTATGCCTTCTTTTCGTTCTTGAGCGCCTCGGCGAGCAGCGGGATCACGCAATCGGGCACCATGCCCTTCACGTCACCCCCGTGCCGTGCCACGTCCTTGACGATGGAACTGGAGATATGCTCCAGATCCGGGGCCGCGGGCAGGAACAGCGTTTCCACGCCGGCGAGCTTGCGATTGACCAGTGCCATGCCCAGCTCGGCCTCGTAATCGCCGTTCTGCCGAAGGCCCTTGACGATGACCGTCGCGCCCACCTTCGTGCAGTAATCGGTGATCAAACCTGTGGTTGAAGCCACCCTCACATTGACGCAATCGCGCTTTTCGAGCGCCTGCCGAATGATGTCGACGCGGGTTTCCTCGGAGAACATCGGCGTCTTCGCCGCGTTCACGGCCACCACCACATGCACTTCGTCGAAAAAGCGCGCGCAACGTTCGATCACGTCCAGGTGGCCGGCGGTCACTGGGTCGTAGGACCCGGGGCAAACTGCAATTGTCATAGCCTCAAGCGTACCGCGATTGGTTGAGAAGTCGGAGACGCCGGCCGTGCATGTTGCCGACCCGTTGCAATGCGGCTCGGCTATGATGGGAGGCGGTTATGGCCGCGATGGCGGCAGATATGAGGATGTATGAGGAGTAACGCTATGGCATTTGCGATTTTTGATGGCTTGTTCGGCTCCGACGATCCGGTTTCGCCGTTGTCCAATCCGGACGCGGGCACCGGCACCGCCGTTCTGGAACGTCCCGAAGAGGAGACGAAGCTTGACGATGGCGGCAACGGCGACGCGGACCGTTTCGCCCATTACGTGTCGCGCGACCGTATCGAGGAATCCCGTCGCACCGGCCGTCCGGTCGTGGCGCTGTGCGGCAAGGTGTGGGTGCCGAAGCATGATCCCACCCAGTATCCGGTGTGCCCGGATTGCAAGCGCATCTACGACGAGATGATGAACGCGTCCTTCTGAGGCGATGAGAGACGGCTATTGACGGCTATCGTTCATATCCATCGTCCTCATCGGCACGAAACGGTTTACTTGATTCCGTTTTGCGCCGATGAGGACGATATGATTTCCGGCGATTTCGGCGCGGACGTCACAGCACGGTGACTTCGGTCGGGATGACCGGATCGCCCTTCATCAGGCTTTGCGCGCCGATCGGCAGTTCGGCAAGCGCCTTCGCGCGGTAATCGTGCGCGTTGACGATCGCGTCGTGGCCTTGGTATTCGCTGTGGTTCTCGCCGTCGGTCACGTAGTCGACCAGCAGGTCCTTCCAACCGTCCTCCGGCTGGTATGCGGCCATCTTGTCCTCGGAACCGGAGATGACGTGTTCGCAGTCGGCCAGTGAATATTCGTAGGATCGGAAGGCGAGCTTGCGTCCCGGAACGGTGGCCTTGTCCTTCGACTTCTTGGCGACCGGCTGCATTTCGCCGGCGGAGTTCTCGCGTTCGGTGAGCTTGTACACCATCGCGCAGGTCGGTGCGCCAGAGCCGGTGACGAGCATGGTGCCCACGCCGTAGGAGTCGACCGGAGCGGTCTGCAGGGCGGCCAGCGCGTATTCGTCGAGGTCGTTGGTGACGGTGATCTTCGTGTTGGTGGCACCGAGTGCGTCCAGCTGGTTGCGCACGCGCTGCGCGAGGGAGGCGAGGTCGCCGGAATCGATGCGCACGCCGCCCAGTTCGGGGCCGGCCACTTCGACGGCCGTCTTCACGGCTTCCTCGATGTTGTAGGTGTCGACCAGCAGTGTGGTGTTCTTGCCGAGCGCCGCGATCTGCGATTCGAACGCGCTTTTCTCATCATCGTGCACCAGCGTGAAGCAGTGCGCGGCGGTGCCGATGGCCTTCAGACCGTACATCTGCGCGGCCAGCAGATTGGCGGTGCCTTTGAATCCGCCCACCACGGCGGCGCGTGCTGCGGCCACGGCGGCCCATTCGTTGGTGCGTCGGCCGCCCATATCCATGCACGGACGGTCCTTCGCGGCGCTGACCATGCGGGATGCGGCGGAGGCGACGGCGGAATCGTAGTTCAGGATGCTCAGCAGCAGCGTCTCCAGCAGCGTGCATTCGCCGAACGTTCCCTCGACCTGCAGGATCGGCGAATTCGGGAAGAACATCTCACCTTCGCGATAGCCCTTGATGGAGCCGGAGAAGTGGAAGTTCTCAAGCCATTTGATGGTTTCCGGACTGACCACCTTGCGGTCGGAGAGGAATTTCAGGTCGTTGTCGTCGAGATGGAACTTCTCGAGCGCGTCGAGGATGCGCCCCTGCCCGGCGGCCACGCCGTAGTGGCGGCCCAGCGGCAGGTGCCGGGTGAAGATCTCGAATACGCACTTGCGATTGGCGGTGCCGTCCTTCAGGCATGCGTCAAGCATGGTGTATTCGTACATATCGGTCATGAGTGCAGGTGAGTAATCCAGCATTTCCAAAGCCTTTCTTGACTTTTGACGAGGCCGTCCGCAGGCGTGTGGCCAGCGGTGCCGGGCGCCGGTTCGCGTTCCATCATACGTGCAGGCGGCGCCGGGGGCACGGCGTGCGTGGCTGGTGATAGTCTCGATTGCTGGTAAGACGAGTGATCGATTGAGAAACATCGGAAGCGATCGGAAAGCGAAGTACGGTAGGAAAAATGGTAGCGATCAAGGATATGTTGGGCGATCAGACGGTGGTGCGTGCGGACGGACGCAAGGTGAACGAGTTGCGTCCGGTGCGCATCACCCGGCATTTCACGGACGTTCCGGAAGGCTCCGTGCTCATCGAATGCGGCAACACGCGCGTGATGTGCACGGCCACCTTCACCACGGGCGTGCCGCGTTGGCGCAAGGATTCCGGTCTGGGCTGGGTTACCGCGGAATACGCGATGCTGCCGCGCGCCACCGCCGACCGCACGGACCGCGAGTCGGTGCGTGGCAAGATCGGAGGCCGCACGCATGAGATCAGCCGTTTGATCGGCCGCTGCCTGCGTGGCGTCGTCGATATGAAGGCGCTCGGCGAGAACCAGGTGCAGATCGACTGCGATGTGCTGCAGGCCGACGGCGGCACCCGCACCGCGTCGATTACCGGCGCGTACGTGGCGCTTGTCGACGCGATGCATTGGGCCGAGCGGAACAAGCGCATCAAGTCCGCCGACCGCGTGCTCAAGGACTGGGTCTCCGCCGTCTCCGTCGGCGTGATCGACGGCAAGCCGATGCTGGATCTGCCGTACATCGAAGACAGCCAGGCCATGACCGACATGAACGTGGCCATGACCGGTTCCGGCGATTTCATCGAAATCCAAGGCACCGCCGAACACCGTCCGTTCAACCGCGCCGAGCTCAACACCCTGCTCGACCTGGCCGAAAAGGGCAACAGGGAGCTGCAGGCCGCCCAGCGCGCCGCGCTCGCGCTCGACTGAGCCGGCTGCCGAAACGGCGGAATCGAAAGCGGAAAAGAAAACGTACGGAACGTGCAGAATGTACGGAACCTACGGATCGTACGAAGGAAACGACGGAAGGAATCGCAAGGCATGAAGATCATCGTCGCTACGCATAACGAAGGCAAGCTGGTGGAGATCCGCCGCATTCTCGAGGAGCGGCTCGGAGCGGATGCCGCCGACGTCCAGCTGGTTTCCGCGGGTTCGCTCGGCCTACCCGACCCGGTGGAGGACGGCGTGACCTTCCAGGAGAACGCGCTGATCAAGGCGCGTGACGTGGCCGAACGCACCGGCTGCCCCGCGATTGCGGACGATTCCGGCCTGATCGTGGATGTGATGGGCAATGCGCCGGGCATCCTGTCCGCGCGTTGGGCCGGCGAGCATGGCAACGACCAAGCCAATAACGCGCTGCTGCTCAAGCAGATGGCCGACATTCCGGACGCCAAGCGCACCGCGCGGTTCCGCTGCGCCGCCGCTCTGGTCGTGCCGGGCGAGCGCAAGGCGGAGGGCGGCGACAAGCCGTTCGGTATTGCCAGCGAAACCGTGCAGGTCGGCGAGATGCCGGGCGTGCTGCTGCGCGCCCCGCGTGGCGCCAACGGCTTCGGCTACGATCCGCTGTTCGTGCCGGACAACCAGCCGCAACGTGCGATCGATGCCGGCGTGAAGCTCACGTCCGCCGAGATGGAGCCCGCCGAGAAGAACGCGATCTCCCACCGCGGCAAAGCGCTACGCGCGCTGGTAGGCGCGATCGAATCGCTGGTCAAATAGTCTTACTTGCAACGGCATATGGCGATGCGGAGGACGTGACATGGACTCCGCATGCTGTTCCGGTACGCGGCGGACACGATTCGCGCGATTCGTATAATCCGCGGAATCGGCAATGATCGGCAGAAATCGGCAATGACATGGATGGAGAATTGATGGGTACGCGTTCGTTCACTCTGGAAACCCTCACGGAAGAGGAATTCGACGATTTCTCCGGCAAACATCCGGACGGCAACTTCCAGCAGGCCTCGGCGGCCGGCCGGTTGCGCGCCGAACAGGGCGTGCAGGTCGAGTACCTTGGCGTGCGCGAGAACGGCGGGCTGGTCGCCGCCGCGCTGCTGGAGACACATCGCAGCAAGGTGTCCACGTTCTGCACGGTTCATGACGGGCCGTTGTGCGATTTCGACGATGCCGAGCTGACCGCGTTTTTCATCGGACAGCTGAAGCAACGTGCCAAGAGGAACAAGGCGGCGCAGCTTGAGATCACACCGGAAAAGCCGTACCGTCTGCGCGACAGCGAAGGCAAGCCGATTCCCGACGAACAGGGAGGGGTGCCCGACGACGCCATCGTGAAGAACCTCACCGCGTGCGGTTTTGAGCACGGCGGGTTCACCATCGGATACACCGCGGTTCCGCGCTGGCGCTACGTCAAGGATCTGGACGGCATCGCCGACGAGCGCGCGCTGCTCAAGTCGTATGACAAGCGCACGCAGTGGAGCGTGAAGCGCGCCGCGTCCATGGGCGTGCATGTGCGCGAGCTGGACGACAGCGAGCTGAAGGTCTTCGCCGACATCGAACAGGCCACGGCCGAACGGCGCAGTTTCGAATATCGCGGCGAGGAATACTTCCACCGCTTCAAGAAGGCATATGGCAGCAGCGCCCATTTCATGGTGGCGGAAATCCATATCGCCGAATACAAGGCGGACATGGAGGCGAAGGTCGACGCGCTGAAAGCGAAGGTCGACACATTGAAGACGAAGATTGCCGAACGCGAGACCACCAGGCTGACCAGGCAGCTGGGCGAGGAAAGCCGCAACCTCGCCGCCGCCGAGAAGCGTCTTGCCGAAGCTGGGGCTCTGGCCCGCAAGGGCGACGTCCTGCCCGCCGCAGCCTCGTTGTTCGTGGAACATCCCCGTGAAACCATCTACCTGTTCTCTGGCAGCGTCGAGGAATACAAGCCGTTCTACGCATCCGCACTGATCCAGCATTACGCGATGCTGCACCTGTGCTTGGAGCGTGGCGTGAACCGCTACAACTTCTATGGCATCGACGGTGTTTTCGACGATCCCGATGACGAGGGACGTGGCGTGCTGGAGTTCAAGCAGGGCTTCAATGGGTATGTGGAGGAGCTGCCGGGCGAGTTCGTGCTGCCCGTGCGCCCGGTGGTCTACCGCGTCAAGACGGCCCTGCGCCATCTGCTCAGCCGCTGACGGATGGTTGCGCCACTATGTGAAACAAATCTGGAACATAGCTAAAACATGGCTTTCGTTCAGTGTTTTTCCTGGGTGGATGTTTATACTCACGTCTTTAGTTACGCATGTAGACGAAGCAGAGGTATGACATGCAGCACGAGGAAAAGATGAGCGCCGGATGGTCCGTCCGCGAATTGACGGGGAAGCAGTTTGACGAATTGTCCGCGAACAGCGCGCTTGGCGGATTCCAGCAGACTTCGGCGATGGCCCGTTTGGCCGCTTCCGATGGTGCGGACACGCAGTTTCTGGGATTGACCGATGAACATGGGACGCCGGTGGCCGGCGCGATGGTGGCATATACGAAAGGCCGGTTCGGCCTCGAAGGCTCGATCTGGCTTGGCCCGCTATGCGATTCGGCCAACAAGGAACAGTTGACCGCGTTGACGGTCGCCTTGCGGGCCGCGGCGCATAAGCGCGGTGCGATCAGTGTTACATGCTGGCCCGCGCAGGTCTATCGTCTGCATGATTCCAATGGCGAGCCGACGGAGAATCCGGATAATGCCTTGATTGACGCGTACGTTTCTCTGGGGTGGCGCCATGCAGGATTTACGCGCGGATACGCGTCGATTGTGAATCGGTGGAACTACGTCAAGGATCTGGACGGCATCGCCGACGAGCGCGCGCTGCTCAAGTCGTATGACAAGCGCACGCAGTGGAGCGTGAAGCGCGCCGCGTCCATGGGCGTGCATGTGCGCGAGCTGGACGACAGCGAGCTGAAGGTCTTCGCCGACATCGAACAGGCCACGGCCGAACGGCGCAGTTTCGAATATCGCGGCGAGGAATACTTCCACCGCTTCAAGAAGGCATATGGCAGCAGCGCCCATTTCATGGTGGCGGAAATCCATATCGCCGAATACAAGGCGGACATGGAGGCGAAGGTCGACGCGCTGAAAGCGAAGGTCGACACATTGAAGACGAAGATTGCCGAACGCGAGACCACCAGGCTGACCAGGCAGCTGGGCGAGGAAAGCCGCAACCTCGCCGCCGCCGAGAAGCGTCTTGCCGAAGCTGGGGCTCTGGCCCGCAAGGGCGACGTCCTGCCCGCCGCAGCCTCGTTGTTCGTGGAACATCCCCGTGAAACCATCTACCTGTTCTCTGGCAGCGTCGAGGAATACAAGCCGTTCTACGCATCCGCACTGATCCAGCATTACGCGATGCTGCACCTGTGCTTGGAGCGTGGCGTGAACCGCTACAACTTCTATGGCATCGACGGTGTTTTCGACGATCCCGATGACGAGGGACGTGGCGTGCTGGAGTTCAAGCAGGGCTTCAATGGGTATGTGGAGGAGCTGCCGGGCGAGTTCGTGCTGCCCGTGCGCCCGGTGGTCTACCGCGTCAAGACGGCCCTGCGCCATCTGCTC
>NZ_JDTK01000018.1 GCF_000770925.1 Bifidobacterium ruminantium DSM 6489 | reverse complement strand
ACTCGGCTCACATCACATTGAACACAAACACGCGACAACGGCTCCACCCGGGCCGCGGACAACCGCACGCCCGAGCGGAACGAGCTGATCGAGCCGAGGAGGCGCAACAGGCAGTTGGAGATGGAGGCGGACGTTTCAGAACAAGCGGCGCCGGTATTCGCACGAAGGCAGGCGTGATACGGGCCAACGCCGCCCGCTGCCCGATATCGGCGCGATGCAGGATACTGGGCGTTCCCCGTTCCACCTACTACTGGATGATCGGGCATCCCGGGACGGAGCGTGCGGATCCGATCGCCGGCGACGTGCGCGCGGTCCGGCGCGACAGTCGCGAACGCTACGGCGCCAGGAAGATCAAGGCCGCCCTGGAGCGGAGGGGCGTCACCGCCTCCAGGAGACGCATCGGCGGCATCATGCGCGAACAGGGCATGACGAGCGCGTACGCGCGCAAGCGGCCCAAACCGCACAAGACACGGGCCGACGAGGCCGGACTCGCGAACCTGCTGGACCGCGAGTTCGACGGCTATGCCCCACGCACGCATCTGGCGAGCGACCTGACGTACGTGAGAGTCGGGGACGGATGGGCGTACGTGTGTCTGCTGGTCGACCTGGCGGACAGGGGCATCGCCGGCCATTCCGTCGGACGGACCCGGAACGCGGGCCTGGTGCTGGGCGCGTTCGCCACCCTCGGCTTCCCGCTGACGGATATTCAGGTGTTCCACACCGACCGGGGCGGCGAGTTCGACAACACGAGGATCGACGAGCTGCTTCGCGTGTTCGGCATCAAGCGGTCGCTGTCGCGCAAGGGCAACCCCTACGACAACGCCGTGGTCGAGTCGACGAACAGGCTGTTGAAGAAGGAGCTCGTGTACCGGAACCACTACACCACGATCGAGCGACTGAGGCGCGACCTCAACGACTACGTGTGGTGGTCCGACAACCAACGACTCCACTCCACCCTCGGATACCGGAGTCCAAAAGAATTCACCGAACAAGGACTCGTCCTCTAAGGAACTGTCCAACACACCGTTGCCAATCCATCGAGGGCTAGGTAAAGGAAAGGCCCACGGCCTTATAGATAAGGTCGTGGGCCCTGGGCGCGGGACGACATGGGGACTTTCATGATCTTCCCGCCGCGTGCCGACCAACCGGGGATGGCGCCGGATGCGGGTCTCAGACGAGCCGCAGCTCCTTGCCTCCGGGCAGGGAGGCGGTGACGTGCAATGTTCCGCCGATGCCTTCGAGATAGCGTTTCAGCGTGTCCACCTTGATGTGGTCCACGTCGCCCGACTCGATGACGCTTATCCTCTTCTGGCTGACCCCCAGGGCCTGCGCCAATCGCTTCTGGGTGACGTGTTCGGCCTTGCGGGCCTCCTTGAGCTCGTAGAGCCGGATCTCCTCCAACATGCGCCGTTTCTCGGCGTCGACCTCGTCGCGGGTGATGCCGCTGTCGGCCATGAACTGCTCCGGTGTGTAGCTCATCGGTCCGTCTCCTTTCCGTACCGCTCCTCCAGCCATACGAGATAGCGCCGTTCGGCTTCAGGTATGGCCTTCCGATACCATTTGTCCCATTTCCGCTGCTTGTCTCCGCCTACCAACATGATCGCCTTCCGCTTCGGATCGAACACGAACAGTATGCGCACCTCGCTTCTGCCGGAAGATCCGGGCCTGAGCTCCTTCATCGAGGGGATGAGGCTCGACCCTTTTATCTTGCCGACTATCGGACGTTTGAGGTCAGGCCCCTGCTCCTCCAGCAATGACACGGCGGCGAGTATCTGCACCCGCGATTTATGGTCAAGCGTGTTCAGCCAATCGGCTATGGGTTCCAATTCAACTTTCCACACACCCACAAATATACCCTATAAGGTATGTCTCCGCAAATCGGCGAAACAGCAAGGACATACCGCAAAAACCACACGAGAACACATCGCCAAAGGCGACGCCCCACACCCGAGGCCGCATGGTATCCGGCACCGGCCCCGCGGACGACAAGGCATGACGGCATCACGGGCGAACGCATGGGAGAAAAGACCGAAACAACGCTAGAGTGGACGGCATGGGAGGATGATTGGTCATGCCAGAGCGAACCGCCGCGACGCATAGCCTTCCCTGATCGGGCTGCGACACCGCAATTCCGAAAACAGCCTGTCACGGTTTGCAGGTCGGCGGAGAACGTGCCCTGTTACATCGAGCTCGCCGATGCCAATCAGGAGGTCCAACCCGACCCCTCCATTGGCATCCTGGAGGGCTTCCGGCTTGTCGATGAGGAGAGCCCGGTCACTTTGGAGTTCACCGGCGGATTCGACAAGTCCGGCCAGAAGTTCATGCACACGTTCACACTGCGATAGCTCTGACCCATACGAGCGTCGGAATCATCCTTTTCCAGCTCCCCGTGTCCACCCCATCGCCCACGTGAAAAAACGCCCGCATCCCGCCTTTCGGCATGGGTGCGGGCGTTTGGCGCCTTCGGACGCCATCTATCGCAGGTCGAGCGGTGCGCCGTCGACGGCGAGCTCGTAGAGCTTGCCCGCCGAATCGCTGGGCTCCCAGCTAACCCCGGTGACCTTGACCTTGACGCCCTTCTCCAACTGGTCCGGGGAGACGATGTAGGAGGCGGCCCAGGTGCCGCCCGCCGGCGTCGGCGACTGCGCCTGGGGGTAGGTCTCGCCCACGCTGTTGCCGTCCTTGTCGAGGATGGCGATCGTGGCGCTCAGATGGTAGACGGTGGACTTCAGACCGTTCCTGATGGTGAACGTGCCCTGCGCGTACCCGTCGCCATCCACGCCGTCGCTATGGCTGTCCACGATGATGAAGTAGTCGAAGTCCGGCGCCGCCTCCATGCCCAGGACCTTACGGAGCCCGACGCTTGGACTCTCCGATGACGCGGTGGCCTAGATGGCGTCCATCTCGTCGATGGTCGCGCATTCCGCGTACTTGCCGAAGTCGACGGCGTCGGCGGAGAAGTCCCTGGCCGTGGCCTTCGCGTACTTCTCCGCATCCTTCGGCCATACGGCCTTGCCCATCTTCACGGCGGCGGCCTTCGCCTCCTTGGCGACCTTGGCGGCCGCGTCGGACGCGGCCACGCCGTCATGGCTGTAGTATTCCAGATTGAATTCATCCATGGCGTCGTTGAACGGCTTGACCAGCTCCTCGTAGTACTTGGCGGACTCCTTGCGCGTCATCAGCTTGGCGGACGTGCCAGCGGACGAATCCGCAGCCTTGGCGCCGTTCCCCGATGTGCCCGCGGCCGTGCCGCATCGTGGTGATTTGCCCCAAGAACGGCTTCGAATCGTGGGAGAAGGAATGGGTTGCCACCTTCGGCGAGAAGCTGCCTTTGAGCTGCTTCTCGCTGGGAGACCCCGCCATAGCGGCAATGTCGACCGAGCGCAGGCGAAACGCGCTGTCGCTCGACAGCGGCGCATGCAACCTGTTCACGTTCAACTACGAGTCGCTCTCGGGCTACGTGCGGGAGCTGCACGCCATCATCCCCGACCAGACCCTGCTCGTCTTCGACGAGGTGCACCGGGTGAAGGCCATCGGCGGCAGGCGCGCGGAAGCCGCGCTCGAGGCGGCCGACGGTGCTAAGTTCGTGATCGCCCTTACGGGAACGCCCATCCCGAACACCTACCAGGACATCTACAACCTGCTGCACATCCTGTACCCCGATGACTATGACACGTTCTTCGGCTACGAACCGGGCGAGCTCCGCGCGCCCGATGCAGACCTCCAGGCAAGCCTCAACGACAGCCTGGCACCCTTCTTCTGCCGAACGAACAAGGACGAGCTCGGCGTGCCGCGCCCGGAGCCCGACGAGATTGTAGAGATCGAAGCGACGCCCGACGAGGACACGCTGCTGCGCGTCCTGTACGCGTCTTGCCCCAACGCGCTCGCGAGGATCATACGCACCCTGCAGCTCGAGAGCGATCCCGAGATGCTTTGCTCAGCCGTGGACCCAGGCGACCTCGAGTACGTGCTCGACCAGGTCGGCGACGACTACTCGGATATCGACTACGTCGACTTCTCTCAGACGTTCTACGAGGCCATCGAGCGAAGCCGCCCGAGCTCGAAGCTCGTGGCGTGCGAGCGGCTCGTGGAGCGCATCGTCGCCGAAGGCCGCCCCGTCATAGTATGGTGCATCTTCGTCCGCAGCATCGCCAACCTCCGCCGCGACCTCGCCGCCATGGGGATTCCGGCAGAGGCGATCTACGGCGCCACGCCACAGGAAGAGAGGCGCGAGATTCTGAACGACTTCCGCGCGGGGCGCTTCAGGGTGCTCGTGACCAACCCGCAGACGCTTGCCGAGTCGGTCTCCCTGCACAGCGTCTGCCACGACGCGGTGTATTTCGAGTACAGCTATAACCTGGTGCACCTGCTGCAGTCGAAAGACCGCATACACCGCCTTGGCCTGCCCGACAATCAGAAGACGCGCTACTACTTCATGCGCGAAAAGTTCATGCGCGACGGCAGGGAGCTATCCCTCGATGCCGTAATCTACAATCGCTTGAAGGAGAAGGAGCAGACGATGCTCGACGCCATCGACCGCGGCTGCCTCGAGGGCGGCCACCTCGATGACGAGGACCTGCGCATCATCTTCGAGCGCCTGCTGGGAGAAGATGCCAAGAGCCTGGAATACTAAGAGGCCGAATGGCGCATTGACGATATTGGCTCATAAGTGATAACTGCGAAGGATAGATAGGGCTTTAAGGATGGATGCAGGAAAAGCAACGATAAGCGGCGTGTTCAACGGATCGCGCCTGCTCGAAATACCCTTCTACCAAAGGGCGTACGTCTGGGGAGAAGAGCAGTGGGAGCGCTTCCTCGGCGACATGGAGTTCGTCACCGCCTCGAAGCGGCCCTACTTCCTGGGCTCCATCATCCTGAAGCAGGAGTCTTCCGGCAATACCTGGTCGGAGGTATCCGAGGTGCGCACCGTCATCGACGGACAGCAGCGCCTCACCACCATGATTATCTTCTTCAAGGCGCTTTGCGCGAAAATCGGCGCCGGCAAGCTGTTCGAGCGGGACTTCATCCTTGAGACCGGCGACGTCGCTCTGAGCCACGGTAGATACGATAGAGACGATTTCAAGAAGGTCGTTGATGCCAAGGGCAGCGAGCCGATTGACGGCTCGTCGGCCATCATTGGCGCCTACAACTACTTCCTCAAAAACATCGACTCGGAACAGGTCGACAGGAACGCGATCAAGTCGAACGTTCAGTTCGTTTGCATCGATCTCACCGAGGGCGAAGACGAGCAGCAGATATTCGACACCATCAACTCGCTCGGGGTGCGCCTGACGACGGCGGAGCTCCTCAAGAACTACTTCTTCAACCACGAGAACGAGCAGGCGTTCAAGGAGTGCTGGGAAGATGTCTTCGAGCCCACGGCGGAGAAGAGGGAATATTGGGAGCAGGAGGTCGTTACCGGGCGCATCAAGCGCACGCTCGTCGATCTGTTCTTCGACGCGTTCCTCCAGATCCTGGTTCAGAACAAGGAGCGCGGCGTCACGACCGAGGACAAGCTCTTCTATTCGCGCACGTCCAACCTCTTCCAGTCCTACAAAGACTTCATCGCCAGGTACTGCGATGGGAGCAAAGATGAGGTGCTGGGTGCCATGAAGGCCTACGCCGAGGTGTTCGAGTCCACGTTCGACCCCACCTGTTGCGACAGGAACGTCTCCTCCGCGCCGTCCGCCGAGCGCATGAACGTGCTGATATTCGGTCTTAAGAATTCGACGCTCATCCCATACGTATTGTACGTCCGCAAGAACGTGGAATCGTCGGATGAGCAGGCGAAGATCTTCGCCACGCTCGAGAGCTACATCGTCCGCCGAATGCTGGTCAGGGCGACCACCAAGAACTACAACAGGCTGTTCACCTCGCTGATCCTAAACGAGGCAAAGGACGCCGCTGCGCTGAGGACTGCGCTTGCCGCCGACGCGGAGGCGACCACCTATATGCCGAGCGACCCCGAGGTGCGCGCCGCGTTCGGCGAGTCGTGCCTGTACAACCTCCAGTCCAAAGGCGTCCTCTATCTGCTGGAAAGCGCCATCAGACCGAGCATGAGCAGCACCGCGCTTCTCGGATTCAACCAGTACACCCTCGAGCATATGATGCCTAAAAAGTGGCGCAACAAGTGGGGAGCCCTTGATGACGAGGCTGCTACGCGAAGGGACAGGAAGCTCCTCACGTTCGGCAACCTCGCCATCATCACTCATTCGCTCAACGCCTCCATCCGCGATGCCGAGTGGGTCGTCAAGAAGCAAGGGAAAGGATATAAGGACGGTCTGGCGCTCTGCGCCGCCGGCCTCGCCACCATGGATGGCGTCCTGGAGAAGGAATCATGGGGCGAAGAGGACATCGACGAGCGCGCGGAGTGGCTTGCCGACAAGGCCCTGACCGTCTGGTCGTAGCCTCTCCCGCGCCCCATCCCGAAAATGCTCACGTCGTCGTTGACGCGGGCTTCAGGTGCCTCTGGCACAGCCGGGGGCACCTTCATTCGCGGCTCTTCCTCCGCTGGCGTATCAACCCCCTCGCCAAGCGCCAGGAAGAATCTCATAACGACTTCGATCCTCTGCTGCAGGGTCTCGCTCAGTTCTCCGTAGGAGGCAGCCAACCGCACTTCCTTGGCCAGCTCCGTCATCGAAGCCCTCAGCGCCTTCGCACGTTCACGGGGGTGCCGATCGCCTGCACCGGGCATTCTGGCCGGTCAGAACATCGTGGTGAACGGCCATCTCCTAGCTTGACATCCTCTCCCGCTTGAAGGCGGGGATTCCCGTCGCCGGTCGGACTCCCTGAAGGACTTCCGGCCGGCGGAGCGGGGTCGCAGCGATCCAGCCGGATGCGCCGGAGCCGCAACGCCGTTGAATCCTCGCGACGCATAGCCGCTGCTATGACGGAATCGAAGAAGACACTTGAATCCGAGGGCACTACGGCCAGACCGAAGGAAAAGCCCTACGTGCCCATCGAAAACCGCCCGCTGCTGGGTGTGGATGAAGTGGAGGCTCTTACGGGCGTTCCCGCCAAAATCATCCGGGCCAACGTGCGCAACGGACTGCTGAAGGCGTGCCTGGCGGGCAGCACGACGATGCGCATCCGACGGCGGGATTTGAACGAATGGCTTGACATGTTGCCAGCGTGGCGCGCCTAAAGGAAAACCCCACTCGCGCCCGATTGTGGACGAAGTGGGGTTCTTCAGAACACCATAGGTGCAGCATAGGTGCAGCATAGGTGCAGTGGGCTATTCTGGATACCGCGAAAGCCCTACTGCCGGCTATGTTCCGCCCCTATGCGGCCGTCAGATGTGGAAGTACAGCTCGTACTCCAGCGGGGTCGGAGCCAGACGAGCCTGGTCGATTTCGCCGCGCTTGATGCCGATCCAGGTTTCAATCAGGTCATCAGTGAAGACGTCACCCGCGGTAAGGAAGTCATGATCTTCCTCGAGGGCGTCCATGGCTTCAGCCAGAGAGCTCGGAACCTGCTTGATGCCTGCGTGCTCTTCCGGCGGCAGCTCGTACAGATCCTTGTCGACCGGTGCCGGAGGCTCGATGTGGTTCAGGATGCCGTCCAAGCCAGCCATCAGCTGTGCGGAGAAGGCGAGGAACGGGTTGCAGGACGGATCCGGAGCGCGGAACTCGATACGCTTCGCAGCCGGGGAGGTGCCGGCCAGCGGAATACGGATGGCGGCGGAACGGTTACGAGCGGAGTAGACCAGGTTGACCGGCGCCTCGAAGCCCGGAACCAGACGGTGGTAGGAGTTCAGGGACGGGTTGGTGAAGGCCAGCACAGAAGAGGAGTGCTTAATCAGGCCGCCGATGTACCAGCGGGCGAGGTCAGACAGACCACCGTAGTTCTTCTCGTCATAGAACAGCGGCTTGCCATCCTTCCACAGGGACTGGTGGCAGTGCATGCCGGTGCCGTTGTCGCCTGCGATCGGCTTCGGCATGAAGGTTGCGGCCTTGCCTGCCAGAGCGGCGGTCTCGTGAACGACGTACTTGTACTTCATCAGGTCATCGCCTGCATGCTGCAGGGAGTTGAAGCGGTAGTTGATCTCCTGCTGGCCAGCGCCGGCGACCTCATGGTGGGAACGCTCGAGGATCAGGCCGACCTTCTGCAGGTTGGCGACCATGTCGTCGCGCAGATCCTGGGTGTGGTCGATCGGCGGGACCGGGAAGTAGCCGCGCTTGACGCGATTCTTGAATGCGATGTTCGGAGTGCCGTCGTCTTCGGTGTCGACGCCGGAGTTCCACGGAGCTTCGATAGAGTCGACCTCGTAGAAGGAGCGCTGCATGCTGTTCTCGAAGCGTACCTTGTCGAAGATGAAGAACTCGGCTTCCGGAGCGAAGGAAGCGGTGTCGGCGATGCCGGTGGACTTCAGATAGGCCTCGGCCTTGCCTGCAACCTGACGCGGATCGCGGGAGTACGGTTCGTCGGTCAGCGGGTCGACGATGGAGAAGGCCACGTCGAGGGTCTTGTGCTTGCGGAACGGATCGATGAATGCGGTGGAAACGTCCGGCACCAACTTCATATCGGACTCGTTGATGGCCTGGAAGCCTTCCACGGAGGAACCATCGAACGGCATGCCGTCGGTGAAGGCGTCCTTCAGGAATTCGCTTGCCGGCACGGTGAAGTGCTGCTGAACACCGATCAGATCAGTGAAGCGAACGGAGACATACTCGATGCCTTCCTTGTTGATAAGGGCCTCAGCATCAGCCTTGGTTTCAAGTGCAGTCACGGGACCGCTCCTTTCGAATAAGTAACTTACAGGCTCTTAGTCTAGGAATGTGCGTTTCGCTCACTCGCCATTTGGGTTACGAGAATGTTTCGTAATGACATATTCGAAGTGCGATTTCGCGAAAAATGGGGATTCAAGTGTTACGAACGGTCGCGTCACGCCCTTCAGCGGCGTGTCAATTAATGGACACGTATGGCTTCGAATATAGGAAAAGCTCCAATCGCACGACGCGATTGGAGCTTTTTCAACGGAATAATGCGATTCCACCGTCAGCGGCCGCGCATGGCGCGACGGCTCACGCGCTGCGGATGCATCGGGTCGACGCCCTTCGGCACGCTCATGCCGTTCTTCAGCTGCAAAGTGCGCAGACGCTCGTTAAGCACGGTGAGCTCGGTCTTGGTGAGCACAAAGCGTGTCTTCGGATGGATGGCGGCCATCAGCTTGTTCTTGTGATGGGTAGGCTCATAGCTCTTGAACTTGAGCAGAACCTTGCGCACGTTCTTGAGGCGGGTCTGGTTCTCACCGGTGCCGACATACATGCGATAGACCGGAATATCGGAACCGGCAGTCACGCCCTTGATACGCTGCTCCTGACGATCCATGGCGCGCTTGACGCGGCCGTATTCGCCTTCACCCAGCAGATAGATGCCGTTATAGCCAGTACCGCGCCAAATGGCGTCCTTGGTCTTCGGATCGACCCACACCGGCTCCTGGGGGAAATTGAATCCAGCCTTGCTAATGTTGCCGAGCACACTGATAGCCGCGCCTGGCCGGCCTTCAATCTTGGCGTAACCGACCTTGTCGGCACGCCTGGTGAGCATCATGGTGGCGAACAGCAAACCCAGCATGATGGCGAGAATCATCGAGGTAATCCAGCCAATCACATGCCACTTGAACACGATGCCGAGCACGATGAACACGACGATCGGAGCCACGAACACGCCACCGACCAGCCATGGAAGAGCCTTGTCTTCCGCATGGGTGTACTTGAAGATCTGGATGATCTGCTTAATGGTGCCCTGCTTCTTCTTTTTCTCTTCTTTACCTGCCATCGACTTCCTCACTTGGCTCAACGGTTACACACACTGGACAAGTAGTCTATCAGGAACCATGCCATTAGGTGTGCCATATATCAACGGGTATGCAAAGGCCTGCCGTCCGCCTTGAGCAGAGCCTCGCCAAGCGTCTCGCTGAATGTGGGATGCGGGTGAATCAACCGTGACGCCTCTGCAAGTGGCACCCGATTGCCGACCAACTGCTCGGCCTCCGCGATGAGATCGCTTGCTATCGGACTGACGATATGCACGCCAAGCACAACTCGCCTGCCTGGATCATCGGCGAATTCGCCACTGACAATAGTCATCGATCCACCTTCGCCGCTCATCAGCATGCGCGCATTGGACAGCATCGGATATGCCGTCTCCTCAGGCTCCAGCACATCCCCGCGGGCTTTCGCCTGGTCAAGTGTCAATCCGACGCTCGCGGCCTCCGGGAAGGAGAACACCACTTGGGGCACGGTTTCATCAAGCACCGGTTTCGGATCGAGTCCTGCAATCTTTTCGGCGATGGCGATGCCCTGTTGGAACGCACGATGCGCCAGCGCGTGGCCTGGAGTGATGTCCCCCAAAGCCCACACGCCATCAAGATTCGTATGTCCGAATCCATCGACGACGACATAGCCGTGGTCGTCAAGCGCAAGGCCGCTGGAGCGGAACCAGTCGGCGTCGGTATTGGGCACACGTCCGATGGCGGCAAGCACCACTTCGCCGTAAGCGGTGCGGTCCTCATCGGAATCGCCCTGCCGATAGTGCACAGTGGCCCCTAGGTTCGCGCCAGTGTCGACACGGTCCACCGCGGTGCGTGCGATCACGTTCACTCCCCTGCGTTTCAGCTCACGTGTCAGCGTCATCGAAGCACGGCGTTCCCATGTGGACAGCACGCGGTCCTTACGAATCAGCAGTGTCACTTCGCAACCGGCGGCATTCCACAGCGACGCGAATTCCAATGCCACCGCACCCGCACCGATAATCACCGCGCTGGAAGGCAAGGTATTCAGCTCCAACGCCTGGGTGGAATCGATCAGCGCGCCGGCGAACGGATTTCCAGGCAACGCAAGCGGACGCGATCCGGTTGCCAGCACGACGCCGTCAGCATCGACCGCAAGTTCCGTTTCAACCGGTTCGAACACGCCGGCTTCCACGGACCGCGATACCTGCGTCTCCCCCTCAGCCGGCGTGACACGTACTGTATGCGCGTTCTGCAATGCCGCGCAACCGCGGAATACGGTGACGCCGCGATGCGCCAGCAGGCCCGTCAGCCCTTTCGTCATCGTTTCCACGGTGGAGACGCGGAAATCACGCAATCTGCCGAAATCGATGCTCTGCAGCGTGGCGTTGATGCCCATGCGTTCGGCGTTATGGATGGTTTCGACGCTATGCACGGCGGTCAACAATGCCTTCGATGGGATGCATCCGCGATTGAGGCATGTGCCACCGAGCGTACCGTCACGTTCGATCAACGCCACCGATTTGCCGAGCTCCGCAGCACGCAGTGCCGTAGAGTAACCGCCGGGGCCGGCTCCGATGATAGCGATGTCGAAATGCTGTTGAACCATATTGAATCCCAATTCGTTCCTCATTGATTCGTTTGCACGCACGTGAAGTGAGCTTTTGTTCGATGCGAGCAATCGTTTTCCATGGTAATGGAAAAGCCGTCAGTTGTTCGCTGACGGCTTGAAAAATCACCGGCGGTTCTCGATACCGATCACTCCGGCCAGTGTCCACGCTTCGGGTAACGAGGCTTCGGAAGCCTCCAACGGCGAATCTGGATAGCACGGCTCCACGCATAGGAACCGGAACGCATGCCCTTGGCCACGGACTGCTCACCGAATTTCTCGATGAGCTTCTTCTTGAGCTTGTGCCACATGACCGCCACGTCGATAATCACGGCGAACAAGTAGACATACATGATCAGCATGAGCGGCAACGCCAATGCAGGCCACTTGTAGGTGACGACCATGGATCCGATCAGGATTATGAACGCGACCGGGATGAAGAACTCGCCCAGATTGAAGCGGGCATCGACGTAGTCACGGATGTAGATGCGCCACGGCAGACGTTCCGACTTCGGCATGTGGTTGATGTCGCCACTTTGCATGGCATCGTATTCGGCGTTCTCACGCTCACGCATACGAGCCTTGGCGGCTTTACGGCTTGCCTCGCGATCCTTGGGGACCAATGGACGGAGGTTCTGCGCCTGGGCGTCCTTGCGCTTCGGGGTCGGACGGCCCTTGCCAGAGGTTGGCTTCTCAACCTTCTCCGCAGCGGTCTCTTCGGCCGGCTCTTCCTTCTTGGTAAACAAACTCATGCCTATAGAGCGTAAGGTGACGTATCGACGCCCAACAAAGGTCACGACACCACCCCTGAAACCGGTTGGATGCGCCATGACAGCCGGATACAATGGTCACTCGTTACGGATATTCGACCGCGTCCATGACGCGCACATGTTGCATATAAGGAGTACCAGGATTATGGAAGATTCACGCACCGAGGAGATTCGTGCGCGCGTCGAAGCGGATTTCAGCCGCATCGTCGACGTGCTGAACAAGAAGATAGCATTGCAATCGATTTCCGCGAAAGGCATCACCGCGGATCATATGAGGCGTTCCGCCGAATTCGTTGCGGAGCAGCTGCGTGAGGTCGGCGTTGACGCCAAGGTCGCGCAATCACGCAATCCGGACGGCACGCCGGGCGCATGGGAGGTCATCGGCTCGAAAATCGTCGATGACAACGCGCCGACCGTGCTGTTGTATGCGCATCACGACGTGCAGCCGGTGCCCGATCCGAGCGCGTGGAACACCGATCCGTTCGTCGGCACTGAAATCGGTACGCGGCTGTACGGCCGTGGCTCCGCGGACGACGGCGGCGGAATCGCGATTCATTCCGGCGCGTTGAAGGCATTGGGCGACGAGCTGAAAGTGAACATCAAGGTGTTCATCGAAGGCGAGGAAGAGATGGGCTCGCCGAGTTTCATCCCATTCATCGAAGACCACAGGGACGAATTCGATTCCGATGTAATCATTGTGGCCGATTCGGGCAATTGGTCCGCTGAGATTCCGTCGCTGACCACCTCGCTGCGCGGCAACACCGATATCGACGTGCATGTCAAGGCGCTG
The DNA here is from genome assembly GCF_000770925.1 of Bifidobacterium ruminantium DSM 6489. Lineage (GTDB taxonomy): Bacteria > Actinomycetota > Actinomycetes > Actinomycetales > Bifidobacteriaceae > Bifidobacterium > Bifidobacterium ruminantium. The sequence continues at coordinate 44,505 of NZ_JDTK01000018.1, read as the reverse complement.
GAACATCCGGTGCATTCCGGCCAATATGGAGGTCCGATTCTCGACGCGAACACGCTGGCAGCGATGCTGATCTCCTCCATGTATGACAAAAACGGCGATTTGGCGGTGCCCGGCATCGCCTCCGAAGAACCGGTCGGCGGCCTGCAGCGCGATATGGATGAAGCGACCGTGCGCGCGGATACGGGAACCGTCGAATCGTATCGTTTCGCCGGCACCGGCTCGTTGGCCTCTCGCCTGTGGACCAAGCCGAGCGTCACCGTCATCGGTTTCGACGCGCATCCTGTGAAGGGTTCCTTCAACGTCATCTCCCCCGAGACCACGTTCCGTCTGAGCCTGCGCACCGCGCCAAACCAGCGTCCGGAAGAGGCGCAGGACGCATTGGCCAAGTTCATGGTGGAGCATGCGCCGTTCGGTGCCGAAGTGTGGGTCGACAAGCTCGACAACGGCATGGGCTGGGCCATGGATCCGAATGCTGAGGCCACCAAGGACGCCATGGACGCCATGGAGGAAGCGTTCGGTGTGGCTCCGGTCAACAAGGGCGAAGGTGGTTCCATTCCGTTCATCCCGGAACTGCAACGCATCTTCCCGAAGGCGCAGGTGCTCGTCACCGGCCCGGAGGATCCGAAGGCCAACGCACACAGCCCGAACGAATCCATCAGCCTGCCGGCGCTGAAGAACAACGTCATCACCGAAGCGCTGCTGCTCGACAAGCTCGCCAGATAGGCGCTTGCCGCGGACGGGATTTCTGATCCGCATTGACAAAAAACGCTTCCCGCGTCATCCTCATCAGGACATGCGCGGGAAGCGTTTTTTGCAATCAGCCTTCCAATCGTCAGCTGGATACGTTGCTGAACGCCCAATGCCAGTAGCCCGTGCAATACGCCGTGACCAATGCGATTGCCGGCACTGCGATGCAGATGGCATAGAACAGCCAGTCGACCGCATGCAGTTTCGATTCCCTCGCCTGGCTGCGCGGCGCGTCGGAACCGAATCCGCGGGCCTCCATGGCGGTGGCGAGTTTCGTGCCGCGTCTGATGGAGCCGACGAGCAGGCTGAACGCCTGTGAGAACACGCGTTTGATGGTGCTGCCATCGCCAAGACCGCGCGAACGGCGCGAACGGCCGAGCGCTCGCCAATCGTCCTGCAGCAACGTGAACATGCGCATGCCGGCAAGCCCGCCATATACGAAGCGTTGCGGCAGATGCAGAATCTGCACAAGACCGTCGGCGAGGTCGGTCGGATCAAGTCCCAAAGCCAGAATCACGCCCGGCACCGCGATCGCGGCGACGCGCAGGAACGTGGCCAGAGCCAGATAGAGCGAGCCTTGGGAAATGACGATTATCCCACCAAAGTTGGCCAGTATCTCACCGGAGGTCTTGCCGTACAGCGCCACGGATATGAAGCTGCCCGCCGCCGCTATCCAGACGGGCCAGGTCTTGCGCAGCACCGTCCAAGGGGCCACACCACCGATCCACAGCAGAAGCACTTCCAATCCGAACGCCACGGATGCCGAAACGATGTCCAATGTGAGGAACATCGGAATGCAAAGCAGCAGGGCACCGATGAAACGGCTCACCGGATTGAGCTTCGCCACGAACCATGATGGCGATGCCGGTCTCGCATCCTTGCGGCGGTTCCCGCGGGACACCACGGTGATGGTCTCCACCTGTTCATTCATGGTCTGTACACCGTTGTCGTTGGTCTCTTCCATATCACTCCCCCACGCTGACCAGAATGCGACGCGCGCCCAACGCCGTGATGAGCGGCTCGTCATGGGTGATCACGATTACCGCGCATCCTTGGTCACGTACACCGGCGATAAGCCGAACCATGCTGGTCCATGTGGTGAAATCCTGTCCGAACGTCGGTTCGTCCATGACCAGCACCTTCGGCGCGTCCGCAAGCATGGACGCCACGGACAGCCTTCTTTTTTCGCCGCCTGATAAGGTAAATGGATTCGCCTTGGCGAAACGGGATAGCTGCAGCCGTTCCAACAGAGTGTCCGCGATGGCGTATGCCTCCTCATCGGACTTTCCCATGGTTTTGGGTCCGATGGCCACTTCGTCGCGTACGGTGGCGGCCACAAACTGGTGTTCGGGCTCTTGGAACACCATGCCGACACGGCCCAACAATTCACGGCTTTTCCATGTGATCACATTGTTTTCACGATGGTCGGGCACGAGATTGTCCGCCATGCGCACCTTTCCGGAGATCGGTCTGAGCAGCCCCGCCAAAGTAAGGCCAAGCGTGGATTTTCCCGCTCCGTTCCTACCGGTCAACGCGATTACCTCGCCGGCATGGAATTCCAGATCGACATGCTCGCCAAGGGGAAAACCATAGCCGAAACTCAAATCCTCCGTATGCAGCACAACGTCATGCAATTCATGGTGTTCCGGTCGGGGCGTGTGCATTTCTATGGCGCGTCCGGGAACCCATGCTCCGCCATCGGCAAGTGTCCGCGACATGCGGCCGAACACCTCGTCAGGAGTGCCGTCGGCTATCACTCCGCCGACGAGCGAATCCTCTTCAGGCTTGCCAAGCACGATGACGCGGTCCACCAGGTCGAGCCACACGTCGATGTGATGCTCCACCACCACCAGCGTCTCATGGGTCTGTTCGAACACTCGGCGGACGGCATCGTGCACTTCCCTGACGCCATCCGGATCAAGATTGGCGGTGGGTTCGTCAAGCAGCAGCAGCCCGGGATGCATGGCCAGCACGCCAGCCAGCGCAAGTCGCTGACGTTGGCCACCGGAAAGCCCTCTCGTCGAACGGTCGAACGGCATGTAACCAAGTCCGACGAGGTCGAGGGAGGCCCGTGCGCGTTGCCAGATCTCGCCCTTCGGCAGATTCAGGTTCTCACAGCCGAATGCGGTGTCATCTCCGACCCGTTCGAGAATCGTCTGCGAATCCGGATCCTGAAGCACGAGACCGCAACGGCCACGCGCCTCGCGGGCATCGACGCCGTCGATAAGCAGCTCGCCTTCCCGCTCGCCCTCATCATCGCCGCCAAGCACGCCGGCCATGCCGGACATCAGCGTCGATTTTCCCGTCCCGGAAGCACCGAGCAACAGCACACGCTCCCCCGGCTTGATGTCGAAGTCGACATGTCGCAACGCGAAATCCTTGCGTGAGGCATGCCTCCATCCCCAATCATGCGCGGTCACCCGGGCCGCGGTCATATTCCGAACGTCGGTGGTCATTCATCGCCCTTTCTATTGCCCGCCATGCCGCATTCCCCATCATGGTTCCGCAGCTGCACAAGAAAAATCCCGCGACACCATATCGGCATGCGGGATTCGCTCTTCATCGGCGGGTCAGACCAGTTCCTGCGTGCGGCCGGATTCGAAACGGTCAAGCACGCCGGTCTTGGCGATGGCCACCTGCAGGAGATACATCACCAAGCCCGCGAGAATCGCTCCGGAAATGATGGATGTGCCCAGGTAGATGCTTGCGCGCAGCACGCTCCAAGCCGGATTGGTGAGCCAGTAGTACAGACCGCAACCGATGCCCGCAAGAGCGCCGGAAATGGCGGTGGACAGCGGGTTCCACTTCTTGTATGCGAAGATCGCGAATCCGATTTCGGCGCCAAGGCCCTGCATGATGCCGACGATCAGGGAACCGCCGACGCCCCACTGATTGCCCATGGTGAGTTCGAGCGCCGCTGCAAGGGTCTCTGCGAACAGCGCGGCGCCGGGCTTGCGTACGATGATGGCCGCCAGAGGACCGGCGAACAGCCAGAAGACGTTGAGCAGCCCCTCAAAGCCAGGGGTCACCGCTTCGAAAATAGCCAATGGGGCGGTGCAGACGATGTCCCAGCCCCAGAAGATCACGCCGGATGCGACGGCGATGATGGCGGTCACGACGATATCGACCACGCGCCACTTGTTGCTGTGTTTACGAATTACGGAAGACCGTTCTTGCTCGGTCATGGAAAATGCGCCTCTCTCTTCGATAAGGCACGGGCATTGGGATGACATCCGTGCGCCGGCATTACCCGGTATACGTTCATACGGTCGAAGCGGTTGCTTCTTCTCAGCCATGTAGCCCCCGTGTCTACCCCTAATACTACATGCATCCCGCGATATATACCAGGATTCTCTCGTTTCGTGATTGTTGCCGAGATATGAGCCAGCGGCGATTGCTCTATCAGCCTTCTAGGCCGGCATGCGCATCAGCGATTCGGCAAGACCTTTGAAGGTATCGCCGATACCATCCGTACGCAATGCGCCTTCCTCGGTCAACACGGCCGGACGTCCAGCCTCGCCAGTTTCACGCAATTCAGGCTCCAGCGGAAGCTGCGCGAGCAACGGCACATCATAGCCGAGACTGCGTGTCAGCTGTTCGGACACACGCGCGCCCCCTCCTTCGCCGAAGATGCGCAGCTTCTCGCCCTTGTGCTCGTAATAGCTCATGTTCTCCACGACGCCGCGCACCTTCATCGGCACCTGCAGCGCCACCAGACCGGAACGCACCGCGATGTCGGAAGCGGACGGCTGTGGCGTGGTGACCACCACCAATTCGGCGTTCGGCAAGGCCTGCGCCACGGAAATGGCCATGTCGCCGGTTCCGGGAGCCAGATCAAGCAACAGCACGTCGGGTTCGCCCCACCATACGTCGGACAGGAACTGTTCCAGCGAACGCTGCAGGCGCGGGCCACGCCACAGGATGGCTCTGTCCGCTCCGGCGAACATGCCGATGGAGATCAGTTTCACACCCCATGCGTTGACCGGCATGAGCATGCCGTTCAGGTTCGTAGGCTGCGAATGCACGCCGAACAGCCGTGGCAGTGAGAAGCCGTAGATGTCCGCGTCGATGGCGGCGGTATCGTAGCCAAGCGCCGCAAACGTGGCCGCCAGATTTGCGGTGACGGACGATTTGCCCACGCCGCCTTTGCCGGACGCGATGGCGAAGATGCGGGTTTTGATGCCGGGCTTGTTGAACGGATTCTGTTTGCGCTCCGATTTGAGGCCCGCCACCAGTTGGGTGAGCTTGTCCTGGCTCATGGAGCCGACTTCGATGCTGGGCACCAGTGTGGCGTCGGGATACGAGGCGACCGCCTCATTGATTCGGTCGGTGATGGCTTGCGACAGCGGGCAGCCTTCCACTGTCAGTTCCACCCGCACGCGCACGCCGTACGTGTTATCTCCGCCTGTCATCGGTGTGACATCGATGGCGGCGATCATGCCCAAATCGGTGACGGATTTACCCAATTCGGGATCGATCACCTTGCTCAGTCGTTCATAGATGCGCGCTTCGATGGTGCGCTCGTCGCTCATGTTTCCTCCTTGTGCCGCATACCAGAGTAGCGGTTCGCGGCACGGCATGCCAGATGTTGCGGCGGTTATTCCACAGTTCCCGTGTCGAGCAGTTGTTTGAACTGATCCTCGTTGAGCATGGGAATGCCCAATTCCTCGGCCTTCGTGGCCTTCGATCCAGCGTTTTCGCCGACGACGACCCAATCCGTTTTTTTGCTGACCGATCCCGCGGCCTTGCCGCCACGCAGGATGATGGCCTCCTTGGCGGAATCACGGGAGAAGTCCTCAAGCGAGCCGGTGACCACCACAGTCTTGCCGGCCAAGGTCTGCGGCAGGCCACTGGCCTGAGCCTGCCCCACACCCACTCCGGCGGCCTTCCATGCGTCGAGCACGGCGCCGCGCCAGTCGCCGGGCTGCCGGGCGGCCGCGAACCATTTGACCACGGATTCGGCGATTTCCGGACCGATGCCGTCGATCTGCGACAGTTCATCCTCCGTGGCGTGTTCGATGGCGTCCAACGTTCCGAACGCGCTGGCGATGGTGCGCGCGGTGGGAGGTCCCAGACGGCGGATGGACAGCGCCACCAGCACCCGCCACAGGTCGACGTGCCGGGCCTTGTCCATTTCGTCCAGCATTTTTCTGGTGTTTTCCGCCGGACGGATGTACACGGGCTGTACGCTGGATGCGCCCCCGCGCGTCACCTTCGTTTCCTCACGGACCACTACGGCGTCGTCCGGCACGACGTATTGCGGATACTCCGCGTCCGCGTCGACGTCGGTCTCCTTGCGCTTGCGCGCCGGAGTCGGAGTCGTCCAGAACGCGGGCACCTGATGCCATAGGCCGGATCCGCCCACGCGCTTGCGCACTTTCCTGGTCTTGCCATTCGGCATGGTCGTCTCATGGATCTCGATGATCGGCGCCTCGCGCCACACGCGCACGTCCTTGAGGTCATCGGCCTTCAATGAGAACAATCCGGCCTCGCTGGACAGCACCGGCGTCTGTGGGACGGGCAGCTCAAGGCCCGTTACCGGCTCATACGGTTCTGGCTCCTCGCCGGGCTTCACAAGGATCTCGGTGATGTTCGGCGCATAGGTGTCGATGGAATCCGGACGGTCCTCCTCCGGATTCGTCAACGCGATGGCGGACTGGTCGCCCAGATGCTCGATGTCGAACGCCTTGCGGGATGCCAGGTTGATGATGCGCTCGGTCAGCTGTGCCGGGCAGGATTCCACGTTGGGACAGCGGATGTCCTTGTCCCCTTCCTTGGCGGGGGCAAGTTCGGTGCCGCAGCTCGGACAGTGCGTGGGCATTACGAACCTGCGCAGTCTGTCCTCTCGTCCCTTGCGGCGTTCCAGAACCGGGCCGACGAGTTCGGGAATGACGTCGCCGGCCTTGCGCACCACCACGGTGTCTCCGATGAGCACGCCTTTGCGCTCCACTTCGAATGGGTTGTGCAATGTGGTGCGGGATACGGTGGAGCCGGCCACATACACCGGTTTCAGTATCGCCACCGGCGTCACGCGGCCGGTGCGTCCCACCTGCACGGTGATGTCGAGCAGTTCGGTGTTGACCTCCTCCGGCGGATATTTGTAGGCGATGGCCCAACGCGGTGCGCGCGACGTGGCCCCCAGGGAACGCTGCAGGCCCAGGTCGTCGACTTTCACGACGATGCCGTCGAGCGCGTGCTCGATGTCTCCACGGTGCTCGCCGTAATAGTCGATCATGTCGAGGATTTCCTTGAAAGACGTGACCTCGCGGTTGTGAGGAGAGACCGGAACGCCCCATTTCTTATACAGCTCGTAGGCTTCGGACTGGTCGTTGACCACGTCATGGCCGTCGTCTCCACGTCCCTCGCCCCAACGCAGCGAACCGATGCCGTGCGCATAGAAGCTCAGACGGCGGGTGGCGGTGATGCGCGGATCCTTCTGTCGCAGGCTTCCGGCTGCGGCGTTGCGCGGATTGGCGAACGGCGCGCGGCCGGCATCCTCGTTCTCTGCGTTCAACGTATGGAAATCGTCCCAGCGCATGAACACCTCGCCTCGGATCTCCACGAATTCGGGAATGTCCTCTTTGGGACCGGCGAGATTCTGCGGAATGGTGGATATGGTGCGCACGTTGAGCGTGATGTCCTCGCCGGTCACGCCATCGCCGCGCGTCAATCCCTGTTCAAGCACGCCGTTGCGGTAGATGAGGTTCAGAGCAAGCCCATCGATCTTCACCTCGCAGGTCATGGGCAACGGCTTCGATTCCGGCCAATCCAACCCCTTGAGCACCCCGTCGTACCATTCGCGCAGCTCTTCAAGGGAGAACACGTCATCGAGGCTCATCATGCGGGATGGGTGCCGCACGGAGACGAAGTCATTGGAGAACGTGCCGCCCACGCGGTTGGTCGGCGATTGCGGCGAGTCAAGGGAGGGGAACTGCGTCTCAAGCGATTGCAGGCAACGCAAGCGGGCATCGTACGCGGCATCGGAGGATACGGGGGCATCGTCGATATAGTATGCGATCTGGTCCGATTCCACCCAGGCGGCCACGCGCGCCCATAGTCGTGCGGCCTCTTCGGCGTTCAACGAAGCCACGTCGAGCCTGTCGAGGCGCATGGCGTCGGCGTCGGTCGGCTGCAACGCCGCGATCCACTTCTCGCTGCCGGGAGCGAGGGAGGTCAATCCCTCGTCGGCCACGACCGCCGTGGAGCCGCCGGCGCTTTCCGGAGCGTCGAAATCCCACGCCAGTTGTTCGGAATCATCACGACTCGTCATTGCCACCGCTTTCCGTTCATTGCCGTCACGTCGTATCCGCAGATGACCACGCCGGCATCCATCGTCATGTACATGTTCGATTTGTTGTCGTCAGTTGTTCAGAGAACGCAGGAACTGCATCTGCACCACATCCGTGCCGTCGCGGTCCTCGTAATCCATGCGCATCGCCGCGACCGAGAGGGTGCGAGCCGGCACGAACATGCCCTCGTCCACGCAGACGCGCGCGGCTTTGTGCATCAATGGAGCGACCGACGTATTCGGCCATACGGGCAGGCCCGCGTCGGAAAGCACGTGGATGGCTTCCTGCACGTTCGTCGGCACCGGTATGCACTGCGATTGGGCTCGACCCATCAGTTCCTGCAGCTCGCTCTCCAACATGGGAATTCGTCCGGGGGCGATCTCCTCGCTCATGATGTACGCGGCGGCCGCAATGTCGAAGCGGTCGCACATCCATTCCGCGTAGGCGAGCCGGTAGTAGGCGAACGACGCGTCCTCACGGTCGAGGGCGACGTTCAGCGCGTTGAGGCAGGCCGCGCGCGCCGGATCCCAATCCTCGGCGCGTCCCAGCTGCACGGCGAGCTTGAGATGCGACAGCGGGTAGGCGGGCGCGTAGCGGACCATGGCGTTGAGATGGGGCAGGGCCGCATCGACGCCTTTGACCTGCGCGAGCACGTCCGCGAGCTCCATGTGCATGTAGAACAGGTTGTCGGGGATGAGCACCGTGCGTTCGTCCTTGGTGGCGAACACGCGGTTGTAGATGACGCGTTCCGCGTATGAATTGAAGTAGCGGGGCACGCCGGGGTTCGTCTCGAACGTCTGGTCCATGCGGGTCAGCGCCGTCTGGGCGGTTTCGATGGCCTGGTCGATCTCCCCGGAGAACAGCAGGTCGCGGGCCTTGAGCCTGTCGGCATCAAGCGAGTCGGCAAGCGCGAAGGAGAAGTCTGGGGTATCGTTGCCGTCGATCAGCGCGCTGGTGACTTGTGGGGCCAGCTCTGTCAGTTCGGGGTCGCTGATGGCGTTGATGATGTCCATGGCCTGTTTGGCCTTGTCGACTGATTCGATGCCGTCGCTTTGCGCGAGGCGATGGAACTCCCCTACCGCGCGTTGCAGCAGGTCGGCGCGTTGGATGGATAGTCCCATCATGTCGTCGCACCCGAAGAGCTGCGCGGTGCGGTCGTTGAAACGCAGATCGGAGAGTTCAGGCTCCTCTTGGCTGCCGGCCGGCGAGAACCGACTGTCCCTCAGGTCGAAGGTGGCGTCGATGGGCTTCAGCGCCCCCATGCCGTCCACGTCCATTTCGGCGTCGAACATGCGGTAGGTCTCGGTGGGGTCGGCGAGCCCGTTGTCCCGGATCCGCTTCAGGAATTCGTCTCGGGTGAAGGTGACGGTGACGAGGTTGCGCACGGTCGGGTTTTTGCGCAGCTGCGCCATCGGGTCGTCCTCGTCGGCGGGCAGGCCGTTGGCTTCGTCCGTGTTGGATTCCGAATCGCGCGCGATGCCGTTGCCGTCGCCGGTGGAGCCGTCCGGCACTTCGAATGCCATTTCGTCGAGGTCGATGTCCTTCATCAGGTCTTCGAATCGACTGTCGAGCGTGTCATCCGCGTCCGTATGGTCGGGCGTGCCGGAGTCGTCCGGATCCGTGATGATCTCGCTGGTTCGGGGCAGGGTCGGCCGTGACGGGTCGCCATGAAAGTCGCCGTCTTTAGGATCAGCCTTGGATCCGGCCGTACCCATGTCTCCGGTGCGGATGCGTTCGAAGGCGCTGAGCGCCTCGCTCATCAGCTCGCTGATGGCGGAGTCCTGCTCGGCGACGGCCTCCTCCAGTCCGATTGAGTCGATGTGCACCGATACGTTTTCGACGTTCGGGTCGGCGCCGAAGCTCAACGCGGCCATCATGAGTCCGACGCGCAGGTTGTAGTCGGCGCTCATGCGCGCGCGCTCGGCGACTGTCAGATCCACCCACGCGTGACGCGAGGCGTCATATCGGGTGGATGGCATCATGGACACGCCGGCTGAGGTGAAGCCGATAGCGACTTCGCCGTCATGAAGATCGCATCTGAAGTCGACGTCGAATCGGTATGGCAGGCGCATGCTGCGCAGCAGACGGGACATGGTCTGCCGGTACACCCATTCGGATCCCCCATCCGCGCTGCGGTCGTCTCCAAGCGTGTTGTTCGTGGTCGCTTCCGCGACTTCCCGTCTGAAGTCGCCTGCGATGTCCACAAGGCGGGCGGCCGCCTGGATGCCGTCATCCTGGTTCGGGTCGAGGATCGCACCGAACCGATCGTCCGGTTTCAACGCGATCAGCGCCGGATCCTCCAGTAATGCGAAGTCGATCTGAGCGGCCTGGGCTCGCGTGACCGTGTCTTCCGTGGGCAGGCTTCCGATGCGCGCGTTGCGTTCCAGCCATGAGCTGACCGCTGCGAAACGGTTGAGGTTGCCCTCGATATTGAGCGCGTGGAGCGCCGCGGGGAATGGCAGTGACGAGTCCCATGCGAAGAAGTAGCAGCCGGAGTAGCTGGATGTGTACAGATGCAGTGGCTCGGCGCCGTGCACCGGTTCAAGCCCTTGGACGGCGTCGAGCGCATGCGCCTCGCGCATCAGGTCGGCGAAATAGTCTTCCAGTCCGGAGACGCGCATGCCGTGCGAGCGCGCGCTCATGGTGTCGCGGATGGAACGGCGGATGGCGCCCATGGGGGCTTCGCGGTTGAGGCGGCGGAAGATGTTGCCGGAGCCGAAGCCGATGAGCAGACCGTTCATCTGGGGCAGCATGTATGCGGCGAAGAAGGCGATGGTGATGGCGTCCCGGTATTCGAGGTCGAAGCGCATGTCGGCGGACAGGTTGGCGCGCATCTGTTCAAGCGTGTAGCGGTTGCCTGTTTTGAGCCATGAGGCGAGCCACATCATGCGGCCGCCCGGCATGCGTCCCACGACGCCGCCTTGTATGGCGCGAACCGTTTTCGGCTTGTCTTTGACCGGATGGCCGAGTCTGGGGCCGTCGGCCAGTGTGAGCGTCTCCTCTTTGACGAAGACGAGACGCGGTTCGAGCTCCTGCGTGTCCATGTCCGGATCCGTGCCGGCGAAGACGCGCGCCTTGCCGTCGGCCAGCGCGATCTGTGCGAAGTGGTCGTTGTCGGTGAAAAGTCCGATGGAGAATGCGTGGCCGTGGGTTTGCGGCAGTTGTGCCCATCCGAGGCGTAGGTTTCCCGGTACGTCGTTGAATCCGTCGATGATGTGTCGTTTGACGAGCGGGTTGAGACGGATGGCGTTGCGGGTGAGTTCGCCAACGATGTCGTCGGGTTTGCCGAGCGCCTTGCCGAAGGGGTTGGCGTGGCCGTGTTCCGTTTTGGTCTGGTCGATGATGTGGCGCACACCTTGCCTGACGCGTTCGAGCATGGTTCGGTTGCGTTCCGGTTGGTTTGCCGGGGCAGATGGTGTGTGGTGAGACATGTGTGCCATTCTTTCAATCCGACGCGACATAAAGCCATTAGAATAATGACGTGACTTTTTCGAAGCAGCGTTTTCAGGCTCGTCGTCGTATGTGCGTGGTCATTGTAGTCGCTTTTGCGGTGATGGTGGTGGTCGAGTGCGTGTTGTGCAATATGCCGTTTTGGCGGTCGGTGGCCGCGTCGGGTGATTCCTCGGCTGCGTATAACGTGTTGGGTCCCGGTCTGGAGCGGACCGATGAGGGGCTGCTGAGGGTTGTCGATCCGACGCAGGCGTATATGCAGGTCGATGCGGATGGCTCGTCGGAGTATGTGCGTGTTGTTCCTGTTTCATCGGAGGCGTTGACCAAGGCTGTGGATGGGGGCGCGCATGTGTTGTCCACGGTCCGTGTGCGCCCTGATGTGAATCGGCTTGCCGGTCGGGTCGGGTCGGTGTCGTTGCCCTCTTCTCGTTCGGAGTATGTGCGCGCTGCCGCTTCCGGGGGGACGGTGTGCGTGCGGATTCTCGAGCCGGAGGGTTCGGTGGTTCCGTTCGAGGCGGTGCATGCGAACGTGCGCGTGCCGTTTTCGTTGAGTCCTTTGCGGATTGGCCTGATGGTGGCGTTGTTGGCGCTGGTGTTGGCTTGGCGTCCCGGTTCCGGATTGTGGCGGGTGCCGTTGGATACGTCGAGCGTGCGGCAGCGTGTGTGGCTGGGCGTGTTGCTTGCGGTGCCTTCGGCGGCCACTTTGGCGGTGGTGGTATGGCAGTTGGTGGCGGCCGCCCCGTTGAGTTTCCATGCGGATGGCATGTACACGTATGATTTCGACCAGTATGATCATGTGGCCCGGGCGCTACTTGACGGCCATACATGGTTGGATTTGGATACGCCGGATGCGTTGCGTGACGCTGCGAATCCTTATGATGTGGGCACGCGTCAGCGGCTGCTGGATCAGGGTGTGGGTCCGGTGTATTGGGATTACGCGTTCTATCGGGGGCACTGGTATTCGTATTTCGGCGTGGTGCCGGCGTTGTTGCTGTTCTTGCCGTATCGTGCGGTGACGTCGTTGTTCGTCGACGGCGGGTTGATGATGCCGTCGGGTGCTGCGGTTCCGTTGCTGATGTTGGGTTTTCTGGTGTTCGGCTGTCTGTTGGTGATCCGTATGGCGGATAGGATTCGTCCCGGCATGCCGGTGGCCGCGGTCAGTATGCTGTGCGTGTTCATGCTGTTGGCGTCCAATGGCGTATACCTGTGGTATAGGACGAACTTCTATTCGGTGCCCATCGCGGCTTCCCTGTTTTTGAGCGCTCTGGGCTTGTGGCTGTGGATGGGTGCCGTGAAGCGTGTTCCCGTTGCGGCGGATGGGGGCAACGGCGATGATGTCGCGCGGTCGTTGTCGCTTCCCCGTCTGGCTGCCGGTTCGGTGTGCATCGCGGCGAATCTGGGATGCCGTCCGCAGTTCATTGTGGTGGCGTTGCTGGCGTTGGTGATCTTCCGTCCGCAGATCGGTAAGATCCTCCGTCATGCCGTCGGCGCGAAACGGATGTCATTCGGCTCGGCATGGCGTTTGCTTCGCGCTCCGTTGGCGGCCGTGGTGCCGGCGTTGGCCGTGATCGTTCCTTTGCTGGCATACAATGCGGCCCGTTTCGGCTCGCCTTTCGATTTCGGCTCATCCTATCAGCTAACGGTCACGGACATGACCAACTACCATCAGTCGTTGTCGAATCTCGTGCTGACCGTTGTCTACTACCTGTTCCTGCCGTTGCGTTTCACGGACGCATTCCCCTTCCTTGCGGTCAGTCCGGCGCCGTTGCCGTCCTGGGAGTTCACCGAGGCGATGCCGGGAGGTCTGTTCGCGATCGCGCCGCTGGCTTTGGCCGCTGTCGCGGTTCCGTTCCTGCGTCGACGGGCGCGCGGCGCGGAGGGGCGCGGCGTGTGGGCACTGTCGGTTTCCTGTCTGGTGTTGGGGCTGCTGCTTGTCGTTCTCGACTCGCGTATGGCGGGCTTGGGATGGCGTTACATCACCGATTTCGGATGGTTGTTCGCTTTGGCCGCATTGCCCGCGCTGTCCTGCATACTGGACGTCGCACGGCCGCGTCTGCGCTGGCTGGCCAGAGCCGGGTTCCTCGCGTTGCTGCTGTTCATGATCGTCATCACACTGCTATCGCTGTTCATGCCTGGACGCGATGATGAGCTACTGCGCAACAATCCCGGCCTATTCCTGGATGTGCAGTCATGGTTTTCGATGCTGTGATGTTTTTTTCGGCAAAAATTCAGGTTTCTTTAGGTTTCCTTGCAATCTTTTTCCCGGGTTGCTTTGAGTTTCACCGACAATGGTGTCAAATGTCATTGTTTTGCTCTGAGATGAATCCTAGAAGTTGCCGACCATGAAGCCGATCCCGTCGCCACGCAGCCATCCGCGTCTTTTCCGTTGGATGGCGATCCTTCTCGCCACCGTGGTGTCCTTGGGTGTCTGCTTCGCAAGCTACGGCAACGTCGAAAGCCACCAAAGACAGCATCTTCACGGCCGAGAACCCGTACGACACCAACACCACGTCGCTGGTGGTCTACTTCACCACCGATGACGCGGTCTCCGTCTCCTATACCGTGCACGCAGACGGATACGCGGATTTCACACGCGACGCATAGCAGGAATCGCAATACAGCAAAACCCACGAATTCCAACTGCTCGGCCTCGTTCCCGACGTCACCAACACGATCACACTGACTCTCACCGACGCCAAGGGCAGCACGCGCACAAAGACCATCACACACGAAGGCCCCTCGAAACTCGGCGACGAGGAAGTTCAACTCGAACGCACCGTCACCGCCGATGACGGCGAGAATCTCGGCGACAGCCTGTACGCAATCCTCGGCAATGATTCCGATGAACAGGATTTCATGTTCTACTACGACACGAACGGCGTGCTGCGCGGCGAGATTCCCGTCCTCTACTACCGTTCGCACCGTCTGCTGTTCGATGACGACGGTCTGATGTGGTTCTCCGCGTCCACCCATCACATGGTGGGCATGAACCGGCTTGGCAAACTCGAGAAGATCCTCGACCTGGGATCCAACTACATCCTCCACCATGATTACGCGATGGACGATGACGGCAACATCGTGCTGCTCGCCACCGAACTCAGCCGCAGCGACAACGCCGTACAGGACCAAGTCATCAAACTGGACACCACGACCGGCAGCGTGACGCGACTGCTTGACTTCGGCGAAATGCTCGCCGATTACAAGGCATCCACCACGCATGCGGGCACCGACGAATCCGACTCCACCGCCAAGAACCGCTGGGACTGGCTGCACTGCAACACCATCCAGCTGCTGGACGACGGATCCGCGCTGTTCTCCGCCCGCGAAACATCCACCATCATCAAAATCGACGACCTGGAAGGCGTGCCGACATTGGATTACATGATCGGAGAGCCATCCGTATGGAACGGCACAAAGGAAGTCTCCACATTCCTCGACAAGGACGGCGACTTCCCCGACACCGGCGGACAGCACTCCATCACCTACGTCGCCGACGATTCCCTGCCGGACGGCCAGTATTACCTATACATTGTTCGACAACAACTACGGCACCGCACTGACCCGCCCCGATTTCGACTGATCGGTCATCGACGGCATCTCCACGGAATTCTCCTCCGACACCGCGCGCTCGCAATACCGCAGGTATCTGGTGGACGAGAACGCCGGCACCTACACGGAGGTCTCCTCGTTCGACGTGCCGTATTCCCCGTATGTCTCCTCCGCGCAGGAGCTTGACAACGGCAACATCCTCATCGATTCGGGCATGCAGGGACTGTTTGGACAGTATTCGCCGGATGGCAGCCTGGTCGCGCAATACAGGATGACGCTCAGCTCGAGCTACATCTACCGCGTCTACTCGTACGATTTCTCCGGATTCTATTTCGCCTGACCTCACCCTTCCGTCCAGCCAGTCTGGCGGAAGCTTCCACGGTTCCGTGAGAGGATTCGCATAGGGTCCATTACAATCGGCGGTATGGGTTTCTTCGATTCGCTGTTCGCCGGCAAGCGTTCCGCACCGGCCTCATCCGTCACGTTCCATCTTGATTCCGCCGCGCACACCTATGAGGATGGCGCCGTGGGACTGGAGGCCACCACGCTGGACATCACACCCGAATGCAGGCGCGTGGCGGTGATTGGTCTGAACGGCGCGGGCAAAACCACGCTGCTGAAACTGCTCGATGGAGCGCTGACCGCCACATCCGGAACAGTCCGTATCGAAGCGGACGGCGTCTCCTACGACCCGTCGGTGAAACGGGATCTGAAACACGTCGAGGACATGGTCGGCCGCGTACGCCGCGAGGAACTGCCGAACACGTACTACCAGGCCGCCTCCATCCGCGAAGCGGTCGAGCTGCCGCTCAAGAAGCACAAGATGCCGGAAAGCGAACGCCAGGCGATCATCGGCAATCTGTTCGCGCATTTCGATTTGGCCGCGGTATCTCGCGAGCCGGCTTCCGCGTTGGATGGGGAGAAAAGGCATCTGCTGGCGATCGCGGCCGCGTTGAGTTTCTCCCCCGCCGTGCTCGTCGCCGACGAGCCGACCAAGGGATTGGACGAAGTGTCGTCCACCCGCGTGGCGAAGGCGCTGTTCAGCTACGACAAGCAGGTTGTGTTCGCAACGCATGACACGAATCTGATCGTCCGCCCGGAATATGCGATCGACCGCACACTTGTCGTCGACGATCACAAGGTTGTGTTCGATGGTACGCCACGTGATGCGGTGGATTGCTATACGGATCTGGTCCGCTCGAAATACGAGGCGCTCAAGGCGTGAGCACGGGTCGGAGTGCCTGACTCACACGGTTCGGACAACCCGGATCGTCGGCCATTTCAGCCGATGAGTTCGTCGACGGTATCGACCACCACCCGCACATTGCGGCGGAAATCGTCCGGCTCAGGCAGCAGTGATATAGCCAGATAGCCATTGGAGGTCATGTCGAAGAAATAGCCGGGCTGTCCGGAGACGCCGTGGCGTTCGATCATACGCAGTACCAGCTCGTTCTCGTCGATCACGCTCGGCACGCGCAGCAGCACATTCCATCCTCCTTCTGCGCGCAGTACGCTGACGAGCCCCTGCCCGTCGGAGTCGAGCATGTCGTGCAACGCGGCGAGATTGCCGCGGACACGTTCCCGCACGCGTTCGGTCTGCGTGGGTGCGGCCTGCAGCAGCTCGGGAATTCGTTTGGCCACAATTTCGCTCATGGGCAGGTAATCGTCGGCGATCACGTCGAGACGGCGCTTGGCTTCCGCCACTTCCTCGGCCGGACCGGATACCTGGATCCAGCCGACTTTGGCGTGCGGCGCGGCAAGCATCTTCGAGAAGCCGTCCAATGCGAACGTGAGCGCTCCGGTCTCCCCCGCGAGACGCGCGTTGCCATCGAACGGTTCCAGATCGTAATCGTAGAACACCTCGTCGGCGATGATGGCCACGTCATGCTCCCTGCACAAGCCGACGATTGCCTCTCGTTCCGACGGTTTGACGTACGAACCCGTCGGATTGTTGGGATTGATGAGCACCAAAGCCCGTATACGGCCGCCATCCGCGCCTTCCAACGCGGCTTTCAGCTCCGCCACGTCGATGTACCAGGAGCCGTCGAACCGCTGCTGGTATTCGATCATGTCGACGCATTCGAGACGTGCGATCGATTCGATGAGCGGATAGCCGGGTTTCGGTGCGAGCACGGCGTCGCCGGCGTCGCACAGCAGTTTGATAAGCCACGAGTAGGCTTCGGAAGTTGAACTGAGGATGTACAGGTCGTCCGGCGAGCAATGGCCGATTCCCTGCATGTCAAGGAACGCGGCCAGCGCCTCACGCGCGTAGCGTTGGCCGCGCGGGTCGGCGGAGTAGATGTCCGGCACAAGATCCGGAGCCAGCGCGTGCCGTGTCGGATTGGAGTCGTTGAGCTTGCCGAGCGGTCTGCCGGCTGTTTTGGCGGTGGCTTCCGCCTTGGCGATGGGATTGGGCTCACTGATGTCGACTCTTGAGGAAAAACGCATGCTCTCCACCCTACTCCAGGGACTGCCGTCTTCCATCTGCGGCACATGGAACAACGAAAAAGGCCGTCCGACGAATCGGACGGCCTTGTGACAACCTAATCGGTCAACACATCACTTCTGCTTGGTGCTCGCGTAGTATGCGGCGCCGATGATGCCGGCCTCGTTGTGCAGCTTGGCCGCAACAATCGGGGTCTTGATGTCGATGTACGGCAGGAACTTCTCGGATACGCGGGACACGCCGCCACCGACGACGAACAGCTGCGGATCCAGATAGAACTCCATGAGGGAGTAATACTTGGTCAGGCGCTTCGCCCACTTCTTGTAGCCCATGTCGAGCTTCTCGCGGATCGAAGATGCAGCATACTTCTCGGCGTCGCCCTTGCCCTTGAGGAGTTCCAGATGGCCGAGCTCGGTGTTCGGGATGAGCTGTCCGTTGAAAATCAGCGCGGTGCCGATGCCGGTACCCAGCGTGGTGGCGATGACGAGGCCATCCTGGCCCTTCGCCGCGCCGAACTGCTGCTCGGCAAGACCGGCGGCGTCAGCGTCGTTCACCACGGTAACGGGACGGCCACAGGCTTCAGAGAACACTTCGGTGACGTCCACGCCGACCCAGGACTGGTCCAGGTTGGCCATATAGCCGAGCTTTTCGCCCACATGGATCGGAGCCGGGAACGCGATGCCGACCGGAGCGGATTCGGGAACCTCGAAGTGTTCGAGCTGCTGGCGCACAATCTCGCCGACGGCCTTCGGAGTGGAAACCTCTGGGGTGAGGATCTTCAGACGCGGTTCGGCGAATTCGCCCTTCTCGAGATTGACCGGAGCGGCCTTAATACCGGAGCCGCCAATGTCAACGCCGAACGCCTGTGCAGTTTCAATCATCTTTGACCTCTCTTCAAGGTAGTTAGTTGGGTGTATTCGAACCGGCAGATGCCATGGTAACTCGCAATATAGCCAAAAAACGCGCACGACATGCATAATCGGTGAGAGCGATTGCATAAACTGCGATGCTTAACTTAGTGAACATCGCAATAGTACGTTTTGCAAACGAATTCGTCCCGTGCCGGTGACTTCATCGACACGGGACGAACGAATGGAAACGATCCGGCGGATCACTTCAGCGGAGGCATCGGACGCCAGTCCGGATCATGCAACAGCTTGCGCGAATCCCACCAGCCCTTGGCGATCTGCACGATGCCAGTCCTGAAATGCTCACGATCCACCATCGTCAGGCGGATCAGCTCCTTCGCCGCAGTCAACAATGTGCCCAGTCCGAACAGCAGCGGACGATAGTCGCCATACGTCATGAAATAGCGAGCCATGTAGCCGCGGTTGCGCATGATGTGGTAACGGTTCATGTCGGACGTGGAGTTGAGCTGGCGCACGCCGGCGATGTCCCAGTTGCCGATCTCGCGCGTGCGGCGCAGCACCACGTCGGGCACCACGATCGGGTTGGTGACCTTGCTGGCACGATAGCCGTACATCGTGTCGTCCCAGTAGATGAAGAAGCGGGGATCCGGCAAGCCAATCTTCTCTACGATGTTGCGGCGGAACAGGCCGCCCTCGAAACACAGCGTGTCCATGACACGGTAGCCTGCGGGGCCGAATGCGGACGGGGCAATCGGATTCGGGATGCCGAGTGGAACGATGAAATCGTACTGCCAGTAGAACGGGCCGCCGTCGTAGTCGTAACGGCTACCCTGGATCACGTCATGGCGGTCGGTCCACTTGGCGAGGCGTTCGATGCCCTCCGGCATGACGGCGACGTCGTCGTCCATGACCCAGAACCATTCGGCGCCCAGCTCGTAGGCCTTCTTCACACCTGCGGAGAATCCGCCGGCTCCGCCGAGATTCTCGGTCTGCGGCGCGTAGACCACGCGGCTTTCGTTGCCGGACTGGTCGGCCACAGTGGAACCCCACCGTCCGGTGATTTTGGTGCGGAATTCCTCGACCATGCCACGGGTCTGTTCGGAATGCTCGTTGTCCACAATGACGATGCGCCATGGGGCGACGGTGAGCTTCTCGATGGATTCGAACAGGGTGGCGAGCAGCTGTTGACGCTTGTAGGTCACCACGACGATAGCCAGCTTCTCGATGGTCTTCTTCGCAACATGCTTTTCAGTCATGCGTTCCATTCTTGCACCCGCCCTCAACCATGGATGCCATTCCCTTCGCCCACGCTGTGGAATGCCATCCGACTCGTCGAGCTCGACGAAACCCCCTACGAAAAATGACGTCCCGTGATATGAAAATGTCGTTTCGCGTAAAGAACCACTGCGGCTCCCATACGAAACGACATTTCCAAGGTCGTATGCGCGACCAGCCGTCGCCTGTCGACTATTCGCGCACCAGACGGATATGCTCCACGTCGTCTCGCTTGGAACGGCGGTAAAGCACGAAACGGTTTCCGATGACCTGGACGAGTTCTGCGCCGAGCCTTTCGGCAAGCTCCTCGCCGGCCTCCTTGGCCGTCAGACCGGAGCCGTCAAGCACGGAGCACTTGATGAGCTCACGCTTTTCGATGGTCTCGTCCGCCTGCTTGACGGCGTTCTCGCTCAGGTCGTTCTTGCCGACCTGGATGAGCGGATTGAGCTTGGTGGCCAGGCCGCGCAGCTGCTTGACCTGCTTCTTGGTAAGTGCCATGTTCTTCCATTCCTATCTGTAAGTACCCGCCCCAGCCTAGCGTGAGGACGGTAAAACATGCCTTCACTCCTCGCGCCGCATCGCCTCGTCAAGCAGACGGTCGATGTCGTCGAAACGCTTCGGCGCGGGATGCCACACGGGATGTCCGCCGGCGACGACCAATTTCGGATGCGCCAAAGTGGACAGGTCGTCCAGCGGATTCGAGTCCAGCACCATCATGTCGGCGTACTTGCCTTCATCCAGCGAGCCGGTGATGCCGGATACGTTGAGGATCCTCGCATTCGTCCGGGTGGCTGCCCGCACCGCTTCGGCGGGCGTGAATCCAGCGTATTTGACCAGTAACGCCAGTTCTCGCCAAGTATTGTACTGTGTGACGAACGTCATGGCCGTGTCCGTGCCGACACCCACCAACACGCCGGCCTCATGCGCGGCGCGGGCGCCGGCAAGCATCCCGTCGACCACGGTCCTCGAATTCTCGGCTTGGATTTCGGTGATGCCGGTCACGTCGCGACCGAACGCATGTAGAGGGAATCCGGCGGAAATCGTCGGAATCAACGCCGAATATCCACGCAGCGCGTTCGGATTGTGTTTGAACGATTCGATCAGCGCATCATCGAGCCTGCTGCCATGTTCGATGGTGTCCACGCCGGCGGCCAACGCCCTGCGCACGCCTTCCGCGCTTTGCGCATGCGCGGCGACGAGGATGCCGGCGTCATGCGCCTCATCGCAGATGGCGCGCATCTGCTCGACTGTCATTTGCGGAGCGCCGGCCTCACCCAGCACCTGCGAATCGGTGACACCTCCAGTCGCCGCGATCTTCACCGCGTTCACGCCATTGGCGATGTTGCGGCGGGTGTTTGCGCGCATGTCCTGGGGCGCCTCCCCCTCCAATGCGATCAGCGGGGCTCCATGTCCATCCGGAATGGCCAGCAGCGGTCCCGAAGCGAGGATGTGCGGGCCTACCTCCTCGCCGGCGGCGATGTCATCACGCAACGCCACCGCCTCGTAGGCAATGTCGCCCAAGGTGCGGATGGTGGTGACGCCGGATTCCAGCAGCGTGCGCACACTGTTTTTCGCCGTGGCCGCCACATATGGCTTGCCGACCGGCGAATGCACGATGGCCGCGGTGATGCGCTGGCCTTTTGGCGTGGCCATTTTCGGATTGAGGGGACGTCCTTGCGAGAACAGGTGCGTATGCGCGTTGATTAGTCCCGGCATCACGTATTTTCCGGTGCCGTCAAGGACATGGTATTCATTCGGCACCGGCACGTCGGCACTCGGTGCCACGGTTTCGATGCGTCCATGCGCGCCGACGAGAATCATCATATCCGGCAGCAGGGTACCGCGTTCGTCTCCCGTGACCAGATTAATGTGCACCAATGCGAACGGTTCGATGGTTTTGGATATTCTTGACGTCATCGTCGGCTCCTTGTTTTCCGTCGGCATATCTGCCGGCTTCCAGCTTAAACCGTCAGGGGCGAACGACGCCACCGGGACACGTGAAGACACCAATGCGGACACACACGTCCCGGCTGCCCGGCTGGGTCACATCAGCGCGCCCAATGCCGTCAACACCACAAGATACGCGATGACGACGCAGCATGCGATGACATCGCCGCGGCGCATGCGCATGACCCGCCAATGCGTGCGGGCCATACCCTCCTCGTAGCATCGCGCATCCAACGCGAGACTCAGATTGTCGGCATGACGGATCGCGCCGGCGAACACGGGCACGACAATCGCCGCCAGCGCCTTGACACGATTCGCGAACGATCCGGTTTCGATGCCTCCGCCTCGCGCCGCCTGCGCGTCGATGACGGACTTCGCCTCCATGCCGAGCGTCGGCAGGAATCTCAGGGCGAGACTCATCACCAATGCGGTCTCCTGCGCATGCATGCCCAATCTGGCGAATGGCGAAAGCAATGATTCGAACGCGTCGGTCATGGCCGTCGGCGTGGTGGAATCAAGGAAGATCGCGCCGATGACGATGACCACGGCGAACCTGCACGCATATAGCACCGCGATGCGCATGCCGTCGTCGGTGATAGGAATCGGTCCGATATTCGTCACGACGTTTCCTGTGCGCACGAAGAAGACATTGAGCAGGCCGCAGAAGACGAACATCGCCAGAAACACGTGCACCGAGGCGATGAGACGGCCTACATCGATGCGTCCCGTCACAACGACCGCGCCGATGAGGATCACGGCGAGCAGCAGCTGCCAAAACGAACCTATAGCGAATGCGGAGAACATGAGAGCCAATGCGGACAGCATGCCCACGCGCGGGTCGAGGCGTTCCAGCCAGGTCCGCCGTTCGACCGCGTCGCGCGTTCCGTCGTCCATCCTGTCCTGGCCTGTGGAAGATTCCGTTCCCATTGCCGCCGAACCGGTGGACGGCACTGCCGTGGACTCCCCCAGTATGATGGTCCGATCGGCGATTTCATTCACCTCCTCCTGCGAGTGGGAGATGACCAGCATGGTCACGCCGCGCGATTTGAGCTCGTGGATGAGACCATGCACACGTGCGATGGCCTCCTCGTCGAGTCCGGCGGTCGGCTCGTCCAGCACCAGCACCTTCGGCTCGCAGGCGATCACGCCGGCGATCGCCACCAGACGTTGCTGGCCGCCCGACAGATCGAACGGGGAACGATCGCGCAGATGCTCGATATGCAGCAGTCTCATGGCCTGCATGGCCCGGTCGGCGGCTTCGGACGCCTCCAACCCCTGATTGGAGGGGCCGTACGCCACGTCTTCGGCCACGGTCTCGGCGAACAGTTGACGCTCCGGATGCTGCATGACATAGCCGACCGTGCGCCGCAGCTTCGCACGGTTCCTGCGGCTGAGCGTTTTCACCGTGCCGTTGCGTTTCGTTGCGGACACGGCGATGCCGTCGATCGCGATCGATCCTGATTTCGGTTTCGTCAACGCGCACAGCAGACGTGCCAACGTGGTTTTGCCGGCGCCGTTATGCCCCATCAGCGCCACGGTCTCGCCTTTGCCGATGGAGAACGACAGGTGGTCGAACACGTCGTGTTCGGCACCCGCGTGACGATACGACAGATCTTTCACGTCGATGATTGTCTCGCCTCGTGGCTCCAGGACGCGTTTGGGCAGGCCGACGGAGCGTATCGGCAGGCGCAGGCTTTCCCCGGCCGGCCCGTCTCCCACGATATGGCCGGATTCCAATCGGATCACGAGATCCGCATGGTCGAGCTCATCCTCATGGTGGGTAACGAGGATGACGGTGGTTCCCCGTTCCTGCAATTCGTCCAGCACGCGCATGATGTCGGCGCGGCCTGACGGATCAAGCATGGCGGTCGGCTCATCCAGCACCAGCACCTCGGAGTTCATGGCAAGCATGCCTGCGATGGCGACGCGCTGCTGCTGACCACCGCTCATACGCGTCGGATCGGAAGCCCGGGAATCCCCCATATCCACCGCGTCCAATGAGCCGGCGATACGTTTGCCTATCTCGTCATGCGCGACCGCGAGGTTCTCCGGGCCGAAGGCCACATCGTCCTCCGTGACCGTGGTGACGATCTGATCCTCGGGATTCTGGAACACGGCGCCGATGCCGCGCCGCGCCGCGCGGTAGGCTTGGGCATGCGCTCCGGCATCGTCGAACACCGCGTTGCCCAGCAATGTGACATGTCCTTCGTCGGGTGCTGTCAATCCCGCGATCACCCGCGACAACGTGGTCTTGCCCGACCCGTTCGGTCCGGTCAGGCAGATGCGTTCGCCGCGTCGGATGTCGAGGCTGACTCCGTCGAGCGCCCAAGTGGCGCCACCATCGTAGGTGAAGCGCACATCGCGTAGTTTCACGATCGGCGTATTGATCGAATCCATGGAGGTCTTCCTTCCCGAAACGGCTGGAGGAACCTTCCGGCGGATGCGGAAGGTTCCTCCATGCTCATTCCATTCGATGTCGAACGGGGCTCAACGGTTCAGCAGGTTGGAGACCGGCTTGTAGATCAGAAACGTGACCACGCCGTGTATGCTGAATTTCAGCGCGTTGAACGGCAGCAAGGCCGGTACGATAAGCGCCACCACCTGGGCGGTGGTCATGTGCGCGTAGAACGGCGTGACGATGACGTTGCCGACGATGGCCAGGACCAACGCCGCCACGGCGCCGACGATGATGCCAATCAACGCTCCTTTGCGGGTCCTGTTCCTTCTGTAGATGAGCGACGCCGGAACGGACAGCCCCAATGCCACGAGCACGGCCATCAGCGTTCCCCACGGATTGGTGAACAGGTGCGGCATGAATCCAAGCACGCTGACGATGACCGCGGCCGCCGGTCCGAAAGCGAAGCCCGCGACGAGGCTCACGATGCCGGATGGGTCGTATTTGAGCCACTGCACGCCCGGAATGATAGGAAATTCGATGAAGCTGACGGCCATGGACAGCGCCACGAACAGCGCGTACATGGCGATGCGCTTGGTGGACCAGCGTCCGGAATCGGCGACTCCTGTGGAATGGGCGTTGTCCGGGCGGGACAGCGGCTTGCCGGCTTGGTCGGATGCTGTATTGGTAGGAGAGGATACACTCATGTTGAGCTCCGTTTCTTCCATCCGGACTGTAACCGTTGGCTCCGGATTTTCACCGGATCAGCCGCTTTCGCGGGTCGCGGGCTTCGGCATGGGACCGTTATGGATGCCGGTCGTGCCGTTACCGCCAGTAAGGAATTTCACCTTCCCTGAAACTTGCCTGTCCATATATACGCCCACCCTGCGATATTCGCAAGCCGTCGGACGGTTTCGTCCTACGATTCGAAACGGGAGGGATGTCGTGCGCGTCTGTCGCGAAGCGCGCCCGTCATGCTCCCGCCGCATGTTACGACAGCAGGCCGAGCAGATCGTCCTTGCCGAGCGTTCCGATGCCTCCGGAGGCGGTTCCGTCGGTGAATTGCTGCGCCAATTCGGTTTTCTTCTCCTGCAGTTTCAGAATGCGTTCCTCGATGGTGTCCTTGGCGACGATTTGATACACGTTCACATCCTGCGTCTGGCCGATGCGGTGCGCACGGTCGGTGGCCTGGTTCTGCGCGGCCGCGTTCCACCACGGGTCGGCGTGCACCACCACGGAGGCGCCCACCAGATTCAACCCGGTGTTGCCCGCCTTGAGCGAGATGAGGAACACGGGCACGTCGTTGCCGTTGAATTCGTCGACCAGCTCGACACGGCGCTTCTTCGGCGTCTCGCCGGTGATCGTGTAATAGTCCACGCCCTGTTCGGCGAGCCTGACGCCGATGAGTTCGAGGAACGAGGTGAACTGCGAGAACACGAGCACCTTCCTGCCTTCGTCCATGCATGTGGCCACGAGTTCCGCGATGGCGTCGAGTTTGGCGGAGGCGTTCTTCGCGTCTGCGTAGACCAGCCGTGGATCGCAGCATATCTCGCGCAGCAGCGTGAATTCGGCGAGGATACGGATCTTCTTGGTGTTGAAGTCGGCATCGGCGGTTTTGGTGAGCGTGGCCCGCAACCGCTGCTCGTGTGCGGCGTAGAGTTTGCGCTGCTCGCCTTCCAACTTGACGGTGATCACGTTCTCGAATTTGTCAGGCAGGTCGGTGAGCACGTCCTTCTTCAGACGCCGTTTGATGAACAATCCGACCAGTGCCTGCAGCTTGTCCGCCATGACGGAATGCTCAGGTCCGGGCGCCATGATCGGCTGCTCGTACTTCTCGCGGAATTTCGCGTATGTGCCGAGCAGTCCCGGCATGAGGAAGTCGAAGATGCTCCACAGTTCGCTCAACCGGTTCTCGATCGGCGTTCCGGTCAACGCGAAGCGATGGTCGGCCGGTACCCGTTTGACGGCCTTCGCCAGTTTCGTGGCGTGGTTCTTGATGTACTGGGCCTCGTCGAGGGCCATCATCGCGAAATGGCAGGCAGCATAGTCGTCCACGTCCCGTCTCAGCAGGTCGTAGGATGTGATGACCACGTCGGCGCCGTCGTATGGCGTGCCGCTGTCCGTATCATCATGCCCCTTCTTGGATCGCGATGACACTGATGCGATGGCCTTGCGCCGCTGCGCCTTCGTGCCGGCGACGACTTCGACCATGAGATCGCCTGCGAATTTCTCGCATTCCGCGGCCCAGTTGTAGACGAGCGACGCCGGGCAGACGATCAGCGCGGGACCACGTCCCTTGCGCGCTTCGACGAGC
Source organism: Bifidobacterium ruminantium DSM 6489 (assembly GCF_000770925.1). Taxonomy (GTDB): domain Bacteria; phylum Actinomycetota; class Actinomycetes; order Actinomycetales; family Bifidobacteriaceae; genus Bifidobacterium; species Bifidobacterium ruminantium. The sequence goes on along the minus strand of NZ_JDTK01000018.1, from coordinate 18,224 downwards.
GACAGCAACTGCACGGATTTGCCCAGACCCATCTCATCGGCGAGGATGCCTCCGAAGCCCTTGTCCCACAAGGTGGACAGCCATTGGAAACCTTCCACCTGGTATGGGCGGAGCACGTTCTTGAGTCGTTCAGGTACTTCATATCGTTTCGGGTCGATGATCTTCACATCGTTGACGTAATCCACGAACGAGGGGCTCTTGTCCTCGTCGCCCACTTGGGAGTCCAGCAGGAAGGCCTGGTATCCGGGAATTCTGATGGTTCCGGAGTCAAGCGTTTCCTCGTCGAGGTCAAGATCCGTGGCCACTTGGTCGAGTTCACGCAGGTCGGCTTCCTTCAGATCCACGAACGTGCCGTTTTTGAGCCTGTGGTAGCGGCGCTTCCTGCGATAGGAATCCAGCAGCGCGCCGACTTCGTTCATCGGGACTTCGTCGGCGATCGGCGAGATCTCCACGAGGTTTGAATCGATGGACAGTCCCACTTTCACGCTTGGTGGATTCGGCTGCATCATACCGTCGAATGCGGCCGTGGAGAACACCTGGCCGACCGATCTGAGAATGTCGACGCCGTCGGTGAGCATGAGCAGAATCGCCTGCTCGTCTTCCTCCTTGATACGTGCCACGTCGACGGAACTCCACGTCGGGCACAGCTGTCGCACCACCTGCACGGCGAACGATTCGCGCGACGGATCGCGTTTGACCCGCGATGCCATCGAACGTGAATCGGGGTTGATGACGCCGCGCAGCTCCTTGGCAGTCGGCACCAGCTGAAAGACGAAATCGCCGTATCTCGCCACCGCCTCGCAGGTGATGCCGTACAGGTCCCGATCCAGATAGAATTCGATCTGGCAGTCGGCGCCGACTGCATCGGCCACCTCCTGCGGAATGTCGAATCCGATGCTGGCTTCGGTGAGTTTCGGCACGATGGTCCGGACAAACATGGGCCAGTCGTTTTCGGAGATGAACACGCCGTCAGGGTCTCCGGAGCACAGATCGGGCAGCACCCGCAATGCGGGGCGCAGTTTGCCGGTGCATCTGAACAATCCGTCGATGCTCACCTTGTCCGAATCCGCGTGGTCGTCAAGCCGTTCGTGGCTCAGAATGTAGAAGCCTGCGCGCCCTTGAATCACATCTTCGATGACACGGTTCGAGGTGATGCGCACTCCGGATGCCGTGCCCTCACGCACATAGGAGGCGTTCAGCATGATGTCGGGGTCGCCGTCGATGATGTCGAGGCCGAACGGCTCTCCTCCCTCATTGACCAGTTGGATATGGCTCGGACCTGATTTTCTGGCCTGTTCGGCGTCTTCGACGAGTAGTCGCCTCAATCCTTGGGTGTCCGACTCGCGCAGGAGCGCGCGTGTCTTCGTTTCACGTTCCTCGTATTCGTCTCGTGTCACCGCACGGAACAGATCAAGCAGATCGCAGACCTCCCAATCGGTGAGGATGAGCTCGCGATCGACGCGCACCGTTCCGCCGTAATAGTATCCGTTCTGGAGCTGCGCGGCCGCACGGGAGTCGATCACCTGCTGCAGGAAGCGGAACAGTTTCAGGGAGAACGGGTCGAGCATGCCCGGCGTGTGGGTGAACGCAAGTTTCTTGCCGTATGATTCGTATCTTCCGATCCGCATGTCGGATACGAAATTCGAGATGCTTTTGAGCACGTAGCCGACGTCGGCGCAGCCGATATGCAGCGACAGGCATACAGAATCATGAACGAAGGCCAGCGTGGGATCGAGATGCACGCTTCCCGGCATGACGTCAACCGGTGAATTCGTCCTGCGTTTCACTCCGGGGGCCACGCCTTGTCCGGAAACGCCGCGCTGTTCGGCGATCAGCCGGCTTTTCGCGTCGACGATCCGTTTGAGAACCTTGAGTTGGGCGCCCTCTCCGGCATTGCCGTTGCTCGCGTCGAGAGAGCACATAGCATCGGCGAGATCGCGGGGCGTGGCAGCGGCCGCATGGAAACCTTGGAATCGTTCTGGCTGCTGCAGGAAAAGCAGCAGCACGGCGGCGACATGCTTGCACATGCCTGTGTAACGGCGGCTGTCGGAACGGGCGGGGACGTCATCGTCGGCCACGTGGCCGTAGGTCGCACCGGAGCCGAAATCGTCATAATCGTCGACGTAGTCGTAATCGTCATCGTCATCGAAACTGCGGTATTTCGGACTGTTGTGGTAGTCGAAGGTCCGACGGGTGCCGTATCCGTGCTGGGATCCGTCGAACGCGGGGCACGAGCAGTATCGCGCCAGGAACAGCCTATCACCGAGGTCGATCGTGGCCTGCACCTCATACCGGCTGGACGGCGAGGTGGTGCCGCGCACGCTGGCATGCAGGGTGATGCGGTCGGAGGAGCCATCGGTCAGGCAATGCAGGTCGGACATTTTGGAACGCCATTGGTTGACTATGCCACGAGCGCGCTGCAGCACCGGCTGTCCGCATTCGCTGCGCAATTCGTCGGAAAGCCATGCCAGAGTGTCCGTCACCTGAACCCCAATCGTTCGCACATTTGTTCTTATGCCACTGTACCAGCCCAGAGGAACAGCGAAGCCGTGGCCTGAATCCGGACCACGGCTTCGCGGAACATGTGTCGGAGACTTCGCGTCAGCGGCAACGCTTGGTCAGCGGCTGCCACGGGTCGAGCTCCACGGGCTCGGTGGTCAGCAAAGCGCGGGTGGCGTCATCGAGGTATTCCTTACGGATGATGATCTCGGTCACGTAGCGGTCGAACCATGCGTCGGATGCCACATAGTAGCCGTCCACGCCGTTGTCCTTGCCCCAGCTATTCTCCACCTTCCAGCGGTTCGGCTTGCCCTGTTCGTCAAGGTTCACGCCGGTGATGGTCATGGCATGGTTGCTCGGGCTGTCGCCGTATTCGAGGCCGTGCGCCTTGTCGAAATCGAAATCGGTGCCGAACAGCTGATCGACGCGCACGCTGTCGCAATCGAAATAGCCGGCGGAACGTAACGCGAACTGGGTGCAGTCGCAGGCGAACCAGATCGGATGGCCGGCGCTGATCTGGTCGACAGCAGCCTTCTTGAACACGTCGAGCGGCACGTTGACGAACTCCATATCCTCTGCTTCGGCCACGTTTGCGGTGTAACGGATGCGATAACGCATGTTGAATGGACGGGATGCCATCGGTACGTTGCACAACGTCACCAAATCATCGACGTCGACAGGCACATATTTTTTGTAGAATTCCATCGGCGTGATGCCAGTCTCGCGAATCTGCCTGCGCTCATCCTTGCCGGTCTTCGGCTTGTCGGACTTGTCTTCGGAGGCCTTCTCGGCGTTTTTCCTTTCATCTTTCTTGTCGTCATCGCTCACGCGCGCCAAGAAATCGAACTTCTCCGGCGGCTCGCCCAATGCGATCGCACACATGCGGTACACAGTGGACATGTCGTCTTCCTTGACCAACCGCAACTCGTCAATCGAAGCTCCAGCGGCATGACGTTCACGCAGGTCCGCGGTAAATTGGCGCAGCCTGCTGTTGAGATACTGTTTGAACGCGTCGGAATCCTTGGAATTGGCGGATTCCGGATAAGCGCTCTTCGGCACGAGACCATACTTGTCGACGAGCGTGGCAAACATCTGCCACCAACCACCGTCATCGGCCGGACCGTAGTTGATCTCCTGGAACAGACGGCTGTCGGTCGGTTCGTCGAGCGTGGCGAGCACGTTCTCAAGATACGTGTTGGATTTCTCCATCGCATCCCAGAAGAACAGGTAGGTTTCGGAGAATTCAAAGTCGTCGAGCCCCCATTTATGCATGAGCTCATAACGCAGGGTATTGAGAGCCGCGAACATCCAGCAACGACCGGAACGGCGTTGATTGGTGATGGAACCTTGCTTCAGTTCGATGGAGAAGTCACGAGGCAGGGAACGCTGCCCTTTGTAGTCGGTGGCGGCTTCGAGCACGCCCGCGGAGACCGCCGCGTTGGCGGCCACGAGATTGGCGCGATCCGCATTGAAATCCTTGGCGTACCGCGTGAGAAGTTCTGGTTTGATTGCCTTGTTGTTGTTTGTCATACGCCCGATTCTCGCCGCAAGCCTTGACCATGGCGGAAACACCTTTCAACGCGCAGGCGATTCAACCGGGATCAAAGGGATATTCTGGAAGAACTGGAGGGTTTGAGATAAGGAGCATACCATGCGACGACATGGAACGATGACGACCATACTGTCCGGATTGTTGGCCGCGAGCCTGTTGGTCGGACTGCCGGTCGGCTCGGCGTTCGCCGACGAGCCGACCGATGGCACCGGCGCGGGACAGTCCGCTACCGAGGTACTGGATACACTGGAAGTCAAGGGACGCGCCCCTAAGACGGGATACAAGCGCACGCAGTTCGGCAAGGCTTGGGCGGATGTGGATCATAACGGCTGCGACACCCGCAACGACATCCTCAATCGCGACCTGACCAGCGTGAAATACAAGTGGTTCACCCATAAGTGTGTGGTGAAGTCCGGCACACTGCATGACCCGTACACCGGCAAGGACATCAAGTTCAAGAAGGGCAAGAAGACCTCCACGGCCGTGCAGATCGACCACGTGGTGGCGTTGAGCGACGCCTGGCAGAAGGGCGCGCAGAAACTCAGCAAGACGAAGCGCACCGAGCTGGCGAACGATCCGTACAATCTGCTGGCCGTGCAGGGGCGCGCCAACCAGAAGAAATCCGATGGTGATGCCGCTACATGGCTGCCGTCCAACAAGAGTTTCCGTTGCGAGTATGCGGCACGTCAGATCGGAGTGAAGCACAAGTATTCGCTGTGGGTCACCAAGGCGGAGAAGAAGGCCATGGCCAAGATACTGTCCTCCTGCCCGACGCAAACCGTCCCCGATTACACGGGAGTGGGGAATCCTACGGCCGAAAAGACCACAGAAGAGCCGGACCAAGCCGAACAGCAGACTGAACAGCAGACTGAACAACCAGCCGAGCAGGAGCAGCAGCCGACCGAGCAGACGCAGACCCAGTCTCCGGCTCCAGCCCCCACCCCTGAACCGACGCCAGCCCCGCAACCGCAGCAGCAGAGCGTCTACTACCAGAACTGCACGGCCGCCCGCGAGGCGGGAGCTGCGCCGATCTATCAGGGGCAGCCCGGATACCGTTCCCAGTTGGACCGCGACCATGACGGAGTGGCCTGCGAATAGCCAATGCAGGCCGTTGGAGCACGAAGGTGTCGGATGGTTTTCCATCCGACACCTTTTTCATAACGGCATGCGATTCGCATGATGCGCATATGGCATGGCCGCCAAGCGCTGCGCGTCTACGACGTCACCACGGCTGCGCGTACACCTCGAACGTCGCGTATTTGGGAATCTCGTCGTTCATTTCCGTAATCGAAAAAGCTCGGGGCTCCCCCTCATCCGGCATTGGCACGAATTCCATATCCCCATACACGATCCTGCCGTTCTTGTCGCGCAGCACCAAAGCAAGCTTCACATTGCTGTATATGATTCCCGACGTGCGCGACGTCAATCGCAACTCTCCGGTGAAATTCGTGGTGTCCTCCGATTTGCTGATGTTCAGCGAATCGGAGGAAAAAGACCATTCCCCTTCAGATGTATATTGGCCCATCGAGGATTCCACCGTCTTGAATTCGACCGTGACGGGGTTTTCGCCGCCGTCTCCGGCGCTGCCTCCAACCCATACCGTTTGTCCCGCGTCAATCTGGATGACAATGCTCTTGTCGGTGAACAGGATCTTGCCGTCCTTGTCCTTGCCCACGATGGAAACCTCTGGGGCAGAAACCCCCTTATCGGCACTGGTGTTACGCAGCTCAACCGCGTAGTTCACGTATCCGTCCCGCGCGTACCATCCGCTTTCGCCGATCTCCAGCAGCTTGACGTTTTGCTGCTGGGCATCATTGTCCATCCCGGCCGATGGAACGTTCGTGTCGGACTGTTCCTGCTTTTCGGCATGCGGTTGGGACGATTCACCCGTACTTGACGACGTTCCGGAGGATTTCGGCTCCGCCGAGTCATGTCCCGGCCGTCCGATACTACCGACGCACAGGACCACAACCAGCGCGACGCATAGCAGCATCGATATAACGCCCACCACGCGCGTGGACATCGGCAAGGCGACCACCGAATCGCGCAGATGCCGCGCTGCCGTTCCAAGGCTTCCCGCGCCACGCCGTACATGGTGTCCATCCATGCCGCTTGACCGCGCCCCTTTTTGCGCAACGGGCGCTTGCGCGCGTCCCGTCAACTCGTCCATGAATTGCATGGCCGTCTGCTGTCGTGCGCTGGGTTCAAGCGCGCATGCCCGCGCGATCACGGCGCGCGTATGACCATCGACCACATCGTCGTCGTTCAGCAGACGCTCGTAATCATTGTCGGTCGGATACACGCCCGTCAGCAGATAGCCAAGCAACCGTCCAAGAGAATAGATGTCGGAACGGGAATCGGTCTGGGCGAAGCCGTATTGCTCGGCCGGCGCGAAACCCCATGTGCCGAGAATCGTCGTGTCGTGCTCCACCGGCTTCTCAGCGTGCATACGCGAGATGCCCAGATCGATGAGATGAGCCCCATCGGACGCCATGATGACATTCTTCGGCGAGATATCGCGATGCACAATGCCGTGCGCGTGCAATTCGCCGACCGCCTCGCACAATTGACCCATCACCGTGACCGCAACGTCCAACGGCATTCTGCCACGTTTCGACACCACGGATTCAAGCGATTCGCCGGCCACGTAATCGTAGATCACCACAAAGCAATCCGGCAGCTCGTAGGTGGCTTCGACGCGCGGCAGACGTGGGCTGGAACATTCACCGAGCGCCGACCAGACATTGCGGCGAGCAAGTTGAAGAGGGATTTTCTTGCGTACGAACGGCCCGGCTCCCCCGATGCCGACCAGTTCGGTGACGCCTCCGGAGCCGCGGGCGAGCACTTGGTCGACATGGTAGGCGTCATCAAGGCTCATGGCGTGCATGACCTGTTTGTCATCCATGATTTCCCCGACCTTCCGACGTTCCACGCCCCGACCGACGTCTTCGATACACGCCGGAACCATTCTCAATGATACCGTTGATGATACTGCCGGGAGCGCATCATGTCGGATGCGAACACGCGCACAAACCCCCGAACTCAGTTCGTCTGCAACAGCGGGCGCTCCCCCATACGGCACAGCTCATTGTCGGTGGCCAAACGGTCGAACGCCTTGTTGATGCACCAGATGATGATGGCGTCTCGGCGCTGCTTGCACCACAGTTCCGCCACTCCGGCGAGACGCAGCAGCCTCTGGGTCTCCCTGAGATCGCATTCGAGCCCGAAGGCGATCATGATGGCATGGTCGCGCCCCGGTTTGCTTTTGCCGGCGAAGATATCATAGACGACCGTCGCATTCACACCCGAACCACGCACCACGTCGGCGCGTTTGAGATTATGCGCCTTCATGAGCGCGAACAGATAATCGGGCAGTTCCCTTTCCACAACGGCCTGGCTGTCGAGATAGTCGGAGATGTCGGAGCTTTCCAGCAGTCGTTCGAGTAATTCTTCAGTCAGATGTTCCACGCGGTTCATCTTAGAGGACGTCCGATTCGGCCCATTCAGTTGACAACTGAAGAACTTCCGCACACCCCCGCATCATCGGTCCTCCCTTTCGGGTTTCCTTTTCCATCATCCTTATTCAGTCATCCCCTGAGCGGCATGCGGTTGTCGAGCGACTGACCGTTGGCATAGCAGCGCACATTGCCCAAGGCGATGGCGATGATGCGCCGTTCCGTGGCTTCCAAATGGTTGCCGCCCGCCACGTGTGGAGTGATCAGGCACCGTGGTTCGCGCCACAGCGGCGATTCGGCCGGCAATGGCTCCGGCTCGGTCACATCAAGCCCGGCGCCGCGGATCGCGCCGCTCGCGAGCGCTTTGGCGAGTGCTTGGTTGTCGATGGCGTCTCCTCGTCCGGCGTTGAGGATGATGGCGTTGGGTTTGAGTTTGGTGAGTCGTTGTGTGTTGAGTAGGTGGTGTGTGGCTGGGGTTGAGGGGAGGCTCATAGCGATGATGTCGGCGTATTGGAGGACGTTGTCGAGTGTTTCGATGCCGACCATGTGGTCGATGCCTGGTGTGTTGATTGTGGTGTTGCGGCGGATGCCGATGGTGGTCATGCCGGTGTTTTTGCAGAGTTGTGCGAAGTGTGATCCGATGTCTCCGGTGCCGATGCTGAGTGCGGTTTTGCCGTTGGGGCTGATGGTGCGGCCTGCGTCGTGCCATGTGGCTTGTGGGTTGTTGGCGGCGTAGATGTGGAGGTTTTTCATGATGGCCCACATCATGGCGAACATGTGTTCGGAGACGCTTTGTCCGTATGCGCCGGTGGCGTTGGTGAGCATGGAGCCGGGTTGTAGGATGCCGGGTTGTTGGTATTTGTCGACTCCGGCGCTCCAGGTTTGTAGCCATTCGAGTTTGGGGCATTGTGCGCATTGTTCGGGTGGGATGTTGCCGATGATTGCGGTGGCTTTGGTTTTGAGGTTTTCGGGGATTTCGGCTGTCCATGTCATGTTGCCGCGTTGTGTTGGGTCGCCTATGAATTCTTGTGGCGTGTTTTTGGCGGCGTGTGTGAATTGTGCGCGTTCGGTGTCGGTCAACGGTAGGCAGTTGACGATGAGTTTGTGTTCGTTCCCTGTTCCCATGCGGTTAACCCTATGTCAACGGTAGGATATGCGTTGTGTGTGTTCTGGTGTTGGTGCTGGTGGCGCGTTCTATATGCTGAACTTTGCTTTTTATATGCCGAGTTCGTCGGTGTCGAGGATGATGGTGACTGGGCCGTCGTTGGTGAGGCTTATGCGCATGTGGGCGCCGAATCGTCCTTCTTTGACGGTGAGGTTTTGGGCGCGTAGGGCGTTGTTGAGTTGGTGCCATACTTGTTCGGCGTGGTCTGGGGCGCCGGCTTTTACGAAGCTTGGGCGGTTGCCTTTGCGTATGTCCGCGTAGAGTGTGAATTGGGAGATTGATAGTATGCTGCCGTTCACATCGTGGATGGAGTGGTTCATTTTGCCGTTGTCGTCTTCGAAGACGCGTAGGTTAGTGATTTTTCGGGCGAGCCATTCCACTTGTTTTGTTCCATCCGCGTCTTCCACGCCGACGAGCAGCATGTAGCCGGCGCCGATGTGTTGCGGTTCGAATGTGGTGTCGGGTTTTCCGCTTGTTTCGTCGACCACGTCGACGGATGCCTGGCTTACTTTCTGCAGTATGATGCGCATGGCTGGCCTGTTCCTTGCTTAGTTTTCGGCTTTTCAGCCGGCGTAGTCGACGATGGCTTGCGTGACCTGTTTCAGGTAGTCGAGTGAGGTCTGCCAGTCGTCGGGCACTTCGATGGAGTGGTTGGCGCCGGCGTATGTGCGCACGTGGTCGGTGAGCAGATGCGCTTTGGCGTCGTCGTAGTAGGGGTCGGCGTCGCCGGCGCAGATCAGTGGCATCGGGCTTCCTGCCGCTCCTGGGAGAGGTGCGGGGATGATCGACTTGTGCTTGTCGAATGGCGGCGGGTTCAGTACCGGGGTGAGCAGTACGACGCGTAGGCCGAGTTTCGCGGAATGCGGGTATGAGAGTGTGGACAGTGATTTGGTGACGACCAGCAGTTGTGCTTCCTCTCCGGATTCGGCGGCGCGTTTGATCGCGGCGTCGCGCCATTCGTCCACCACGCGTTCCATGCATGCGATCATTTCCGGGAATTCGACGCTTTCCGTCAGTTTCAGGTCGAGCCGGTCCACGAACCAGCCGTTGGCCGCGAGCGCCTGCGCCGACCAGTACAGCAGCGGCCTGTCCACGGTGTAGCCGATGCCTGGCATGATGAGCACGTGTTTGCCGGTTTCGGTGTTTTTGACCCGGTTTTTGCCCCATGGGGTGACTGCGGGTGTCACGTTTTTTGTTGCCGTCGGCCGCTTGTTGTCGGTGCTGTTGCCGCCCATATCGATTCGAACCGCCTTTCCGTGCATTCCTTTTTGTCTTTTTTGCGGCGTCGGTTTTTGTGTCCGGCGTCGTTTCCGTTATGCATGTTAGGCGGCGTTGGCTACAACCGTCGTCATTCCACCTTGCATTGGTTGTTGTGGATTTTCGCGGCCATGGCGTTTGATTCGTCGTCGAAGCGGTATTGGTCTCCACGCACCATGTTCAGCTGTCCGGAGTCGGCGCCGAGGAACATGATCGCGTAACTGCTGGTCACCGCTTCGGTGCGGTCCGTGCGGCCGGACATGACGACTGGCGGCGAGGAGGTTCCGCAGCGCATGTGGATGGCGTGGTGGGCGATCTCGTGTTTTATCGTCGCCAATGCGTACGCGGTGTCCCAGTGGGATTGGTTCGAATTGGCGTATATCAGGTTCGGGGTCATGGGGCAGTACAGCGCCTGCACGTAGGTGTAGTCCTGGGGCGTACATACTTTGTCGGCGTCATAGATGTTCCAGTCGATTTCCATGCCGGCCAGTCGTGCGGCCTCTTTGGCCGCGCCGATCCAATCGTTGCCGTTGTATTGGTATTGGGCGACCTGCTGTTCGTGTTCGTCCCATGCTTTGCGCATGTTGGTTCGGGTGTCCGTGTAGACGTCGCGTTTGCCGCCTTCCTCGTCCGTGGCGACGATTTTCGCGCCTAGGCGTTCGTGCTTGTCGAATTGTTCCACGATCTGGTCCACTTGGGTTTTGCGGTAGGAGATCATGTCGTCCAGTTCCTGGATGTCGACGCTGTTGAGTTCGCTGTCCTTGGCTTTGTATTCGTCGTATGCCTGGAGCATGTGCACGTAGGCTTCGACGTATTCCCTGTTGGTTTTGTTGTAGGGCAGGTCGTTGTCCTTCAGGAAGCCTTTTTCGTCGTCCTCGACGGCCTGTTTCGTTTCTTTGGCCAGTTTGTGGATGTAGTCGATGGTGGTTTGGTAGTCCGGTCGTTCCGAGATGTTGTACCACACGTCGATGCTGCCGGCCTTGGGCTTGTTGTCGTCGATGCGTGAACCGCCGTCGGCGGTGGCTTCGTCGATTTTCTTGCTGTAGAAGATGAGGCCTCCGCCGAACAGGAGGACGACGAGTAGGACTGGTACGAGCAGGGCGCTGATGACGATTGCCACGGTTCCACCGCTGCCGATGGTTTTGCGTGGTTTGCGTGGCGGCTGGCCATATGGCAGGTTCGGCTGCATCTGCGGCATGTGGGGTGGTTCCGGCCGCCGCGGCTGACCGTATTGGCCGTATGGTTGGCCGTATTGGCCGCGTTGGGAGCTGTTGTACGGTGGCATGCCATGCTGCGGATTGCCTTGCCGGGGCGCGCCGTACCGTGGATTGCTCGGATTGTAAGGATTGTAAGGATTGCCGCCGTGCGGATTCGGATTGTACGGATTCGGAGTGCTCACAGGCTGTCGTCCTCCTCGTCGCTGCCATGCTCGTCGTGCTGCGGCGTAGCGTCCTTCGTGTCGCCGTCGCCTATCGTCTCGTCCCAATGCGCTTTCGCGTAGTCGATCTGCTGCTGCGTGAAGCCGGCTATCTTCAGCCTCATGGTGATCATCTCGTTGCCGTTGTCGTCGGCGGGATCCTCGTCCTTCAGATCGTTCAATTCCGCGTACTGCAACGCGTTGCGACCCCAGTCGACGTCGACCTGGCCCAACGCCCATGTGGCGGTCTGCTCATCGTATTCGCCCATCAGCGTGGAGCAGACCGACCACCGCGACTCGCCTTTGTGCACGTCGGTGAGCCGTTCCGCCTCCCTGACCGCCTTCTCGGAGTCGAGGCCTTCGGTGGGCTGCGCGTTCTTGATCTGGCACCATTGCGCCTGCTTCTCGCTGAGCACCTGCATGCCTTTGCTGGCCGAATTGCCCGCGATCACCGAACATGAGACGCACATGCCGACCATCAGCAGCAGGATGACGCCGAGCACAATGAACGGAACCGTTCGGCATGGGCCCATACGGCCCGTCGTTGCGCAGGTAATTCCCCATCGATTATTCCTTACGATCTGTCTTCTTCTCATTGAAGCCAATATGTTCGGATTGTACAGGATAATTGATCGGACTTTTCGCTTAAGTTGTTTTTTTCAGTTATTCCGATGTGACATCAATCGATTGACGGGCCACATGCTGAGACAGAGTACGGACTTCAATCCATCTTCCATATCATCTCGGGGGTATGGCGCGCGGTTCAACCGCCATCAGCGCGCATCCGCGGGCAGACGCACCGTGGTCCCCCGCAGCACCAGTGCTGCCTCCTGTGATTCATAGGCCGGGTTCAATGGTGTTCCGCGGAGGAGCGACAGCACTTTCCGCCCGGCGTTGCGCCCCAGTTCCAGTGGGTCCTGCCGGATGGTGGTCAGGTCGGCCACCTGCGCGATGTCGGCGTCGTCGAATCCGATGACGGAGATATCCTCGGGAACCCGCAGCCGTTGCTCGCGCAGTTCCTTGACCACTGCGATCGCCACTTGGTCCGTTTCGGCGCAGATGGCGGTCGGCATATTCGGCAGTGACAGCAGTTTGGCCACCAGTTGGGCGGCAAGGTCGCTTTTCGACAGCGTGACGCCATGCTCGTCCGCGCAGATGACCGCCGCGTCACCATCGTCGTACCCGTTCTCTTCCGCAGCTTCGAGGAACGCCTCCGTACGCTGGCTAGTGCTGTAGACCATGTCGTCAGGAATGTAGTCGCCCAGGAATGCGATGCGTGTATGCCCCAATGATCTGAGCAAACGAACCGCTTTGAACATACCGTCGAAATTGTCGATGCCGATGGCCGCGTCGCAGAACGACGCGGCGGGGATGTTGACGCCGACCGTGGGCATGTCGGTGGAGCGTAGCTCCGCGCGCGCCGTCTCGTCGAGCTGGAACGACGATATGACGATCGCGTCGGCATTGCGGTTCTTCGGCAGTTGCGCGAAGTAGCGCTCCGACTCCTTCTTATCGACGATGAACGACGGGGACACGTCATAGCCTTCCGGCCCCAGCACCTCGTACACGCCCTGCAGCACATTGGCGTTGAACCATTCGTTGAGTTTGCCGGAGCATAGCAGGATGACTCTCATGGTCTTGCCGGAGGCCAGGGAGGACGCGTTCTTCGAAAGGGTGAAGTTGAGCCGGTCCGCGGCCCGCTCGACTTTGGCGCGTGTGGCCGGGGTGACCTTGTCGACCCCGCGCAACGCGCGGGAGACCGTCGCTTGGGAGACTCCGGCAAGTTTCGCCACGTCGGCGATGGTCGCACGCGCCATGATCGCTCCTTTTGATTCATATGAAAGTTACCGCTTACATCATAGCAGAATCGTTGATTTTTCAACAAAACACGCTGAACAGGTAAGCAGATTGCCTACAATAAATGTAAGCGCTATCATTTTAATCATCAATACATCGGCCGAGGCGCCAAACCTCAGCCCCTAAACGGTAGCGTTTTCAATAGAATGAACTAATGAAAGCGCTGCCATACCCCCTCAGTACGGAGATGAAGGAAAGCATCCCGATGAGCGATGAAGCCATCAACCACCACAGCGCCGACGATCCATCACTCTGGTGGAAGCAGGCGGTCGTCTATCAGGTCTACCCGCGTTCGTTCAAAGACACAACCGGGTCGGGCCTCGGAGACATCGCAGGAGTCGCACAACAAATCCCATATCTAAAAAGACTCGGCGTGGACGCCATCTGGCTCAGCCCGTTCTATCCGTCTCAACTGGCAGACGGCGGATACGATGTGGACGACTACCGCAACGTCGACCCGAAACTCGGCACCATGGACGACTTCGACCATCTCACCAAAACCGCACATGCGGCAGGCATCAAAATAGTCGTCGACATCGTACCGAACCACTCGTCCAACCAGCATGAATGGTTCAAGGCCGCGCTTGCCGCAGGCCCCGGCTCACCGGAACGAGACCGTTATATTTTCCGTGACGGCAAAGGACCGAACGGCGACGAGCCACCCACCAACTGGATTGCCAGCTTCGGTGGATCCGCTTGGACTCGAGTGCCCGACGGACAATGGTATCTGCACATGTTTACCGTCGAACAGCCCGATTGGAATTGGAAGAATCCGGACGTGCGCGCCGATTTCATCAAGACCTTGCACTTCTGGCTCGACCATGGAGCGGACGGCTTCCGCGTGGATGTGGCGCACGGCCTGGCTAAGGATCTCGACCGTGACGATCTCGATGATTTCAAAATCATCGGAGGCGAGATGCATTGCGCCGACGGCACGCATCCGCTGTATGACAGGAACGAAGTGCACGACATCTATCGCGAATGGCGCAAGGTGTTCAACGAGTATGATCCGCCGGCATTCGCCGTCGCCGAAGCCTGGGTACCTCCGGAGCATCAATACCGGTATGCCTCGCCCGAAGAACTCGGCCAAGTGTTCAACTTCGAATTCGCCAAGAAAGACTGGATTCGCAACGACATGCACCTCGCCATCGAAGAAGGCATCGCCGCTGCGGAACGCTCCGGCTCCACCTCCACATGGGTAATGAGCAACCACGACATCCCCGCCACGTCAGCCGCTATGGGCTGCCGCAGGTGCCGGCTGCAGCCCACCACCAACTTGCCAAGGATTGGCTGCTGCGCAACGGTACCTCTTACCATGAGGATCGCGAGCTCGGCACGAAGCGTGCGCGTGCGGCCATCCTGATGGAGCTCGCGCTACCAGGTTCCGCTTATATCTACCAGGGTGAGGAGCTCGGCCTGCCAGAGGTCGCCGACATCCCGTGGGACGAGTTGGAGGATCCGACCGCGTTCAACCGCGTCCGAGACCAGATCGAAAAGGGCCGCGACGGCTGCCGCGTCCCGCTGCCTTGGAAGGCCGGGACGCCGACCTTCGGCTTCTCCCCCGCCACCAAGCATGAAGGCGCCGGCGTGGACGCGAGCCAGGCGGGCGATCCGTGCGAGAAGCCGCATCTTCCGCAACCGCAATGGTTCGCCGACTACGCCGTAGACAGGGAGGACACGGACTCCGGCTCCATGCTCAACCTATACCGCAAGGCGCTCGGACTGCGTCACGAATGGATGACGGCCGACACGACCCTGACCTGGCTCGACTGCGACCGGTCCTCCGGCAAGCCGGACGGCGCCGAGGGGCACATCGGCGGCACCATCGCCTTCCGTAGGGCCAACGGCTGGGCCAGCGTCACCAACTTCGGTGCGGAACCGGCCGAACTGCCGGCAGGCGATATCCTGCTCGTCTCCGGACCCCTCACCGACGACGGCCGTCTGCCGCAGGACACCACCGCGTGGATCGCGCTCGGCTGACCGGACCCCATCAACCGCAATTCGCATTCAACAACCAAGCAAAGGAGCACATCATGAACCGCAACATCACACGAATCGTCGCCATCGCGGCGACGCTCGCCATGGGAACATCGCTGGCGGCCTGCGGCGGCAGCAGCGCCGATTCCAGCAAGGGCCACGTGTATTTCATGAACAACAAGGCCGAGGTCGTGGACCAGTACAAGGAACTGGCCAGCATGTACACCAAGAAGACCGGCGTGCAGGTGGACATCCAGACCGGAGCCGCCGGCACGTATGACGCCACCATGAAATCCGAATTGGCCAAGGACAACGCACCAACCATGTTCAACGTCGCCGGCTTCGACCAGTTCGCCAAGTACCAGAAGTACGTCGAACCGCTGCAGGACACCGACGTGTTCAAACTGCTCAACGATACCGGCAAGGCTTATTCGTACACCATCGACGGCAATTCGTACACCCTGCCGTACGCCGCCGAATGGTACGGCATCATCTACAACAAGAAGATCATCAAGGATTATTGCGCCAAAAGTTATGCGGTGATCAAGTCCGCCGATGACATCAAGGACTACAAGACCTTGAAGCAGGTCGCCGAATCCATCGAGCAGCACAAGGACGACCTCGGCGTCGACGGCGCGTTCGCCACCCCGGGCTTGGATGCCTCCGACACGTACCGATTCGCTGCGCATATGACGCGTCTGCCGCTCTACTACGAGTATCGGGACGCGAACACCACGTTCTCGAAGACCATCAAGGGCACGTATCTCAAGAACTACAAGGACATGTTCGACCTGCAGCTCAAGACCAGCCCGACCGAGGCAAGCATGGTGAGCTCCAAGACCTACGATGACGTGACCTCCGAATTCGCGCTCGGCCAGGTGGCGTTCTACCCGAACGGCGTGTGGGCGTATTCGCAGATCAAGGGCAATGACGTGGCCGATGAGGACCTGGGCATGCTCCCCTACTACATGGGCATCAAGGGCGAGGAGGATTGCGGCCCCGTAGGAGTGTATGACGCGAGCTGGGCGGTGAACAAGAACGCCTCCGAAAAGGACAAGAAGGCCACGCTCGACTTCATCAAGTGGATGATCACCGACAACGAGGCCAAGAAGATCCTGTCCAAGGACATGGGATTCTCCGTGCCATTCACCACGTTCACCGATGACTACCAGCCGGACAATCCTCTGACCGAGGCTGCCCGAGCCTACAGCAATGACGGCAAGACCGAAGTGCGTAGCTTCACCATTCCGGATCAGCAGTGGCAGGACGACATCGCCTCCGCGCTGGTCGAATACGCACAGGGCACCGGCAAGTGGGACAAGGTGCAGAGCGCGTTCGTGGACGGCTGGTCCACCGAATGGAACAACAACGAGGAATCGCTGGGCTCCGTGCCGGAAGCGCAGAAGTTCGACGCAAAGAGCTGACGCCATCCGACTCGTGGAAAAACGGCTGGACGCCGGTAGATAACACCCCAATCTACCGGTGTCCAGCCGTTTTTTCCATGCAACGAACGTCCGATCCGCTGCCGTACACTTGGTCGTTATGAAAGTTTCCCTGCAACGCGTGTCCGAGGCGAGCGCCATCGTATTGAACGAGTTGGGCACACCGGATCCGACATTCGACATGGTGCAGATCGGGCCCGGATTGGTGCTGACCATTGAAGTGGAACCTGATGATGATGAGGGAACGCTTGCACGGATGGCGCATCGTGTGCTCACCTTGCGCTGCTTCGACGGTCCGCAAGGCCAACTGTCGTCGTCCGTTCAGGAAATGCACGGCGAGATCCTGTCGATTCCACAGCCACTCACCATACTGCGGCGTCCCGCGGTCGGCAGGCCGCAGCTGGTATCCCATGATGCCGATGACGAGCATGCGAATCTGATGTGGATTCGGTTCAACGAGGCGTTGCGCTCAGGTAATGTTCCTGTGCGTGAAGGACGGTTCGGCGCCCGCATGCGCATCGGTTCCATCGCCGACGGCCCCTTCCAATTCACTTTGCAGGAATGACCGCAACGCTTGCCAGCATGGATTCCAAAACGTCGATCGCCCTTTCCCGAAGTATGGACGCGATATTACGAACATAGAAGATCACGCCATACGGAATGCGCTCCCGTATGGCGTGATCTTGTGTATAGACAACAGCATGACATTCGCACTACAATTGCTTGTAACCGTCACCTGCATATGATGAGGAGCGACTATGAGCGACACTGCGACGATCAGTTTCCGCACGGACCCAGCGATCAAGCGAGAGGCAAAGGAACTGTATGCCGATATGGGCATGGATCTGTCAACGGCGATCAACATCTTTCTGCGCCAGTCAATCCGTGAAAACGGCATGCCTTTCAAGATCACCAGGGACAATCCAACCAGCATTGAGGCACGCCGCCAAGCGGAGAACCATAGCGGCGAATCCTTCACCAGCACGGATGCGTTGATGAAGGATCTGTTGGATGCTTAAGTCGGTTTTTCGTACAACACAGTTCAAGAAGGATTTCAAGGTTCTGCTCAAAAAGCACTATAGCCCCGATAAGCTTAGACAAGCCATTGACGCACTCATGGCTCAGAACAAGCAACTACTCAGCACAAAATACCGCGACCATCCGCTGACTGGAAATTGGAAAGGATATCGCGAAATCCATATCGAGGGTGACTGGCTTGTGATTTATCGCGTGGAGAAGCAGGAGCTGCAACTCGTGCTCACACGGACCGGGTCGCATGATGATCTGTTCTAGCGATTACCCGATTACCGACTACTTAAACAGGTCGAACAGGCTGAACGTGGTCTTCTTGTAGATGGCGTTGTACAGCTTGCGCTTGGGATGCAGCCACCCCATGCCCTTCTTGCCGTAGCCGGGGATCAGCGCCCGCTTGACCGCACGGATGGCGCGTCCCTTCGTGCGCGCGGACAGGCTCTTCTTCCAGCTGGGCTTTCACATTCCGCACTTAATGACGGCCTCTTTTCGGATGGTTACCTCACATTGTGACGCACACACGGCAAGCCGGCAAGTCGGGAGGTAGTGCCCGAAAAGTTGCGCACTTTGG
>NZ_JDTK01000017.1 GCF_000770925.1 Bifidobacterium ruminantium DSM 6489 | reverse complement strand
GTCGAAAACGAGCCAAACGCGACCCGAAACCCATCACAGGACGCCAAAACCACGGCCAGGCGAACGCGAAAACAACAACATACGGCGTGTCGGTCACCTTAAAAACATGCATTGCGCAATCGCAACAAAACCATGGAAAAGAAAAAAGCCGAACAACGGAAACCGCGCGGTGGTATGTATGGAGGTATGAGCAAGAAAATCGCAGTATTGACGGGCGCGGGCATCTCCACGTCCGCAGGCATCCCCGACTTCCGCGGACCGAACGGCGTGTGGACCAAGCATCCAGAGCAAATGAACGTATACGACATCGACGCGTTCCTGGCCAACAAGGAGGACCGCGAGTATTCGTGGCGCTGGCAGAAAGAATCGCCAGTATGGAATGCGCAGCCGGGCACCGCGCACAAGGCACTCGTCAAACTGGAACAAGCGGGCATGCTGACCTTGCTGGCCACGCAGAATTTTGACGCGCTGCACGAAAAGGCAGGCAATAGCAGCGACATCATCATCAATCTGCACGGCACCATCGGCACCTCGCACTGCATGAAATGCCATGCGAAATACAACACGGCGGACATCATGGCGAATCTCGACAACGAGCCGGATCCGCACTGCCATCGCAAGCTGCCATACAGCGGCAATATGCCATGCAATGGGCTGATCAAAACCGACGTCGTCTACTTTGGCGAAGCGCTGCCGGACGGCGCGATCGAGAAATCGTACCGGCTGGCCACGCAGGCCGACGAATTGTGGGTCATCGGATCCACGCTGGAAGTGATGCCGGCGGCAAGCATTGTGCCGGTCGCCGCGCAGGCGGGCGTGCCGATCACCATCATGAACATGGGTCGCACGCAATACGATCGCCTGGCCACACGGCTGATCCGCGACGACATCGCGGTCGCGCTGCCGCAGTTGGTCGATGAGACGATCGCCGCGGAACAGGGCAAATAACACCGAATGAACAAGCAAGGCTCCTCAACCTGATTGGGTTTGAGGAGCCTTCTTTGATGCGGAAGATATGCGAGAATCCGCGCTTATCCACCGTGGGAAATCAGTAGATGCGCTTGGGCCGGAAACCGGCCGCGCGCATCGCGTCAAGGATGCGGTCGATGTGCTCAGGGCCGTTGGTCTCAACGGTGACGTCCAAGGAAACCGAATCAGTGTAATGGCTGGAAGCCTTGAACTGGTCGTGATCGAGTGCGATGACGTTGGCGCGCTGCTCGGCCAGAATCGTGGCCACCTTGACAAGCTGGCCAGGGGTATCCGGAAGCTCAACCTCGAAGTTCATGATGCGGCCACGGGCAATCATGCCCTTCTGAATCACCGCGCTGATGGAGACCGTATCCTCATTGCCACCGGAAAGAATCGGCACCACCACATGCGGGCCCTGCGCCTCAGCGAACTTGCGAGAACGCAGATTCAGATGCTCAAGCGCAGCCAGAGACACCGCACCAGCGGCCTCAACCACCAGCTTGTGCTTCTCCAGCATGAGCAGAATCATCTCGTTGATGTCACGCTCGGTGACGGTGACCAGGTCATCAAGGAATTCGTTGAGCAGCGCGAACGTGAGATCGCCCGGGCGCTTCACGGCAACGCCTTCGGCCGACGTGCGCACCTGGTCGGCCGGCACCACATGACCGGCGGCCAACGAATTCTTCCAAGCGGGGCTTCCCTCCGGAATGGCGCCGATCACACGCACTTCCGGCTTGAATGTCTTGATGGCGAGCGCCACGCCGGCGCCCAGACCACCACCGCCGAGCGGCACGACCACGTCGGTGACGTTCGGCACATCTTCGAGGATCTCAAGACCAATGGTGCCTTGTCCGCACAGCACCTCGTAATCGTCGAACGGCGGAACATAGATCATGCCTTCGTTGTCGCTCAGCTCCTGCGCGTGAGCGGCCGCTTCGTCGAACACCTCACCACACAGCACCACGTCGGCGCCATAGGCCTTGGTGGCATCCACCTTCAGCGGCGGCGTGATCTGCGGCATGCAGATGGTGGCCTTCGCGCCACGTTCGCGGGCCGCGTATGCCACACCCTGCGCATGGTTGCCTGCGGATGCGGTGACGATGCCGTGCGAGAGCTGTTCGTCGGTCAGCGATGCGATCTTGTTGTATGCGCCACGGATCTTGAACGATCCGGTGACCTGGAGATTTTCCGGCTTGAGCAAAATCTCATGTCCGGTCATCTCGGACAGCACGGGGGACGGAATAATTTCCGTATGGCGTGCGGTGCCCTTCAGTCGTTCGGCGGCCAGTTTCAATTCGGCGGCATGATCACGCCGCAATGCTTTGAGCACCTCGTTTTGTTCCATGGACGTTATTGTAAGCGCACGTCTGCCGAAAATGCCGTGCGATTGCCGAATCGCAATCGAATCCCGGCCGTGCCTCAGAATCGCACGGAAAAAGAAACGTCCGACAGGTTTCGTGATGAACCTGCCGGACGTTCCGCAGAGAGTTATAGGGAAAGATCGATCAGAGCTGAATCACGACTCCCTCCCAGCGAGCAAGCTCGCCGTGAGCGATCGACTTTACGCTATGCATAGCATCATAGGTGCTAAGCAGTACTTGCGATTCGTTTACGCCGTCGGAAAGCAGCTCCGCCACGTCCGAAGGCAGCGCCGCGGACCTGTCGGTGAGGTTGACGGCAACGAGAATCGTATCGTCGCCGTCAACGCGCGTGAAGGCGTACACCTGCTCATCGTCGGCAGCGAGCAGATGCCATTCGCCGGCCGCGATGGTGGCGCTGTTGTGGCGCATGGCAATGAGCTTCTTGTAGAACGTGTACACGGATTCCGGATCGTCGAATTCCTCGGCGGCGTTGATCTCCACGTGGTTCGGATTGACGCTGATCCATGGTTCGACGGGCGCGTCTGGCGCGGTGAAGCCGGCGTATTTGGAGGCGTCCCATTGCATGGGGGTGCGCGCGTTGTCGCGTCCGATGAGGGCGAGCGCGGCCATCATGGATTCGGACGACTGGCACTTGGCTTCCTCCACGCGCTGACGGTAGCCGTTGAGGGCCTCCAGATCGCGGTACTGTTCCAGCTTGGTGAAGTGGGCGTTGGTCATGCCCAGCTCCTCGCCCTCGTAGATGTACGGAGTGCCGCGATGCATGTGCAGCAGCATGCCGAACGCCTTGGCGCTAAGCTCGCGAGAGCCGCGGTCGGAGTCGTTGCCCCAGCGGGAGACGACGCGCGGCTGGTCGTGGTTGCAGAAGAACAGGCTGGCCCAGCCGGCGTTCCTCACGGCCTCCTGCTGCGCGGCGAGGCTCGCGCGCAGATTCTTGACCTCGAACGGGACGGTGTTCCACTTGGAGCCTTCCTGGTCGATGCCAACGTGGTCGAACAGGAACAGCATGTCGAGTTCCTTGTGAGCCGGATCGGTGATGAACTCGTTGCGGTCCGGGGTGACGCCCGGGGCCTCGCCCACGTTGATGTAGCCCTCACGGCCTTCGAACACCTCACGGCGCATTTCGGCGAGGAACTCGTCGAGACGCGGACCGTTGGAGCAGAACGGGAACGGGCTGGAATAGCCTTCCTCGCCGACCGGCAGATCGGCGATTTCGGAACCGTCCTCGCCCGGCAGCCTGCCGTTCTTGTCGACGGTCTTGGAGATCTGGGTGATCACGTCCATGCGGAAGCCGTCGATGCCGCGATCCATCCACCAGTTCATCATCTTGTAGACAGCCTTGCGCACCTCGGGGTTCTCCCAGTTGAGGTCGGGCTGCTTCTTGGAGTACTGGTGGAAGAAGTATTCGCCGCGCTTCGGGTCGTACTCCCATGCGGAGCCGCCGAAGTAGGAGCCCCACTGGTTCGGCTCGGCGCCCGGAGCGCCCGGCTCGTGGCCCGGCTTGGCGGGACGCCACCAATACCAGTCGGCGTGCGGATCGTTCTTGTCACGGGAGGCCTGGAACCAGGCGTGCTCGTCGGAGGTGTGGTTCACGACGAGGTCCATCACGATCTTCAGGCCGCGCTTGTGAGCCTCGGCGAGCAGCTCGTCCATGTCCTCGAGCGTGCCGAACAGCGGGTCGATGTCCTGGTAGTCGGAGATGTCGTAGCCGTTGTCGTCCTGCGGGGACTTGTACACCGGGGAGAGCCACAGCACGTCCACGCCAAGGTCGGCGAGATAGTCGAGACGGCTGGTGATGCCCTTCAGGTCGCCGATGCCGTCGCCGTTGGAATCCTGGAAGGAACGCGGATAGATCTGGTAGACGACCGCGTTGGCCCACCACGGGTTCGGGGTGGCGCCGTTGGAGCGGACGCTGTCGGGGAGGGTGGAACGATTGAAATTCGTCATCGCGATTGAGCTCCTTTGCCTAAGTGGAATGGATGAACTTTGCTATATCCCATGGTACGTAAAGCGTTTTTTCTTTCTTGCCTGCGGCGCGTTTTGCAAAGCAGGAAATGAAAGATATATGCAAGCGGGATGCGCCCTTCGGAATCACATCAATGCATACGAAAAAGCGGGAATCCTCGAAAAAGGGGAAACGAGGATTCCCGCTCGGCGCTGTGAAGTTTTACTTCACAAGCAGACGGCCTACGGCCGCGTTGTTCCTGCCTTCGCTCGCCTATCGGCTCGCTCAGGAGGAGCCTATGAACAGTCCACAGGACTGCTCACTTCACGGCTCCGCGCATCACACCACCAACGACCCACTTTTGGGCGAAGATGTAGACGATGAGGACCGGGGCCATGGCCATCAGGTAGGAGGCGAAAGCCATCGGGTAGTTCGACGTGAACTGGCTCTGGAACACGTACTGCGCCAACGGAATCGTCTGGTTGCTCTGGTCGGTCAGCGTGATCAACGGCAGAAGGAAGTCGTTCCACGCCCACAGCGCGGTCAGAATCGCGATTGTCGCGTTGATCGGTCCCATCAACGGGAAAATAATCGTCCAGAAAATGCGCCAGGTCGAAGCGCCGTCGATGCGCGCCGCCTCTTCCAACGAAATCGGAATCGAACGGATGAAGCCGATCGCGATGAACAGGTTCGTACCGATGCCGAGAATCGTGTACAGCACGATCAGGCCGAGCTGGTTGTCCAGGTGCAGGGTGCCCATTTCCTTGGCGATCGGCAGCATCACCACGGTGAACGGCACGAACATCATCGCAAGGAAGAAGTAGTACAGGAAGCGGAAGAACCGCTTATCCATGTTCCTTGCCACGGCGTACGCGACGAACGTGTTCGTCAGCAGCGTCAGCACCACAGCGCACACGGTGATGATCGCGGAATTGAGCGCGGCCTTCGGATAGTTCACCTTGTTCCACGCGTCCGCGAAATTATGCCATTCCCACGTGGTCGGCAGGCTGAACGTGCCCGCTTCGCCCGGCGTCTTCAGCGCGGTGACGACGGCGAAGTACAGCGGCACGAGCACCGTCAGGCTCAGCACGGCGACGGCCGCCGTCAGCCACCAGTTGATGCTGTGGTCCTTGCGGATCTTCTCCGGCTTCGCTTGCGATTGTCCGCTTTGCGCGGCGGCCGGCTTGGTTGCAACAGTTGCGCTAGTCATGATTTCTTCCCCTTACTCTCAGACCTTTTCCTTGCCGCTGAAGAACTTCAGCTGCACGAATGCGAGGATTGCCAGCACGATGAAGAACGTGACCGCGTTCGCCATCTGGTAGGAGTATTCGCCGTTGCCCAGGCCGTTCTGGAAGATCAGGTAGGAGACGGTTTCGGTCTTGGAATCCGGACCGCCCTTGGTCAATGCCATGATCTGGTCGAACGCGCCGAGCGAGTTCTTGAGGCTCAGCACCATGTTGATGGTGAAGAACGGGCCAATCAGCGGGAACGTGATCTGCCAGAAGTTCTGCCAGGCGTTCACGCCGTCGATGGACGCGGCCTCATAGATTTCGTTGTCGATGGTCTGCAGACCCGCCAAGTACAGCAGCGTGGAGTAGGCCACACCCTGCCAGATGGACAGGAACACGATCGGGAACCATGCCAGATCCGGATTGGAGATCATGGACGTGGACAGCCAATCGATGTGCAGCGCCTGGCCGAGGGCCGGCAGCGGGGTCATGAAGATGTACTTGAACACGTAGCCGATGACCAGCACCGACAGGGTGTACGGAATGAAGAAGATGGCTCGGAAGCCGTTCTTGAAGGCGATTTTGGAGTTCAGCAGCACCGCCAGGAACATGCCGAGGATGTTCGTGCCGAGCGTGATCAGAATCGCGATGAAAATCGTGAACAGATACGCGTGGCCGACGCGTGCGTCCTGGAACATCGCGATGTAGTTCTTGAAGCCGATGAACTTGTAATCGCCGTAACCCTGCGAATTGGTGAACGAGTACATCGCGCCCTGCAGGAACGGCAGGTACAGGAAGATGCACACGAGAATCATCGCGGGAATGGTCATCCAGTAGAACGCCGGATCGACCTTGCGCTTGGAGTATTTCGAAACCTTCTTCGGCTTCTTTGCGGCGGCCTTGTCGGCCTTGGCCGAGATATTGCCAGTCATTGTCGTTCCTCCCCTCACCTGAAGTTCCTGGCTTCGATCTTGTCGTATTCCGACTGCATGCTGTTCAGGAATCGCTTGGTATTGCCCGACTGCACCAGCGTCTGCAGGAAACCGGCGATGTTGATGCTGGCCGGCACGTAATGGTCGCAGAAATCGGTCAGCCTGCCCGCCTTGTAGAAGTCGAGCACGCCGTTCAGCGCGTCATCGCCCACGTACGTGTCCTTGTAAGGGGTGAACGCGGACTGCTGCTTGGAGTAGTCCTTCACGTTCTCCTCGCTCATCAGGAAGTCGACGAATTCGCGCGCCTCGTCGTAATGCTTCGTGTGAGCGCCGATGGTC
The DNA here is from genome assembly GCF_000770925.1 of Bifidobacterium ruminantium DSM 6489. Lineage (GTDB taxonomy): Bacteria > Actinomycetota > Actinomycetes > Actinomycetales > Bifidobacteriaceae > Bifidobacterium > Bifidobacterium ruminantium. The sequence continues at coordinate 69,098 of NZ_JDTK01000017.1, read as the reverse complement.
AGTATCACGTCATCGCCGGCGGTGAGCTGCTGTTCCTTGACGTTATCGGTGGCTGGCATCTGCGCGAACCGCAGGTTGGCGTTCTTGTTGATCAAACGAATCTGTGGAATGGCATACGTGCCGAGCGGAAGAATCGCGGCCTTGCCACTGGCCAGATCCTGGGTGGCCTGCTGGTAGGTGACGGCCGGATTCTTCTGCGTGTAGTTCTGGTAGATTTCGATCAGCTTGCCGCTGACGGGCGTCCACAAGTCGGAGAATTTCTTGCTTCCGTCCTTGAGATACGCGTATTCCGATTCCGGCACCAGCGTGGAATTCAGCGATGCGAGCGGCGCCTGCAACGTCCACGGATCGGCGGTGCTCGCCTCGATCGGCGTGACGCCCTTGGCCTTGAGTCGCTGGAGCAGCGCGATGAATTCGCTCCACGTCTGCGGCGGATTGTCCGGATCCTCGCCGGCCTGCTTCCACACATCGGCGTTGATGATGTAGCCGCTCGCGTTGCCCGCGTATGGGATGCCGTACAGGCGCTTCTTGGACTGGTCGGTGGTCTGCACGAGGCTCTTCGCGATGTTCACCATGCCCGGGTTGAGCTCGTCCGCGATCTTGTCGTCGGTGAAATCGTGGAACACACCGGCCTCGGCAAGCATGCCGTAGTTGATATCGCCATTGATGGTGATGACATCCGGTTCACGATTCTTCACCAGACGCGTGCGCAGATCGGTGGTGGCGTCGGATGAGTTGTTGACGTTGATTGTGATATTGGGATGGGTTTTCTCGAATTCGCGTGCCTTGGCGGTGAACCAATCTGCCGCCTCGGCCTTGAACTGGAAGAAATCCAAAGTTACGGTTCCTGCGGTGCTGGTGCCGCAGCCCGCGAGACCGGCCGTGAGCGCGATGGCGCATGCGGCCGTGAGCACACGGTGCGCAATCCTTTCAAACTTGCCTACACTGGTCGTGGAATCAGGTTTCATTCTCGACTCCTTGCTACTTCCTTGTCCGCGACGAACCGTGGCTTCCTTACCATGTTCGTCGTGACTCCGATAGTAGAAAAGGACGGTTTTCATTCCCACTTCCTGCGTGCCCCGTGTTGATGGAAAAGAAAAAAGCCGAGTTTTGTTATTCTGGAAAAGTAATTCTGAGAGCATGACGCTGAGCAAAGGGAACGACGTATGACAACGGTGACAGAATCTCCAATTCCACAATGGTTCGAAGGCTCGGAATACACCCACAAAATAGCGGCAAGCATTATGAAATACGGACCGATCTCACGGATCACGCTGGCGCAGATTCTTGGGCTTTCACAGGGCGCGGTATCGCGCATCACCAGTGATCTCATCTACGCCGGCGTCATCGAGGAGACGCCGATGGCACCAGGGCAAACCGGCAAACTGCCCGAGGGCTTTGTGCAGAAGGAGAATTCGGAGCGCCGCGGCCGGCCTCAGACCGGACTGCGCATCATCAAGGACGCCCGCACGTTCATCGGCATGAAAATCAACGCGACGCACATCTCCGCGGTCGCCGTGAACGCCATCGGGCAGATCGTGACCGGATGCCACGATCTGCCGCTCGAGGAAACATCGCCGGACAATGTGATCGCCGTCGTCAAGCAATTGACGACCGACTGTTCCGACGAGGCGGTGATGGCGGGATTGCCTCGCCCATGCGCCGTGGGCATTTCGCTTGGCGGGCACATCATCGACGATGCGTCGGTCACCTTCGCACCGTTCCTGCACTGGTCGCGGCCGGTGGAGTTTTCGAAGATGGTGCACGCAGCGACCGGATTGCCGGCCGGCATCTACAACGATATCGATTCCCTGCTGGTGGACGCCTGTTGGTTCGGCTCAGGCGTCGGCCTGAACAGTTTCGCGGTGCTCACCTTCGGCGCGGGCGTCGGCTATTCATTATCGGTGAATGGCGATTTGGCGAGCTGCCCGGACAAAAGCTACGGCTTGGTCGGGCACATTCTGGTCGACCCTGATGGGCCGCGCTGCATCTCCGGACACAAAGGCTGCGCGCAATGCCTGTCCGACAATTCAATCGCGACCGAATACTCGAATATGATCGGGCATCCCGTAACGTTCGAAGAATTCGCAGCCGATGCGCGCGCCAGCAAGACGCAAGCCACGAATCTGGTGAACCGCACCTGCTTCAGACTGGGCACCATGATCGCGGCCATCGCCAATCTCGCCATGCCGGACAAAATCATGATCGCCGGCGAATCGTCGTTCATCGCGAAACTCGGCGTAGATGATCTGCGCAATGGCATCACCATGTATCGGCATAGCCAGGCGGCGCCGGTCGATTTTGAAATCGCCGAGCACGACTGGGCGTTGTGGGCCAAGGCCGCCGCGGCACAGGCCATCCGGCAGTATGTGGGATGAATACGCAGACCGATACAGCCGATACATAGGCTGATTACACGATTTGCCGGCGCTGAAGGGGGTCAGTGCCGGCAAATCAAAAATAAATCGGAAGCGAATCAGAAAGTAAACCAGTTACTTCAGACGCGCACCACCTTGAAAAGGACGGCCTGTGCGGGCTGAGCCGTCAAACGGAGGGTCCAGCGGAGCCTCCGTAGGCGAAGTGAGCAGCCTGCTGCGAAGGCATCACGCACGGACGGCCTTGAAAAGGACGGCCTGTGCGGGATGCAACGCCGGCGTACGGATGCCGTAGGTGGCGAGCGCGCGGCCGGTCATCTTCACACCGTCGGCGGTCCACCAGCCGAGCGGGCTCTGGCCGTTGCCGATGTCCTGCTTGGCCAGGTCGAGGCTCACGTCGAGCGGGGACACCTCGTATACGGCGTCCGGATCGAGGCCGGGCAGCTTCACGGGAGCGGCCGGGTAGGTCTGCGAGGTGGTCAGCTGGGTGAAACGGTAGATCGCGGCGGCCTTGTTCGGCATCACGCAACCGTCCACACGCACGGCGGGGTCGGCCGCGTCGGAATGCACGACGGTGTCGACGGCGAACCATTCGCGGTGCTTCTTGAATTCGGCGGTCCATTCGGCGAGCTTGTCGATGTCCTCCTGCGGTTCCTTGAGCAGGTTCCATTCGATGCCCATGTGGCCGAAGAAGGCCATGGCCATGCGCATTTCCTGCGATGTGGCGCGGTGCGTGGAATGCGCCGGGGAGGCGCCCACGTGCTCGCCGATCATCTCCGGCGGCACCAGCAGCGACGTGTAGCGCTGGATGTCGGCACGCTCCACCGGGTCGACGCAATCGGACGCCCACACGCGGTCGGCGATCGAAAGAATGCCCAAATCGATACGGCCGCCGCCGGAGGAGCAGCTTTCGATTTCCAGACCGGGGTGCGCGGCTTTCAGATCGGTGAAGATGCGGTACACGGCGAGCGTCTGTGCGTGCGCAGCCGGACGGCCGGTCAGCGGTGAGACCTCTTCGGTGACGAGCTTGTTGTGATCCCATTTGATGTAGTCGATGCCGAGTTCGCCGACGAGCTTGTCCATGGCGCCGTAGATGTACGCGTACGCGTCAGGATTGGTGAGATCGACGACCTGCTGAGTGCGTCCCTGCATCGGCAGGCGGCCCGCGGTGGGCTTCAGGACCCAGTCCGGATGGTTGCGGAACAGGTCGGAATCGGGGTTGACCATTTCCGGCTCGAACCACAGGCCGAATTCGAGGCCCTTGCCGTGCACGTAGTCGGCGAGCGCCTTCAGGGACTTGTCCCCATCGGGCCAGACGTCCTGGGAGATCTGCCAGTCGCCCAAACCGGCGGTGTCGTCACGGCGTGCGCCGAACCAGCCGTCATCCACGACGAAGCGTTCCACGCCGCTTTCCACGGCCTTGTCTGCGAGCGCGGTCAGGGTGTCGTAATCGTGGTTGAAGTAGACGGCCTCCCACGTGTTGAGGATGACCGGGCGCGGCTTGGGCGCGATGCCGTGGTCCACGAGCCAGTCGCGGTGCACACGGCGGATGTAGCCATGGAAGCGGGAGGCGACCTCGTTGAGTCCCTCGCCGTAGGAACCGACGAGCCATGGCGTGGTGTAGCTTTCACCGTGTTCCAGACCGACTTCGCCGCCGAAGAGCACTTCGCCGCCACCGATCACGCCAGTGGTGTAGGGCAGGCGTTCCGCGGACAGAACGCTGTTGCCGCTCCAAGCCACGTGCGCGGAGTAGACGTTGCCGTGGGTGAAGCCGAAGCCCCGCTCGCCAACGCTGAGCAGCAGGGTGGCGTCGAAGTCCGGACGGCCGACCATGGAGGATTTGGCGAAGCGTCCGATGGTGAAATCCTGGCGCTGCGGGGAACGCTCACGCAGATGGTGACCGGTGGTGGTGAGGATCTCGCTGGCGTCGGCGGGCACGCTGAATGCAAGTTCGATCTTGCCGATCTCGAGTCGCCCCTCGCCGGTGTTCGTCACCTCCGCATGCTGGCGGATGAGGCCGGTTTCATCGAGCTCACAGGTCCACGTAAGTTTCACGCATTGTTCCACGTCCTCGGCAGTGACGGTGACGGTAGGCGTCTGCTTGGGCTCGGAGGCCACGCTCCAGCTGGGGTAGCCGTCTTTTTCGGCCATGGTGTAGGTTTTGCCGGCGGCCACGGTTTCGGCTTTGATGTCGGTGACCTGGAACTTGCAGAACAGTTCCACGCCGTCACGGCGCACGTCGAAACGGTCGGAGCCGGACCATGCTTCGGATTGCGTCGGCAGCACGCTCGGCCATGCGGTGTAGTCGAGGGCTCCGGAAACGCGTTGCGGAGCGAGCGCGTCGAATGTGTTGATCACGGTTTCCGGTGCGGTGAGCGGGCGGCCCCAATGCACGAATCTTGGCAAATCGCTGCCTGGGAACACCAGAGCGAAGGCCGCGGCGGCGGCCGGCTGCTCGGCGTACACGGCAGTGAGGGGGGTGCCGTTTGAAGCGGTGCCATGGAAGGTCTGAATGAGCGTCATTGCAGCATCCTTTTCTTGCGATTCTTTGGTTGGTACGACGCTTCGATGGTACTGCACGCCATTTTTCTTCCCCTCGCCCTGCGTGTTTGTTGCTTTTGGAAAGTAATTAGCGTCGGTGTGCGAAGAAATCGGTCATCAATCGCCCGCATTCCGTTTCGCGCACACCGCCGACCACTTCCGGCACAAGACCGACGTGCGGATCGCGGGGAATGTCCCATACCGAGCCGCATGCGCCCAACTTGGCGTCCCACGCGCCGAACACGATACGTCCGATATGCGTCTGCAGGCAGGCGCCGGCGCACATGGGGCACGGCTCCAACGTGACGACAAGCGTGCAATCGGCGAGATTCCAAGTGCCAAGCGAGGCGGCAGCCTCAGTCATCGCCTTGACTTCGGCGTGGGCAAGCGGATCGGCATGCGTCTCACGCAGGTTCCGGCCGCGGCCAATCACCCGGCCATCGGCGTCAAGCACGACGGCGCCGACCGGCACCTCGCCATCCGCGGCGGCTTCGCGGGCCAGCGCGATCGCCGGTTCCATATCATCGTCCCATCGCATACGCCACAGTGTAGCGGCGGCCATGCGACCGGGCCGGACGCCTGGCCTGCGCATCCACCCCGCACCCACGTCCAACGCGGCAAACACGAGTCACGCCCATGGCGAAACACGCCCATAACCGTCTCTTGGTAGGCTGAAAAGGTTGGAAATACGCGCAAAGGAGGCACGTTGGCAGTATTCGAGTTGATTCTATGCATCATCGCTGCCGTCGTGCTGTCCTCGTTCCTGAGCCGTTTCATACCCAAGGTCTCCACGCCGCTTGTGCAGATCGCGCTGGGGGCATTGGCCTCGCAGCTGCCATTCTTTCCGGATGTGACGCTCGATCCGGAATTGTTCATGGTGCTGTTCATCGCGCCGCTGCTGTATTTGGAGGCGCATGAGATCGACAAGGCCGAACTGCTGAAATCCGTCAAGCTGTCATTGTCGCTGGCGATCGGTCTGGCGATTGCGACCATGGTGGTGGTCGGTTTCGCATTGCACGCCGTCTGGCCTGCGATTCCGCTCGCCGCGGCGCTTGCGCTCGGCGCCGCGCTCGGACCGACCGATGCGGTCGCGGTGTCGTCGCTTGGCAAGGAGGCGGCGCTGACCGAACGTCAGACGAGCGTCTTGAAAGGCGAATCGCTATTCAATGACGCTTCCGGCATCGTCGGCTTCCAGTTCGCCATCGCGGCGGCGGTCAGCGGCGTGTTCGAAGTGGGCGAGTCGGCCGCGCAATTCGTGATCTCGTTCTTCGGCGGCGCGATCTTCGGCCTTGCGGTGGGCACCATGGCCGACCTGTTGTTCGAATCATTGCGTTCCCTCGGCTGGGAGACGACCACCAGCCGCATCCTCATGGAGCTGTTCCTGCCGTTCATTCTGTATCTGGGCGCGGAGGCGGCGCACGTCTCCGGCATTCTGTCGGTGGTGGCCGCCGGCCTGATCATCCGTTTCGACCGCACCGGCATCGGACCGAATGTGGCACGCACGAACATCGTGTCGTCAAGCGTGTGGGGCGTGCTGTCGTTCTCGCTCAACGGCACGGTGTTCATTCTGCTTGGCATGCTGTTGCCGCGAGCGATGTCGACAAGCTGGGATGATCCGCATGTCAGCAACCGGCTGCTGCTGGCCGCGATCCTCGTGGTCGCCGCAGTGGTGATCGTCATGCGATTCCTGTGGATCTCGCTGATGCTGCGGCTCGCGCGCGACACCGCCACCGGCATGCGGCGCAAGATGACGGCGAGCCGCTGGAGATCCGCCGCGGTCATGACGTTCGGCGGGCCGAAAGGCACCATCACGCTGTCGCTGATGTTCACGATTCCGTACACGCTGGCGGCCGGCGCGGCTTTCCCGATGCGCGACGAACTGATCTTCATAGCCGGCGGTGTGATTGTGGTAACGCTGCTGCTGGCGAATTTCCTGCTGCCGCTGCTTGCGCCGAATCGCGACAAGGACACGTCGACGGAAATGACGGAGATCACCATCGAAGTGCTGCGGCGGACGGTCGAAGAGCTGTCGGGCCGTGTCACGCCGGACAACCGTCGGGCGGTGCTTATGGTCATCGATTCGTATACGAAACGCATCACGCGGTTGAAACAACGCACCGGCGAAATCGATCCGCAGGGGTATATGCAGCTGCAGATCGACGCGCTCAACTGGGAGAAGGAGTACGTCAAGAACCGTCTGGCTGGCGTGCGCGCGGCGATCAAGGCGAATCCCGCCGAGAACCGCGCCGCGAACGATCTGGAGGCCGAGGCCTGCGAGCGCTTGCTCGACCAGATCATGAGCTCGCTGCGCCACATCGAGACCGCGCACAATTCAGGCCGTATGATCTGGCGCGTCAAAGGCCGGTACAAGGCGCTGCAGCGGCGCATGGGCACGTTGGCGAAACGCGTGAACAGCCGCATCCGGCGCACGACCCCGCTGTTCAGCGACGACGAACTGTTCGCGCATACGCGCGTGGTCCAAGTGGATGCGATCGAACATGTGATCGACCGGCTGTATGAGGAAATGGGCCGCGGCACATACAACACCGAGCACTGCTCCGGTTTGCTGCTCGATTACCGACGCAGCGAATCCGCGTTGCGGGCGCGGCCGAACATGGGTCTCAGCGCCGAAGCGCAGGAGCAGGCCGAAGAGGTCAAGCGCGAAAGCTACGGCATCGAGTTGGGCGTGATTCAGGACATGTATGAGGCCGGCGACGTCACGCGCGCGCAAAGCAAGCAGCTGCGACGCAACGTATATGTGATGAGCGTGGACGCCGACGCGCAGCTCTGACGGGGGCTTACCTGGACATATGCCGCTGGATTCTCAGGAAGTTTTCAGAAAACACCAGACATGTGCCCAGCATCGAATGGTTATATATGAGCTGTCAGCACAACGAGCCGACCAGGAACACAAGAGTTCCCGACAATTGAACCCTTTCTTCTTCTCTCTCCTTTCTCTCCCCGGTGGTCAATCCCACCGGGGTCTTCTTTTTTCACGGCCACCTTTTCAAGCCACGGGCGCACGCTATATTGGGAAGGTATGAGCGACGCAATCGAACACGAAATTCCGCAGACCGCAGGCAACAGCAACGAGATGGAGCTGGTCGGACGCGAATCGGATGTGGTGCCGGGCCGCTTCGGCGAACCGCTGCAGGTGACGCACGTCCAGTATTCGCGCGGCGGCGGCAACGCGGCGCCGAAACGGCCGCTGTTCCTATGCCTGCACGGCTGGGGATCGAACGAGGCCGACCTTGCCGACATGATGCGATACATCGCACCATACAACGATTACGTTTCGCTGCGCGCGCCGTTGACGCTGCAGGCGGCCGGCACGTTCGCTCCGGGCGCGTACTCCTGGTTCCATGATTGCGTGCCGTCCGGCGAAGACCTCGACCGTGACGCGTTCGCCGCGGCCATGGCGATCGACGATTGGGTGTCGCAGAACGTTCCCGAAGACCGTGCCGTCGTGCCGATCGGCTTTTCCCAAGGTGGTCTGCTGGCGATCCATCTGCTGCGCGTGCATCCGGAACGCTACCGTGCGTCGATTTCACTGTCCGGATTCCTTGCGCCGGGGCTCGTCCGCGGCACAGCGCCCGCCGACGACCGTATCGCGCCACTTAACATTCCCACGTTCTTCGGTTACGGCAATAGCGATACGGTGATCGCCAAGCCGGAGCTTTTCGCCATGAGCGCCTGGCTGGACGAGCACACGTTCCTCACCGCGAAAAGCTACCGTGGACTCGACCATTCCGTCAGCCTCGACGAGTTCAGCGACCTGCGCGGCTGGCTCGCCGTACATGACATCGCGCCGGGGATTCTGTGAATCCCGCGCGGGGTAGCGGTCAAATCAGTCGGTGATATCGGCCTTGTAGAAGTTCACGTAGGAGCGGCTCGGGGTCGGGCCACGCTGGCCCTGGTAGTGCGAGCCGGTGCCGGCGGAACCGTACGGATGCTCGGCGGGCGAGCTCAGCTGGAAGAAGCACATCTGGCCGATCTTCATGCCCGGCCACAGCTTCACCGGCAACGTCGACACGTTGGACAGCTCCAGCGTGATATGGCCTTCGAAGCCCGGGTCGATGAAGCCCGCGGTGGAGTGGGTGAGGATGCCGAGGCGACCGAGCGAGCTTTTGCCTTCAAGACGCGCGGCGATCGTCGCATCAAGCTTCACATACTCCCATGTGGAGCCGAGCGCGAACTCGCCCGGATGCAGGATCCACGGCTCGTCCGACTTGACTTCGAACTGTTCGGTCAGCTCGCCCTGGTTTTCGGCGGGATCCACGTACGTGTACGCATGGTTGTTGAACAGGCGGAAGAAACGGTCCAATCGCACGTCGATCGACGCCGGCTGCACCATTTCCGGGGTCCACGGATCGAGTGAGATGTGACCGTCGGCCTGTGCGGCGAGAATGTCGCGATCGGACAGCAGCATCGAAATTCCTCCAAACATCGCCAAAAACAATCGTCATGACGGCGGGCGCGCGACAATCCGACGCACGCCCGCCAACCGTTGTCCAGTCTAACGCGGCGACGCTATAAGCGAATCTACCGCCGATGCATCGCGCGAAGCACGAATTTACGCAGTTCGGACGCGACGAGCACGATCAGCGCCAAGCCGAGGCATTCGGCCCACGCGCCCGCGGACAGGGGCACGGTGCCGAACGCGGTGTTGAGGAACGGCACGTAGATCACCGCGAGCTGCAGCAGCGCGGACAGTGCGATCGCACCCCACAGCCACTTGTTGGCGAACAGTCCCACGAACACCGACTGGTCATGCGAACGCGAGCACAACGCGTTGATCATCTGCGCGAACACCAGGATGGTGAAGCCCATCGTGCGCGCCTCCGTCATCTGCGCGTCATGCCCGATGGCATCCACGGAACGGTCGGTGAACAGGCCTCCGGCGAGGTGCATGTCCATGCCGATCAGCGTGACGGCGGCCATGACGATGCCGATGAAGATGATGTCACCCCACATCTGCCCGTCGATCACGCGGTCGGTAAGTTTGCGCGGCTTGCGGGCCATCACGTCGTCGGTGGACGGGTCGACGCCCATGGCGAGCGCGGGCGCCGCGTCGGTGAGCAGGTTGATCCACAGCAGCTGCGTGGCGAGCAGCGGCACGGTCACGCCTTGGCTGCCCGGCTGCGTGATGCCGAGGAATCCTGCCAGCATCACGCCGCCGAAGACCGTGAAGACCTCACCCACGTTGGAGCTGAGCAGGTACCGCAGGAATTTACGGATGTTGTCGAAAATGCCACGGCCTTCGCGCACGGCTTCGACGATGGTGCCGAAGTTGTCGTCGGCGAGGATCATCTTGGCGCTCTGCTTGGTCACTTCGGTGCCGGTGATGCCCATGGCCACGCCGATATCCGCGGTTTTGACGGCGGGCGCGTCGTTCACGCCGTCGCCTGTCATGGCCACGATGTTGCTTTGCCGCTGCAACGATTCGACGATGCGCAGTTTGTGCTCCGGCGCGACGCGTGCGTATACGGAGATTTCGCTGGTCGCCTTGTCGAGCGCGGCGTCGTCCGACAGTTCGTCGAGTTGGCTACCGGTGAGCACCTTATGGGACAGGTCGGCGCGCGCATCTTTTGCGACATCGGGGGTGTCGATGATACCCAGATCGCTGGCGATGCGCGCGGCGGTCAGCGGATGGTCGCCGGTGATCATGACGGTGCGGATGCCGGCGCGATGGGCTTCGGCGACGGCGTCACGCACTTCGGTGCGCGGCGGATCGATGATGCCGACCATGCCGACCCAGATCAGGTCGTTTTCCAGCACATCGCTCTGTTCCGCGATGTCGACCACATGTCCGGCGGCGTTGAGTGTTACTCCCGGCACATCGGCAAGGGACGCGGTGCCGAGCGGACGGTACGCCTGGCCAAGCGTGCGGTACGCTTCGGAGGACAGTCGTTCGACGGTGGCCAGAATCTGCTGTCGATCGCCCTGCGTCATCGGACGCACGGCGCCGTTTACGGCGATTCTGCCGCAGTAACCGAGCAGCACGTCCGGCGCGCCTTTCGCGAAGACGGTGAGCCGGCCCGCGTCGGCATTGTCCCGCGCGACGACGGACATGCGCTTGCGATCGGAAGTGAACGGAATCTCGCCGACGCGCGTGTAGTTGGCGAATTTGCGGTCGGCCTTCACCTTGCGTGCGGCGACGATAAGCGACACCTCAGTCGGATCGCCCACGGCCTCCCATAACGTATTGGCAGAGGAAGCGGAATCCGCGCCGTTCCGCACGGTTTCGACGGCGGTCTCGCGAAGCTCGCCGTCGTTTGCGATCGCGCCCACGGCCAGCGTGGCGACGGCCTCGGCCTGCGCCGCTTCGGCGGCTCCCGTAATTCCCGCGGCTTCCGCCGCGTCAATCGCAATCATCCTGCCTTCCGGCGCATAGCCGGTGCCGGTCAGCTGCACTTCGCCGCTCGGCGTTACCACGCGTTCCACCGTCATCTCGTTGCGGGTGAGCGTGCCGGTCTTATCGGAGCAGATCACCGACGCGGAGCCAAGCGTCTCCACGGAATGCAGCTTCTTGACGATCGCGTGGTGCTCGGCCATGCGCCGCACACCGAGCGCAAGCACCACCGTCAGAATCGTGGCAAGGCCTTCCGGCACGGCAGCGACGGCCAACGAAACGGCCAGCAGCAGCGAGTCGATTACATCATGCACGTCGTTGAAACTTTCGGTTAACGCGAGCGCCACGAGCACCACAACCGCGATGATGCACACCGCAATGCCGAGGATTTTGGAGACGTAGTTCATCTCCTTCTGCAGCGGGCTATCGTCATCATCCGTGGCCTGCAGCAGATCCGCGATTTTGCCGACCTGCGTGCGCATTCCGGTGCTGGTGACGATGGCACGGCCGGTGCCTTGCGTCACGGATGTGCCGTTGAACACCATGTTGGCGCGATCGCCGAGGGCTTTGGCCTCGGCAAGCGTATCGACGTTCTTGCCGACTGGCACACTTTCGCCGGTAAGGCTCGCTTCGGCGACGCGCAAACTTGCGGCGGCGACCAGCCGGCCGTCGGCAGGCACGGAATCGCCTTCGCCGAGCACAATCACATCTCCCGGCACCACGTTCACGGTGTTGATGCGGGTGACGGCACCATCGCGCAACACGTTGGTCTGCGGCGCGGTCATCTGCGATAGCGCCTCCACTGCCGCTTCCGCTTTCGATTCCTGGATGTAGCCGAGCACCGCATTGACGATGAGGATCAGCACGATGACGATGGCGTCGAACGGCAGCGCCTCGCCGCCTTCCGCACCAGGCGTGGCGTTGGCGCGCTCGATGAACCATGCGACAAGCGAGATGCCGGTGGCGGCGAGCAGCAGGTAAACGAGGGGGTCCCTGAACTGTGCCAGGAACTTCTTCCATTTCGGCACGGCAGGTGCGGACGCGAGCTCGTTCGGACCGTACTGTCCGAGTCTGCGTTGCGCCTCTGACTGGCTCAGGCCTGTGTCCGGGTCGACGCCGAGGGATGCGGCCACCGCCTGCGCGTCGGCGAGCGACGGATCAAGTTGGGGTGGCTGCGGGCCGTGTTGCGCCCTCATGTCATCGCCGACAGCGGAATTTTCGTCGGAACCGGCATGGGGCTGTATGGATTGATCTTCCTTGCGACCAACCATGGTGATCTCCTTGGGATCGCCGCGGAGTAGTCAGCTCTCCCCCACCCGCGTATGCTTGCGAATCGCGGAAATCCGTGCATCGCAATCATTGCTGCAGGCAGGGCAACGCTGCGCGGTTGCGGGCACCGGGCGGACGCCGTCGGTGCATTCCTGCCATTATTGCACATCCAAGGCGTGCGGAAAACGGACATGGAAGGAATCAGTGTACGGCGAACTGCGTGCGGAATCGTGAAGTATGATATATTATCGATTGTTGGTAAATTTTATTACCACAGCCGCACGGCATATGTGGCGCAACCGCAACGACGCAGTAAACAACGTAGTAACGTAAGGGGATCCAACATGGCGGATGCAATCGAAAACACGATACTCCACGCAACCAAAGCGAGCGCGGACTGGCTCACCGATCCGACGGTGTTCGCAGTGAATCGGAGGCCGGCGCATTCGAACCACCGTTACGTTATCGGCGAAACGACGGAGCCGAAGCAGAGCCTTGACGGCGAATGGAAGGTGCGCATCGAGCAGGCGCACGACGTGGACGTGGCGGACGCGCCGTTCGCCGCCGCCAATTTCAAGGATGGCGATTTCGGTGCGATCGAAGTGCCGGGCCATCTGCAGATGGCCGGATACCTCAGGAACAAGTACGTCAACATCCAGTACCCATGGGACGGCCATGAGGATCCGCAGGCGCCGGACATCCCCGAAAACAACCATGTGGCGATCTACCGCCACCGGTTCTCGCTGGATGCGCCGCTCGTGCGCACATTGAGGGACGGGGGCACGGTGAGCCTGACGTTCCATGGCGCGGCAACCGCGATCTACGTATGGCTTGACGGCACGTTCGTGGGTTACGGCGAGGACGGATTCACGCCGAGCGAATTCGATGTGACGGAAGCGCTGCGAAACGGCAATGGCAACGCCGCCGATTCCCCCGAAGCCGAGCATACGCTCACCGTCGCCTGCTACGAATATTCGAGCGCATCTTGGCTGGAAGACCAGGATTTCTGGCGGCTGCACGGCCTGTTCCGTTCCGTGGAACTCGCCGCCCAGCCGCGCACACACGTCGAAACCATGCAGATCGAAGTCGACTACGACACGACCGGCATCACCGACACCGCCAAGCTGGACGCGACGCTCGTCCTGCGCAATCCAGCCGGCGCGGCGACCATCGAAAGCGCGCTGTGCGACGGCCATGGGAACGTCGTATGGGAATCGACGCAGGCCTGCAACGGCGAAATCACGCTTGATTCCGGTAAATTGTCCAACATCGCGCCGTGGAGCGCCGAATCGCCGACGCTGTATACGCTGACCGTGCGCGTCATCGGGCACGACGGCGCAACCATCGAAACCGTGACGCAGAACATCGGCTTCCGTACGTTCCGCATCGAAAACGGCATCATGACGCTCAACGGCAAACGCGTCGTATTCAAAGGCGCGGACCGCCACGAATTCGACGCGAAGCGCGGCCGCGCCATCACCCGCGAGGACATGCTTTCCGACGTGATCTTCTGCAAGCGGCACAACATCAACGCTATCCGCACCTCGCACTATCCGAACCAGGAATATTGGTACGACCTATGCGACAAGTATGGCCTGTATCTGATCGACGAAACCAATATGGAGACCCACGGCACCTGGGTGGCCAACAACGTCGAACGCCCCGAGGATGGCATCCCCGGCAGCCGCCCCGAGTGGGAGGGCGCGTGCGTGGACCGCATCAACAGCATGATGCGCCGTGATTACAACCATCCGAGCGTGCTGATCTGGTCGCTCGGCAACGAATCGAGCGCGGGCGAGGTGTTCCGCGCAATGTACCGCCACGCGCACGCGATCGACCCGAATCGTCCGGTGCATTACGAGGGGTCCGTGCACATGCGCGAATTCGAGGACGTGACGGACATCGAAAGCCGCATGTACGCGCATGCCGACGAAATCGAACGCTACCTGCAGGACGGCAGCCCGGTGCATACGGACGGCCCGAAGAAGCCGTACATCTCCTGCGAATACATGCACGCGATGGGCAATTCGTGCGGCAACATGGACGAATACACGGCGTTGGAACGCTATCCAATGTACCAAGGCGGCTTCATCTGGGATTTCATCGACCAGGCAATCGAAGCCAAACTGCCCGACGGCACGACGCGCATGTGCTACGGCGGTGATTTCGGCGATCGTCCAAGCGACTACGAATTCTCCGGCGACGGACTGCTGTTCGCCGACCGCACCCCCTCTCCGAAGGCGCAGGAAGTCAAGCAGCTGTATGCGAACGTGAAAATCGCGGTCACGCAGGACGGCGTGCGCGTCACGAACGACAACCTGTTCGTGTCGACGGGCGCATACGCCTTCGTCTTGCTCGTGCTGGCCGATGGCAGGCCGGTGTGGAGCGCCACGCGTCGCTTCGATGTGCCGGCCGGCGAAAGCGCTCTGTTCGATGTCGATTGGCCGATCGACGACTACCTCGGCAACGCCAAGGAGCTGGTTCTGGAGGTCTCGCAGCAGTTGGGCGAGGCGTGCGATTGGGCTCCGGCCGGCTATGAGCTGGCGTTCGGCCAGTGCGTGGTGGAGGGCGCGAAGGGTACCGATGCGACTGTTGGCACGGCCAGCGCGGCTAGCGCGGCCGACGGAGCCATCACCTTCGGCCGCTGGAACGTGGGCGTGCGCGGACAGGGCCGCGAGGTGCTTTTCTCCCGAGCGCAGGGAGGCATGGTCTCATACACGCTCGGCGAGCGTGAATTCGTGCTGCGTCGACCTTCCATCACCACGTTCCGTCCGCTGACGGACAACGACCGCGGAGCCGGGCACGCCTTCGAACGCGCCGCCTGGGCGGTCGCGGGAAAGTACGCCCGCTGCGTCGGCTGCGAAATCGCGCCCCGCGGAGAGAACACCGTGGAAGCCACGTATACATATGAATTGGCGATTCCGCAGCACACAAAAGTAACGGTCCGCTACGTTGCCGATACGGACGGCCGCGTTGAGCTCGACGTCGAGTATCCGGGCGAGAAGAACGGCGGCCTGCCTACGATTCCGGCGTTCGGCATCGAATGGGCGCTGCCCGTGGAATATTCGAATCTGCGATTCTATGGTGTCGGCCCGGAGGAAACGTACGCCGATCGCAAGCACGCGAAGCTGGGCGTGTGGAGCACCGATGCGTACCGCGACCGTGCGCCGTATCTGCTGCCGCAGGAGACCGGCAACCATGAGGACGTGCGCTGGGCGGAAATCACGGACGATTCAGGCCACGGCCTGCGCGTGAAACATGCTGTGAAACCTTTCGCGATGAGTCTGCTGCCTTATTCGAGCGCGATGCTGGAGGAGGCGCTACATCAGGATGAGCTGCCGAAGCCGAGGCACATGTTCCTGCGTCTGCTGGCCGCGCAGATGGGCGTCGGCGGCGACGATTCGTGGATGTCGCCGGTGCACGCGCAGTACCAGCTGCCCGCCGACCAGCCGCTCAGCCTCAACGTCCGGCTCGAACTGTTCTAAGCTAAGCCAGCTTCAGCCTCAAGCATAACCGCCGATTCGCGGCATAATTCCGGCCGACTTGCCAATAGGCAGGCCGGCCGATTCTGTTGATGGCTGAAAACAGGCAGGGTGCCTAAAATGAAAGCATGTCTTTGAAGCAAACGACGCCTCAAAGCATGTTTTTCTGAAGGAGGGCATCATGAGCTATCCAAATATGAATCCCGGCAATCCCGACGACCCCAGTCAACCACCGCAGCCGGGATACGGCGCCTATGCACCGAGCCAGCAAGCGCAGCAATCGCAACAGCAGGACGGTCCACAAAGCGGCGGACCAGATGCCGAGCAGACCCCTCGCTATTCCGGCAATCCATACGGCAACCCGTACGGCAATCCGTATGGATATCCGTACGGTAATCCGTATGGTTACGACCCGAATAGCCATAGCAACGACAGTGGCGAGTGGGAGCCGGTAAGCCCGTTCAAGTTGGTGGAATCGTGGCTGCCACAGCGCGCTAAGAACGCCATTCGCGACGTGTACGGCGTGCTCGGCATCATGGCGATCGTCCTTGGCCTGGCACTGCTTATCTGGCCGGGCGCGACGCTTAAGATCGCCGCGATTGCACTCGGCGCGTACTTCGTGGTGTCCGGCGTGATCCGCATCGTCACCGCGATTGTGGAGCTTGGCCTGCCGGGTGGCTGGCGCGTGCTTGACATTCTGGTCGGTCTGTTGCTGACGATCGGCGGCGTGGTCATGCTGAAGAATTCGACCCTGTCCGGCGCCATGCTGGCAGTGCTCGTCACCATGGTGGTGGGCCTCGGTTGGATGATGGAAGGCGTGATGGCGCTTGTCGAATCGTGGCGCATGCCGAGTTCCGCATGGGCTGTGATATACGCGCTGATTTCGATTGTGGCCGGCTGCGTGATGCTGTTCAGCCCGCTGGCCTCCACCGGCTGGCTGATTCTGTTTGGCGGGTGCGCGCTGGTGGTGCTTGGCATCGTGGCAATCGTCCGCGCATTCACGTTCGGCAGGGTCGGCAAGTCGAAGCGCGGATAACGTACACATCGCCCGGAAAATAGGCATCAATACAAACGGTCGCACGGCATGATTCCCGCATGTTTTGCGACCGTTTTCCGTTTTATGCGCAAAATCATCACATTCGTGGAATAATGGTGGACATGGTATCTACAATCACGGCACGCGAGCTACGAAACGTCCGGCTCACCACAACGTATCTCTCCGCGGGATACAACATCGTCGAGGTGAACGAGTTCTTCGAACGTTGCGCGGACGCGCTTGATGGCAAAGCCGAAATGTCTCCCGAAGAGGTCGAGCAGCAGATGTTCACGACCGTCCGGTTCACCAACGGATACGACATCGGCCAGATCGACGATCTGCTCGACCGCATCGCGGAGACCCTGCGCCATCTTCCCGTGGAAGAACCCGTCCAGCCCGTCCAGCCCGTCCAGCCTGTCCAGCCTGTCCAGCCTATGCAACCTGTGCAGCCGGCGGCGCAGCCCATCGACGCGCAACAGCCGGCACAGCTGCCGATCGACTCGCAACAAACCCAATTCGTACAGCCAACACCGCAAACCCAGCCAGCGCAGCAGCCCGTGCCGCAACAGACGCAGCAACCCGTCCAGCAGACGCAGCCCGCTTCCGCGGCAACTGGCAAGGGCGCGATCGGCGCAGTGCTGCACGAAGGCAATCTGTTCTACGGAAAATTCCAATGGAATGGCCATCAGCACGTGCTGATCACAACCAAGGGGCAGGTGCTGGAGATCGGCCCGACCGACGTCGCCGGCTTCATTCTGCAGTAGCAGCCTGTAATCCGCGTCGATTCGCGCTGAATCGCTTTCTGCCGCCCAGCCGCTTCACATCGCGCTGTCGTTTCCGACAAATCGCGCGCAATCGACATGCGCAGAAGAAAATGCAACCATATGTTTGCATTTTCTTCAAGATGACCCGATGAATTTACCATAAAAAAGACAATTGCGGCATGCCTTAACCATGCCGGCCTGCCTATAGTGAAGGCACAACAGAAAAACAACAGAAAAGCAAGAAACAAGAAAACAGCATAAAAAGCGACGCGCCGCGCGATGTGAGAAGACAGAAATAAAGAAGAAAACCAGCGGCCGTCCGAAAGGAAACATCATGAAGCACAATACTTTCGATCAGATCGTCAATTCCAACCTCGCTTCCGTCGACCCGGGCTTCGGCCAGTTCGCATTCGCCAAAGTCTCCGCCGATCTGATGAAGAAGGTTCTCAACAAGTAAGGCCCTCAGGCGAAAGGCGGTGTGGTCAAGCCGCGTAAGGCGACCTCGCAGAGGCCGGCCGCGTAAGGCAGGATCCGGTTCGCCGTGGACAACACGGTGCGCGCGGATCTCCACTTTCCGTCCTTTCGATTACTAAAATCGCAAAGCGGGAGTGCGCGATTCCCAATCGAATCGCGCACTCCCGCTTTTTCATATACTTTTTATGCTTTATGCCGTCAGCGCAGCTTCACACGTCCGGCGTCAGCTCGCCAGCCGTCAGTGGGACGCGTCGTACTCCGTCTTCCAATTGTCGACGAAGGCCTTCTTGACGGCGCTCCAATCGCCGGTGCCCTGCGCGTATTCCGAATTGGCGTCATCGCCGGTCTTGGAGCTGACCTGAGTCCTCGGGCAGGTGGAGTCCTTCAGACACAGATCGAAGATCTGCTTGAACTGCGGCAGATAAGTGCCCTTGAAGCGCCAATCGGAGCTGGAATCGAAACCAGTGGAGGTGACGCGCCCTTGACGCCAAGCTGGTCTTTCTTGGCCTGGATGTCGTCCGCGACGGCCTTCAGGGTGTCGAAATTGTCAATGTCATCGACGCTTTTGATCTTGGCTCCGTCCGTAGCGATGTACTTGGCCAGCAGATCCTTGTTGTAGATCAGGCCGTAGCTTTCCACCACATACGGGACGCCGGCCACCTTGTCGCCATCCTTCAGCGCCATGGACTGATCCTTGAGCTGCTTGTACGGTTCGGTGTCGGACATATCCGTGGTGTAGGCCTTCCATGTCTGATAGTCGACCACGCCGTTGATCTGGAACAGGGTCGGCGCATTGGACTTGGCCAGCTCGGATTTCAGCGTCTGCGGATACGTTTCCGACGCGGCGGTCTGCACTTTGACCTCGACGCCGGTCTGCTTCGTGTACTTCTTGGCCAGCGCCTGCCATGCGTCGTTGGTCTCCAGCTTGTAGTTCAGGTAGTAGACCTTGCCTTTGCCGTTGTCGGATCCCGAATCGGAACCGCCGCACGCCGCCAGAGTGCCGATGGACATCGCCGCGATGGCCACCATACCGATTGCCGCTTTTACTGTGCGCTTCATGACCGCACCTTTCTCTCCTTGATTATTACCCTGTCGGCATGCGCAAGCTCCTCCATTGAGCCACGTCCTTGCAATTGCCGACTTCAAATATTGTGCGCTCAGAAACAAATTTTTGCAAACGCTTACATTTTTCTCACCCCCGAAGAAAAAACGACTTCCAAATAAAACGGGTTAATATTGTTGATTTATTGCGATTTTGCGATTTCAAATGCATTGAAATCGTTTTCGAACACCATTCCCCCGACGCACAACGAACCCGTTCGACGTACCGAATCGCCATCGTTGCGCCTTTTCTTGAACCGGTTCTTTTGCAATCGTTTGCATATTATTGCGCACATTCGTTTCGATACGTTGCGACCGCACGACGAACGGCACGGAACACGATTGCACCGACCGGCTTCGCGCGAACTTAACGAACTTGCCAGCAACTTAACAGCTGCGAAGTTGCTGTTAAGTTATGTTAAGCTTGCTGGCAAGTAGTTGGATTCATATCAGGAAGCGACCATGAACGCAAACGAGCTTGAGCATCTCATCCTGCAGATGCGCCAAATCGGGAACGATACGCAGGCATGCGAAGTCAAGGAATCGCGCAACAAAATCTCCGAAAGCATTCCCGACACGCTTTCCGCCTTCTCCAACGGCGACGGCGGCATCATCATCCTCGGCGTATCCGAAAAGGAAGGATTCACGCCGGTGGAATCCTTCAACGCACGAGCCATGCAGGAGGCCTTCAACGCGAAATGCGAGCAGATGACTCCCCGGGTGCGGCCGTTTCTGGAAATAATCCCCTTTGAGGGAACCAATGTCCTCGTGGCGCACGTGCCCGCGATGCCGCTCAAGGACAAACCGTGCTTCATCACATCCAAAGGACGATACCAAGGCTCATACATCCGCACCGGCGATGGTGATCGCAAACTCACCCAATACGAGATCGACCGTCTTATGGAAGAACACGGTCAGCCCACATTCGACGACGAAATCGTTCCGCAGGCCACCTTGGATGACTTGGATCCCAATCTGCTTTCCCAATTCATCGCACGCCAACGGGAGCTGCATCCACGCATTTTCGGCACGCGCGACGATGAGAACATCGCCATCAGCATGCACGTCACGAAAAAGGACGACGCGGGAACCATCCGACCAACGCTCGGAGGTTTGCTGGCTCTCGGCTCGTTCCCCCAACAGTTCTTTCCGAGGCTCAATATCACCTTCACCGCTTTTCCAGGCGTCACCAAAGCCGAAACGGTGGACGAGGACCGCAGATTCCTCGACGCGCAGACCATCATCGGTCCGATTCCTTTCATGATCGAGGATGCCCTGAACGCCGTCACCAAGAACATGCGTACCGGAGCCGTGATCGAAGGCGCATTCCGACAGGACGTGCCCGACTATCCACGCAAAGCGGTCCGCGAGGCGATCGCCAACGCGCTCATGCATCGCGACTATTCACCGGACGCCCGCGGCTCGCAGGTGCAGGTGAACCTGTATGCCGACCGTTTGGAAATCCTTAACCCAGGAGGACTTTTCGGCAATGTGACGGTCGACACGTTGGGCACCGTGGGCATCTCCTCTTCGAGGAATCAGTTCCTATCCAACATTCTGGAAACCACGCCATACCCCGATGGCGGATATGTGGTGGAGAACCGGGGAACGGGCTACCAGGTCATCGAAGAGCAGCTGCAGGCCGCGCTTATGAATCCGCCGAAGCCGCTCAATACCTTGACGTTCTTCTCCCTGACCTTCGATAAGCGAAGAATGACGAAAAACGAGAAGACGGACACCAATCCGTTATCCGTGGAGGAGGCGATCACCGAATTGCTGGGCAGGCGAAGCTCCGCGACTTCGAAGGAACTGTCCGAACTGTCCGGGCTGTCCCGCTCGACCATCACCAGTCATCTGCGAACTATGATCGCCAACGATGTCGTGGAGCCGACGGAGCCGGCACGCAGCCCGAAGCAACGGTATTGTCTGGTCAGAAAATAGCCCGTTTTCGGAGATTTCGCCAGCTTCGCACGAACTTAACGAACTTGCCAGCAACTTAACAGCGAACTTAACAGATAACTTAACCGCTGCGAAGTTGCTGTTAAGTTATGTTAAACTTGCTGGCAAGTTCGATGGCAGCTTCGCAGGCGATGCGATTGTACCGATTTATCTAACATGGTCTGCCGGGAAGCGATCCACTGGGGACGAAGCACTGCCGAAACAGAGCCTCCGTTTTCCCGGGGTGCTGGGACAATAGGCAGTTATGGCAATGAAAAAAGGACCGACCAAGGGGTCGGGCGGAAAGCATCGTAACGCGCTGAAGGGCAAGGGGCCAACCCCCAAGGCCGAAAATCGCGTGTATCACAAGGCATACAAGGCCAAGCAGGCGGCAGACCGCCGCAAAATGGCCGATCCGCGACTGGCCGCACGCCGTCGCGCCGCAAAGTTCACTTCGGAATCCGATGACCTCGTCATTGGCCGCAACGCCGTACTCGAGGCGCTGCGCTGCGGCGTGCCGGCGACCACGCTGTACGTGGCGGCACGCATCGAACATGACGACCGCACGCGCGAAATCGTGCGCCTCGCAGGCATTCACGGCCTGAACCTGCTGGAAGCGGACAGGCTGGAAATGGACCGCATCGCACGCTCGTCCAACCATCAGGGCGTGGTGCTGAAGGCTCAGCCGTTCCAGTATTCCTCGCTGGCGGAGCTCGTGGATCGCGCGGACAAGAAGGCGCGCGCCATGGAAGCCGCCAATTCGGAAAGCGCGCGTATCGCGGCACGACCGCTGTTCATCGCACTGGACGGCGTCACCGATCCGCAGAATCTCGGCGCGGTCATCCGTTCCGCGGCCGCATTCGGCGCGAACGGCGTGATTCTGCCGGAACGCCGTTCCGCTTCGGTCACTGCAGCCGCTTGGAAGGTATCGGCGGGCGCGGCCGCGCACATGCCGGTGGCACGCGTGGTGAACCTGACGAAGGCAATCGAAAGCCTGAAGGAACGCGGATACTACAGCGTCGGTCTTGACGGTGGCGGCGATGCGCTCGTCGGCGAAACCGGATTCGAAACCGATCCGCTGGTGGTTGTGCTCGGTTCGGAAGGCAACGGCCTGAGCCGTCTGGTACGAGAGGCTTGCGATTCCATCGCCGGCATTCCGATGTCGAATATGGTCGAGTCGCTGAACGCCTCCGTGGCAGCGGGCATCACGTTGTATGCCGTGGCACGCGCACGTCGTGAAGCGGCCGCGGCAGCCAAGTAATCGTCGATTACGCTGCTTATGGAAAAAAGCTCAAGCCTTATGGCTTGAGCTTTTTTGTTTGTCCACGTTACTGAATCAGTGGGTCCTGCAATTTCGGACCGCGCTACGCGCGGACTCAACGCTGCCTTCGCTACGGCTACCGCCTCGCTCGGGGCTCGCCTACAAAGGCTCCACCGGAGCCTTTGTTTAACGGCTAATGGCTCCACACCGCAGCGTCCGGATCGTCGTCCGGGTTGTAGCCGTCCTCGTCGGTGCCGTAAGTGTATTCGTCATCGATCACACCGGAGTCGGCCTCTGCGTTCAGCGCGTCGACATCCTTCGAATCGAGCTTGTACTGCGGCAGCACGTTCTCCACGTAGCTCTTCACGGCCTCGGCCATAGGCACATCGTGACCGGCCTTCTCGGCCAGGAACCAACGATGGTCTAGCACCTCATGGAAGAACTGCGCCGGCTCGATCTGCGAACGGTACTCGCGCGGAATCATGCGCACGGTCGGTTCGAACACCTCGCGCATCCAATCAGTCGCAACGATCTCAAGTTCCTCACCGTCGCGCCAAGTGGAGGCACGGTAGGCGTCCAGATCGTTGAGTAGACGGCGGGCCTGGTTCTCCTGCACGTCGAGACCGGTCAGACGCAGCAGCTTGCGATTGGCATAGCCCGCATCCACCACGCGAGGACGCACCAACACACGCTTGCCATCCTCGGCGGTCTTCATTTCCAGCTCGTCCACGTCGAATCCGAGCTCGTTGAGCTTGTTGACGCGCTTCTCAATCTTCCACATCTCGTCCGGACCGAACTTGTCGGTGTCGGTCAGCGCGCTCCACAAGGAGTGGTAGCGATCCACCAAACGATTGCCGATTTCGATCTCGTCCACATCATGCGGCAGCAATGAGCCGGAAGACAAATCCATCAGTTCGCCAATGATGTTCGTGCGGGCCAGATCCACATCGTATTCGCGCTGGCCTTCGGTCAGATTCACCTGCAAATCGCCGGTTTCGGCGTCCACCAGGAAAGCGGAGAACGCATCGGCGTCGCGCAGGAACAGCACATTCGACAGGGACACATCGCCCCAATAAAAGCCCGCCAAATGCAGACGCACCATCAACACGGCCAACGCGTCAATCAGACGCTCGGCGGTGTCAGGACGCAAATTGCGTGCGAACAGCGCACGGTACGGCAGCGAGAACTTCAGATGCTTGGTGACCAAAATGGCTTCCAGCGGCTCGCCCGCGACGTTATGACGACCAGTGACCACGGCGATTGGCTGAACCGTCGGCAGCTCCAGTTTCTGCAGGCGACGCAGCAGCTCGTATTCGCGCTCCGCCACGTTGCGTGTGATTTCCTTCATGGCGTAGACTTCGTCGCCCACGTGCACGAAACGCACGACGTGCCTGGAGATGCCTCGCGGCAGATTTGCCAAGAGATCCTCAGGCCAAGTGGCCAACGGCTTTTCCCATGGCAACGTGAACATCTTCGGATTCGAGCTTGCCGCGGTAATCTTCAACGCCTGCGGCTCTGGACTCTGCGCTGCGGGATCCTCCGCCTTCACGGAAGTGGCTTTCAGCACGCGGGGATCCATCTGCGGCAATTCATTTGATTCCATAGTTCTCCAATTTACCTGTTGACCTACCCCACATGACGAGGAAATGCCACAGCACAGACAAAGGAAAAAAGAAAAGCCCCGCGCCAACGCGGGGCTTTTCCAACGAGACAATAAGAGAGGAAGAGAATGTCTCGTTTAATGGTTGACGGGAATAGGCATTCCCGTCAAGTGTTGTTCAACCACCCGTCAGGTTTCCCAGAAGAAATACCCGACGGTTGGTTACTCGTAATCAGCTTCAGTTCAGACGCAGCTCAGTGGACGGAGCGAACAGGTGCATCTTGGACGGGTCGATCTTGATCTTGACGGTATCGCCGACCTTCGGAAGAGCACGCGGGTTCACGCGGATCGTGGTGAGCTTGTTCTGATCGGACATCATGGTGGACGCCTCAGCAGCGGAGCCATCGGTGATGATGTTGCCGTAGATGTAGCCGTCGGAGCCCAGATCCTCAACGTTCATGACCTTGAGGGAGAAGGCGTTAGCCTCATCCGGAGCAGCCAGGGAGGCGTCTTCCGGACGGAAGCCGACCACGATCTGGCCGTTGTCTTCGGCGGTGAGCTTGTTGACGGCCTCGGCCGGCAGATCCACGGTGTCCTCGCCGATCTTTGCCTTGCCGTTGACCACCGGGTGGGTGTTGATGTTCATCGACGGGGAGCCGATGAAGCCAGCGACGAAGACGTTGGCCGGACGATCGTACAGCTCGGTCGGAGCGCCGACCTGCTGCAGAACGCCGAGCTTGATGACGGCGATACGGTCGCCCATGGTCAGAGCCTCGGTCTGATCGTGGGTCACGTACAGGGTGGTGACACCCAGCTGACGCTGCAGAGCGGCGATCTGGGTACGGGTCTGGACACGGAGCTTGGCGTCGAGGTTGGACAGCGGCTCATCCATGAGGAAGACCTTCGGCTCACGGACGATTGCACGGCCCATGGCCACGCGCTGACGCTGACCACCAGACAGAGCCTTCGGCTTACGATCGAGGTACTCGGTCAGGTCGAGGATCTCAGCGGCCTTCTCGACGCGCTTGCGGATCTCGTCCTTCGGGGTGCCGGCGATCTTCAGAGCGAAGCCCATGTTATCGGCGACGGTCATGTGCGGGTACAGAGCGTAGTTCTGGAACACCATTGCGATGTCGCGGTCCTTCGGCTGCATCGTGGTGACGTCCTTGCCACCGATGAGGATGCGGCCCTTGTTGACCTCTTCAAGGCCAGCGAGCATACGCAGGGTCGTAGACTTACCGCAGCCAGACGGGCCAACCAGCACCAGGAACTCGCCATCCTTGATGTCGAGGTTCAGATCATCCACAGACGGCTTATCATTGCCCGGGTAGATACGAGTAACATGGTCGAATACGACTTCTGCCATGATTTTTCATCCTTTCAGAGGCAGGTACGTGCCTCACGATCCGTTGTAAAGGGATTTTTTATTCGGTGCCCATCCTCGCGGCTTACCACTTTGACAAAGCCACAATTCAAAGCGTTTACTTTTTGGTTTGGCGAAGATCTCTTCGTTGAGCCATGACCTACTATACACAACCGTTACGACTCGTCAATGCGTGTCGCGGGTTTTCACTGCTCAAAACGGTTTTATTAGGGGGTTAACAGCCCCTCAAATTTGCCGTTTTTTCATCGCAATATCCTCATTCCGCGAGAGAATGGACGGTAGTCTGAACGGTGAGACGTGGAGGTTCATCGTGCGCAATATCCGAATCGGAGTCGTCGAGGACGACCCTGCAAGCTGCCAACTGGTACTCGATTACCTCAATCGCTACCAAAGCGAGACCGGCGAACAATTCACCGTCTCCGTATTCGACGACGGCGCGCGCATCGTGGAGAAATATACCCCCGTTTACGACATCCTGCTGCTCGACATCGAAATGAAGGAGATGGACGGCATGGCCGCCGCCCGCCGCATCCGCGAACGCGACGACAACGTCGTGATCATCTTCATCACCGCGGCCCCGCAATACGCCATCAGCGGCTACGAAGTGCGCGCCCTGTCCTATCTGCTCAAACCGCTGCCATGGTTCGCGTTCTCGCAGGAGCTCAAGAAATCGATCGACATGGTGCGCCGCAACAGCGACGATTCCATGCTCATCGAAACTGGCAAGGGGCAGATGAGGATGAATCTCACGGACATCCTTTATCTCGAGTCGATTCGCCACACCATCGTCATCCACACGCTTGACGGCAAATACTCCATCAACGGCACACTCAAAGACATGGAAGCCAAGCTCGCCGACCGGCACTTCTTCCGCTCGAACTCCTGCTATCTGGTCAATCTCAAGCATGTGACGGGCGTTGCCGACCAGGATTGCATCATGTCCGACGACGAGCGGCTGCGCGTGAGCAGACCACGGAAGAAAGCGTTCCTCGCCGCCTTGGCCGACTACATGGGCGGCGGCCGATGATCACCAACGCGCTGCCCGACATCCCCCGTTCGTACACCGCCATCTGCGAATGGGCGGCATGCGTGGTGTATATCGCGGTACTGTTCCGCCGCGTGCCGCCGCGCCGCTCCGTCATCGTGAGCGCAATCGGACTGGCGGCGCTCATCGCCGTGCAGTATTTCGACGGCAGTATGCCGATCTGGTTTTGGATCGTCGGCATGCTGCTCGCCTTCGGCTGCATGTACCTGACGATTCTGTTCGGTGCCGGCACCGGCAAGCGCGAAGGGCTGTACATCACGGCACGCGCGTTCGTGCTGGCGGAACTGGTGGCGTCGCTGCATTGGCAGATCGTCACGTTCATCGGCATGCGCAACGGCCGATTCGCGGATTACGATTGGCATGCCGTCTTACTGCTCGTTGCCACCTACGCATTGTGTTTCGGCCTGGCCTGGCTAGTGGAACGCGGCAATTTCAGCCAGACCGCGCCCACGTTGCCGACGGCTTCCGCGGCGACCGCGACGGTGGCCATCACGATCGTCACCTTCGCCATGAGCAACCTGAGCTTCATTTCGACGAATACGCCGTTCTCCGGTTCGGTGGGCCAGGAAATCTTCTACATCCGCACGTTGGTGGATTTCTGCGGATTCGCGATTCTGTATGCGCAGCAGGAACAGGCCCGGCGCATGGAAGCGAGCGCGGAAATCGCGTCGATTAACGCGCAGCTGGAAAGCCAGCATCAGGAGTACCTGCAGTCGAAGGAGAACATCGAATCATTGGGGCGGCTTGCGCACGATCTGAAGCATCAGATCGCGGCATTGCGCGCCGAAGTCGATCCTGAGCACGCGGCGGCAGGATTCGAGCAGCTGGAGAAGTCGGTGCAGCGCTACAGCGCCCAGCAGCATACCGGCAATCCCGTGCTCGACGTCATCCTCACCACGAAAGAGCGCACTTGTGCCGATCGTGGCATCAGTTTCACCGCCGTGGCGGATGGGTCGCTCTTGTCCAATATGTCGTCGATGGATATCGCTTCGCTGTTCGGCAATGCGCTCGACAATGCGATCGAGGCCACGTCGAAGTTGGCCGATCCGGAACAACGGCTCATCAAACTGGCGTTGTTCGAGCAGAATTCCTTCACCGTGGTCCGCGTCGAAAATTATTACGATTCGCGGCTGAAGAAAGATGCCGAGGGCAATCTGCGCACCACGAAGCGCGATGACCAGCATCGGCATGGCTTCGGCGTGAAGTCGATTCGGCACATCGCGCAGCAGTACGGCGGCGAGGTGACAATCCGCACCAACGACCACTGGTTCGTGCTCACCGTGCTGCTTCCCCGCCAGACCGGCCTGATGGCCATGTGAGGATGGCGTCCATGTGAGGATGGCGAGCCGGCAATGCGAAGGCTAACGATCTGCAGCTTTCGCCCGCGGTAGATGCCAAGCGGCGAGCGACTTGGCCAGGTGAGAGGCGGTGAACGCGCTGACGGCCACCGCGAGTCCGATCGGTACGAACAGGTTGATCGGAGCATCGGCCAACTCCATCACCAGGCAAATCGCCATCAACGGCGCCTGCTGCGAGGCGGCGAGCAGCGCGCATGCGCCCAGCAGCGCATACATGCCGATCGAATTCGTGTGGAACACCTGCATCCATAGCATGCCCAGAATCGCGCCTCCGGAAGCGCCCAATGCAATGCCCGGCTGCAGCACGCCTCCGGACGCGCCGGAACGAATCGTCAGCAACGTAACAATCGCCTTGGCCACGAAAGACAGCAACAGCACCGGAATGACGGCCAAATCGGCCTTCGAGGAGAAGCTCAGCTGCGCGGTGGCGCGGCCATTGCCCATCACCTGCGGCACGGCAATCGCCACAACGCCCGTCAGCAGGCCGGCAA
Source organism: Bifidobacterium ruminantium DSM 6489 (assembly GCF_000770925.1). Taxonomy (GTDB): domain Bacteria; phylum Actinomycetota; class Actinomycetes; order Actinomycetales; family Bifidobacteriaceae; genus Bifidobacterium; species Bifidobacterium ruminantium. The sequence continues at coordinate 40,627 of NZ_JDTK01000017.1, read as the reverse complement.
GCGGCATCATCCACAGAATGCCCGCTCCGGACGGCTTGTTTTTCTCCGCCCACTGGGAGCCGCGGCGGAACAGCGCGCCGGCGACGCCAAGCATCAGACCGGCAATCAGCGCGAACACCATGTAGTCGGGGGTAAACAGGCCATCCGCCTTGCCGATCAGATAAAACGTGTGCGTGCCCTTGACTAGGCTCGCCACCCATGAGGCGAGCGCCGAGCAGGCGAACGCGAGTGCGACCGTTTCGAGCGTCACGTCGGCAAGCAGGATCTCCACCGCGAAGAACGTGCCCGCGAGCGGCGCGTTGTAGACGCCCGCGAGACCGGCTGCGGCGGTGATGGCCACCAGCATGCGTGTGTCCTTCGCGTCGAGACGCACCCAGCGGGCGAATCGCTGGCCGAACATCGCGCCAAGTTCGCGAGGCGCCACTTCGCGGCCGATCGACATGCCGGTGCCGACGATGAAGATCTGCAGCAGCACATGCACGATGGTCTGCCAAACCGGCATCAGCGCGCCGCCTACGGCTTTTTTGACGGATGGCACTTTCGTGGCACGCGTGCGCAATAGCCACCAAATCACGGCCGCGATAGAGGCGCCGGCAGTCACGGAAATGAGCCGGCGGAGAGCGGGCACGTTGAAGGGACCGGATTCATGCGCATTCTCGATATATCCAAGCGCGAACCGTTCGACCTGGTACAGCATGAGCGTCAGCAGGCCCGCGGCTGCGCCGATGGCGACGCCGACGATGGCCACTGCCGCGATCAGCGCCGGAATACGGCCGATGTTCGGCTGCGATTCCGTCTCGTCCTGCGTTTGATCCGACACCATTGCTTCCCTCACGTTGCGTGCACCTCGTCTTCAGTCCGTCTCGTTGTTTGTGTTGTTTCCATCCCCCGCCGCCGCTGCGACGCCGGCAACGGATCTATCGTCCGATATCCCGTTTGCGAATCTTCGCATGTACACCGCGCTGAATGTCGACAGCTTCAGAAATATCGAAATCGACAGCGGCGCTGAGATAAGCGTACGCGTGTTTCTCATCAAAACCCGCACATGCACCCAACAAACGAATCGCTTCCTGCGTGCAGTCGGCCAACGCGTCATCCAGACGCAACGCCCGGCCGGTCGGCACCAGATAATCGTCTGTCTCCACCAACGGACCATGCAATGGACCGAAATTACGCACGAAACGGTCGCGTGCCACCACCCGCACGCGAAGCGTCGCATCCAACGACGCTTCGAAGGCGGTCAAAGCCACTTCGCCGTTGCCTTGGGCGAAATGGGGATCGCCGACATACAGGCCGGCACCTTCAGTGAATACCGGCAGATACAGGCGTGTGCCTTCAACCAGAAGATTGATGTCGATATTGCCTCCGAAATCCCCCGGCGGCACAGTGCTCAGATGCTCATCGGTGTCCGGGGTAACGCCGATCATTCCAAGAAACGGAGCCAACGGGAACACGATATCGCCGTCGGCTGGATCCGGCAGTCGCAAGGTTCTTCCGGAACGAAACGTTTCAATAGCGTCTGTCCCGCTGCGACGCATCACGCCTTGCAACCGCCCTTGGTATTCCATTGCACGGGCAAAAATGCTGACGGTCTTTCTCCCACGCGGCAGCCCTCCCATCAAAACACCTTTTCCATGACGATTGGAGATAACTCCATACGGCACGCGGGGCTTCAGGGATAGCACATCGATCGCCAGCCAATCACCCGGATGGACGTCTTTCACGGCAATGGGCCGTGTGATGACATGTGGCCCAGACCCCTGCGGATGCTCGACCCGTTCGGCGATATCAATCGCATCGGCGAGCACATCCTCGTCACGCACTCCCTGCGCATGGAAGAAAGCCAACGGATCACGGCCCTGATCCTCCAAAAGACCCTCATGACTCACAGTGTCGATACGCAGAATATCATCCGATTCCACGGTAGCTACCGGCCGGTCCCCCGGCAACGGCAACGTGCCCCAACGCACGGTATCTGGCGTACTTGCAATATGCGTGATCGCCATCATTCACTCCTTCAAAATGACCCTTTTACAGTGGAAGACATCAGGTCATCTACTCGTCTACCACTCCTCCGACCTCGCGAAGATGCTGTTCCATGGCGAATTGCGCGCCTTCGGAATCTCCCCTCCGGATGCAATCGAAAATCCGACGATGGCCCTCAATCGACAATTCCCTCAACACCATGGTTTCATGGGTCTTCAATCGAGCTGACTCAGTGGAATCGTTGACAAATTCCAGCAAAGCCGCCACCAAAGGATTTCCGGTACTTTTCGCCACCGCAAGATGGAAATTCATATCAAAATGCAACGACTCCTTCGGCTGCATCCGAGGATTCGAACGCTCGATTATCGCGTTTAACGTGATGAGATCCGACTCTGTGGCTTTGGATGCCGCAAGCGCGGCCACATGCGGCTCAACCAGATCGCGAAGCTCTATGATGTTGCTCCATTCGTGAGAAACATCCGCAAGTCTGGCCTCAATAGCCATGGCCCCTTCGTTCGGTCCAAGAACGACAGTGCCGGAGCCCCATTTGGTCGACACGATTTTGCGCGCAGCCAACAAGGCTATTGCATCACGAATCGTGTTCCTCGATACATGGAAACTCACCGCAAGCTCACGCTCGCTAGGCAGTTTGGATCCGGCTGGATAGCCGCCGGCCGCGATGCGCTGTTCCAGCAGCGATGCGATCTCCGATGCTTTTCCAGTACCGGTTTTCAGAAACACATCCCCGACATCATTGCTTTTCATATCGCCTTACTTTCCGCGTCGCCCACTTTGCCACATTGGGCGGAGCCCATGGGAAGTATAACGCGACTGGTTCAATCTTTAGACCACTTTGGCGAGGAATTCCCTAGTCCTAGGATGGTTGGGAGCATCCAGCACCTCTTCGGGCGTGCCTTGCTCAATGATCTGCCCGTCAGCCATGATGACAATCCTGTCGGCAACTTTTCTCGCGAACTCGATCTCGTGGGTTACGATAATCATCGTCGTCCCGCTTTCCGAAGCAAGATGTTGCATCACATTAAGCACTTCGATGGTCATCTCTGGATCGAGGGCACTGGTTGGCTCATCAAACAGCATCAACGCAGGATGCATAGCTAGGGCCCGGGCGATCGCCACACGCTGCTGCTGACCACCTGACAATTCACGTGGATGTAGGTCCATTTTCTCACTCAGTCCGACCTGTTGAAGCAGTTTCTTCGCCTCCTCGACGCATTGCGCCTTCGGCTGCTTCATAATCCGCACTGGTGTGTGCCAGACGTTTTCCAAGGCCGTCATGTGAGGAAACAGATTGAAATGCTGAAATACAAATCCGATGTTCCGACGCTGCTCTGTGAGATGATGATTGTCACGCATGTACGCGCCGGCTTTCGTCTTCTTATATCCCATACGGTGCCCATCCACGAACATCTCTCCGGATTCAAAGGAGTTCAGCAGATTGATGGTACGCAAGAAAGATGTCTTGCCGGCGCCAGAAGGTCCGAGCAGGACCACCACCTCGCCGCGTCGGACGTCCATCGATACGTTCCTGAGGATTTTATTGTCGCCGCGCGTCATACAGATGTCGCGAGCGCTCACGATGACGTCTTCGGCGGGCAATTTGTTTTGCACGATCATGATTGATACCCCATTCCTTACCTATACTTGCGCTTTCGACAGCATGCTTTTCACAGGGATACCGAGCTGCCTGCTCAGATGACATTCGATTTCGTTTTGCAAAATCGTCCACACCGTTGTCAACAGCAGATAGTAGACGCCTGTGACCAGGAAGATTTCAAAAGTCTTGAAAGTCGCGGAGCTAATGGACTGCGTCACTAGGAACATCTCGCTCACGCCAATGATGCTCAGGAGGGACGTGTTTTTCATCAGCGTATTGAACTGGTTACCCAGCGGGGGGATCATCGTCCTTACCGCCTGCGGAAGAATGATCCACCGCATCGAGGAAAAACCAGTCATACCCAACGCCATGGAGGCTTCCGTCTGCCCTTCCGGAACGGCGGAAATGGCCGATCGAATGATCTCCGAAACATACGCCCCACAATTCAGCGTAAGCCCTACGACGGCGGCCTTCACGGAACCAGCCAACACCACACCCATCACGGAAGTGTCTTGGAATTTGTAGATATTCGCAGCGGCGAGTCCAAGGTAGATGACCACCAATACGACCAGCAGCGGAATGCCTTGCAAGATCCATACGTACACCGAGGCGATGATACGCAACGCGCGGTTACGGGAAAGCCTCATCAACGCCACTATCAGGCCCAAGACCAAGCCGAGCACCATGGATACCACGGAAATGGCCACCGTCATTCCCAAACCGGAGAGGAATGCCCCCGACGGATGGAACAGGCTTTGCCAGAAAAACGCCCAATCGAAATGCATCTCCATTCACCGCCCATCACTTGAAGTCGTAGGCAAGGCTCGGCATATCCCATTTGTCGAGAATCTTCTTGTAATCGCCCGTTTTGTTCATCTTTTCGAACGACTGCTTGAGCGCATCGCCAAGTTCAGTATTACCCTTCGTGACCGCGGCGCCTACCTTGATGACGCCAAATTCATCACCAACCGGTTCGAAAGCGCCCTGCTGCTTACTCTGGTAGTACAGGACGACCGGCGTCTCGCCAACATATGCATCCACCTGTCCGTTGACCAGTTGCTGGACGGCGGCAGTCGTCTGGTCGGTCTGCACGACGGTCAGGTCCGCCTTGCCGTCGGCCTTGCACTGCTTGGCCTGCTTTTCCGCCTGAAGTGTTGCGGTCTTACCGACCGCAGCACTGACCTTGAGACCGCAAAGACTGTCGTCCATACCAGTCACCTTCTTGGGATTGCCTTTCTTGACGGCGACCTTGGAACCGGACATCAGGTACGGAATCATATCGACGACCTTTTCACGCTCCGGCTTGATGTAAAGGGAGGACATGATGGTGTCGCATTTGCCCGCCTGCAACGCGGGAATGATGGATGCAAAGGCCACATCCTGGAATTTGATCTGAAGCCCGAGATCATTGGCGATCCATTTGGCCATCTCAACCTCAGCCCCGACAGGATTATTCGTGGAATCCGTGTAATACGTGGGAGGATTTCCTGTACTGAATGCGGCGCATACGGTCAACGTTCCATTGTTCTGTATTGCCGGAGACGAGACCTTGGCCCCCGAAGCGGAAGCAGCGCCATCCGATGCGGAGGAGGAGCCGCAAGCAGAGACGAGCGGCATCACAACAGCCACCGAGAGCAGAACCCCGGCCAGCATCTTAGATTTGACATTCATGATTGTTCCTCTCTAACTGGTTCATTGATTGAACCACTATCAAAATAGAATTCGCCGATTAACGGCAATATTCAGCAATGTTTCAACCAGTTTTCGAGAATGTGATTCTATAACTGAACCAGTTAATAAATTGGTCTAACTACAGAGACTTTGCTTATTCCCTGCGAAATCAGCTTGGTTTTGCGAGGAATGTCCCCACCCTCGGATTCAACCGTCGTCATTTTCCTTTTCACTGGGCTGGTCTCAAGCACAGTGACCACGGTGATACTGGGGAAAGTATTGGAAATCATGACATTCAAGACATAGAATGCACAAAATAGACATTTTTAAATCGCCATTTTTGCACAAAATAGATATTTTTACCACAGCCAAAAAGCAGAGAGTCAGACCTCCATCACACCAGAGAGAACATGAATCCGTAATGCGAAACGCAACAGAATGACGTACGTGGCTTGCATGTCAAAAACGTAACCATGCGCACCTGAGAAGGAATCCACCCGTAACACAACCGCCGCAGACCGGAAATATTGGCGTTATCTTCCTGTTTTGCCGTTTTCATAACCGTGATATCGATGGAATCACCATATTCCTTCAACATATTCGGAGCGCCATCGCAACACGGAAGAGAGAAGCCATGACCATCATCAGCCCAACCACGGAAGCAATCCCGCAAACGCCATCACACCCTTCGATGCCCATTTCCAGCACCGTCAAAGCCGTACCACGTTCCGGCATCCGCGACGTGTTCGACCGCGCACTCGCCGCCGACGACGTGATCTCGCTCTGCGTCGGCGAACCGGGCCACACCGCGGCGCCGCATATCGTGGAAGCCGCCGTGCAAGCCGCACGCGACGGCAAGACCAAGTACAGCAACATCAACGGTGTTCCCGCGTTCCGTGAGGCCGCGGCGGATTACACGCGACGCGTGAAGCACCTTGATTACGATCCGCGCACCGAGATCCAGGCCATCGACGGCGGCACCATCGGTCTGTTCCTGGCCATCAGCACCGTCGTGGCACCCGGAGATGAAGTGATTGTCCCCTCACCGTATTTCACATCCTACACGGCTTCCGTCATCATGTGCGGCGGCAAACCTGTTCCTGTGGCGTTGAAGCCGGAGCATGGCATGCATCTGAATGCGGCGGACATCGAGGCGGCCGTCACCGACCGCACGCGCGCCATCATCATCAACTCCCCTGGCAATCCGAGTGGGGCCGTCACCACCGCCGATGAGCTGGCGCACATCGCACGAATCTGCGTCGAACATCATATCTGGGCGATTTCCGACGAGGTCTACCATTCGATCGTTTACAATGCGGCGCCAGGCGAAGCGGCGCCGTCCATCGCGGCGGCCCCCGGCATGAAGGAACGGACGATTATCGTGGACAGCCTGTCCAAAACATACGCCATGACCGGCTGGCGCATCGGATATCTGCTGGCACCGCCGCAAGTGATCGAGCAGACCGGCAAAAGCGCGGAAAACCTGCATTCCTCGGTCAACTCGCTGTCTCAATATGCAGGCATCGCCGCCATGACCGGCCCGCAGGAGATGGTGGAGCAGATGCGGCAGGAGTATTTGGATAAGCGGCAGATCGTGATCGACGAGCTGGCCGGCAGCCCGGTTCTGCGGCTGGTGGAGCCGGAAGGCGCGTTCTACGCATTCGTGGACGTGCGCGGCACCGGCTTGGATTCCGACGATTTCTCCCGCAGGCTGCTTGACGAGCAACGCGTCGCCGTGGTGCCCGGCGAAGCGTTCGGCGAGGAAGGCCAGGGGTTCGTGCGATTGTCGTACGCCGGCGATGCGGATGAGCTGCGCGAAGGCCTGCGCCGGCTGCGCACATTCGCGGAACAGATATGAAAAGCCCGTCCAGGGAAAAGGGAAGACCTGGACGGGCACAAGGAAAGGAAGAGAGGAATCAGTGCGGGCTTACTTGGCGGCCTCCTTCTTGTCGCCGCTCTTCGGCATGACCCAGAACTTGAGCAGCGGGTAGCTGACGATCACGGCAAGCAGGGTGTTGACCACGGATGCGATCGTGCCGGCGATGCCAGCGTTCATGCCCCAACCCTGGCACAGACCGGTCACGTAGCCCGGCAGCACGAGGTTCACCACCACGATGATCACGGCAAGAATCACATACTTCCAAGCGGCGTCCTTGAAGCTGGAGTCGGACTTGAACACCCACTTCATCTGCACGAAGAAGTTCACCACCTGCGCAAGCACCTCGGCCAGCAGGAAGGTGAGGAATCCGCCCAGGCCGTTGCCCTTGGTGTCATAGTTGAAGATCAGGAAGTGGAACGGCTGCGTGAGTCCCAGACCCGTGATGAAGATGGCGGTGCCGATCCACGTCACCACGAAGCGGGTGATGGTGGAGATGTTCGACAGCACGTTGAACAGGATGAACTCCCAGATGTTCGGATGATCCTTGATCCACTGGCGGATCGGGCCGACCTTCTTCTCGCCGGCACCGGTTTCAGCCGGCTTCGCAGCATTGTTGTCAGTCATGGTTCAGCTCCTTTGCAGTGTGCTTGTTTGCGGATTGGTTGCGGAAGAAGCCGGCGATCACGCCGCCCAATCCGCGGAAGGTATGGCCGTTCGCGATCTTCACGATGGCGTCGACCATCGCCGAATCGACCATGCCCTGGGTCATCTTGCTCATGGCGCGAGGCGGCATATTCAGAATGAACAGGGTGTTCAGATCCGGCGAACCGGTCTTCTGGCGAATCTTCGCTTCGCGCTTGGTCAGCGTCCTGGCAACAGTGCGCGCCGCGAATCCCTTGGAATCCACCCACGACATGATCGGATCGTTGACACCGAACGTCGTCGGTTTGCCGGGAGCAAGCGCCTCATGGCCGAACAGCACGGCCATTTCGGCATCGGTCACGTCCTTGACCTGTCCGGTCAGATAGTGGCCGAGCGCGGGGTCTGCGGCGCATTCAGCGGGCGTGCAATCGCCGGCAACGGTGTGCGGAATCGAAAGCGGCAGATGCTCGGCATTGTCGCCGATCATCAGCGTCCATTCGCCGCTTTCCGTCTTCCATGCATTGGCGGCGACATCGAAATGACGGAACGTGTAGCGGTCGAAATCGATGTGCACGCTCTTGCTTTCATGCGCTGCCAGCTCTACCTTGGCGAAACCCTTCAGCTCGCGGTCGGGATGGAGCACACCACCCTGCGGAGCGCGCACATACAGCTGGGCCACGGTGGAGCCGGCGATATCGGAATCATTGGTGACGACGAAATCCACGCCGGTCGCGGTGGCGGTGATCGCGCTGTACGCGAACGTGGAGTAGCTCAGGCCGTAGCCGAACGGGAAGCGTACGGGCACGCCCACGGTCTCGTAATAGCGGTAACCGACGAACGGGCCCTCACGGTAGATCGCGTCACGTCCGATGGCCGGATACCAGCCGGAGCTCGGGCAATCCTCGTACCGCATCGGCCAGGTTTCGGCCAAATGGCCGGACGGGTTGACTTCGCCGGTCAGCGCGCGCACGGTGGCGGAGGCGCCGGCCTGGCCGGACAATCCTACGTACAGCATGGCGGCAACGTCGTCGAACCACGGCAGTTCCACCGGAGAGCCCGCGACGAGCACGATCACCACCGGCTTGCCGGTCTTCGTCAACGCTTCGACGAGCGCGTTCTGCACCTGCGGGATCGCCATGGTGGAGCGGTCAAGGCCTTCGGATTCGCTGCGTTCGTCGAGACCGACGACGGCCAGCACCACATCCACGGTGTCCTTCTTGACGAGCGCCACGGCATCGTTCAGCAGCACCTGGTCCGGCTGGCCCTGACGGTCATAGCCCTGTTCATAGCCGGCCAGCACGAGCCCTTCGGTGTGCTTGACCTCGTCGAGGATGCTTTCCTCCTTGGTGGCGTTCACCTTGGACGAGCCGGAGCCCTGGTAGCGCGCGGTCGCTGCCATGTCGCCGATGACGGCCACGCGGGTGCCCTGCTTGAGCGGCAGCGTGGCAGCGTCGTTCTTCAACAGCACGCTGGAATGTTCGGCGACCGTTCTGGCGATATTGTGGTGCGCTTTCGCGATGTCGTCCTTGAGCAGGTCGTTGCGTCCGACGCCGACGAGTTTGGTCGCGGCGGCGATTTTGGCGACTTCGGCGGCACGCTTGTTGATGTCCGCTTCGGACAGCGTTCCCGCCTTGACCGCGCCTTCCAGCTCGCGCACGGAAGTGAAGCCCGGCGACGGCATTTCCAGCGAGCCGCCAGCCTTGACGGCGGCGACGGCGGAGTTGGAGCCGCCCCAATCGGAGACGACCATGCCGTCAAAGCCCCATTCGTCGCGCAGGATCTCCTGCAGCAGATGCTTGTTTTCGTGGGCGTAGACGCCGTTGACCTCGTTGTAGGAGGTCATGATGCTCATCGGCTTGGCCTCGCGCACGGCGATTTCAAAACCGGTCAAGTACAGTTCGCGCATGGTGCGCTCGTCCACAACGGAGTTGCTGGCCTGGCGGCGCAATTCCTGGCTGTTGACCGCGAAATGCTTCGGGCATGCGGAGATGCCGTTGCTTTGGATGCCGCGGATCAGACCGGCGGCCATGCGGCCGGCGACGATCGGATCCTCTGAATAGTACTCGAAGTTGCGTCCGCACAACGGGTTGCGCTTGATGTTCATGCCCGGGCCGAGCAGCACGTTCACGTCGAGATCGTGCGCTTCCTTGCCCAGCGCCTTGCCCATTTCCTCGGCTAGCGCCGGATCCCAGGAGTTGGCCACGGTTCCCGCGGTCGGGAAGCAGATGGCCGGCTTGGATGCGCCGAGGCCGAGATGGTCGCCCTCGCCAAGCTGGCGACGCACGCCGTGCGGGCCATCGCTCATGACGAAGCTGGGAATGTCGGCGCGATCGTTGCCGCGCGAATCCCATTCGGATCCGCCGGACAGCATCGCCGCCTTCTCAACAACCGAAAGGTCTTCAAGTTCCATGGGTTCTCCCTCACAGTAGTTTGCGGAACCCGCTGGGCCCATCCTCGGCCTGCGCTGTTCGTTATGCGATTTCCCACCGCTGCACCGCATGTGAGATTTCGCTGCTAGTTTGATTGAACCAGTCTTCGGCCCGCCCATGGGCCCGTATTACACAACCTGTCGTTTTGCTGGCACAATCGGCTGTTCTTCTGTTGCGCACGGCAGGACGTCGTACGCCGGTGAAGTTGTCCTTCAGCGCGGCGGAGCCGTCCACGTCGGACAGACGTACCTTGCCGATCGACTTGATGGCTGCGTTCTGGTAACCGGCGTTGGCGATGAGGTTGTCCATATCGTCGAAGGTAAGCTCGTCAAGCAGCTTGTCCCACTTGGCGTCGTCATAATCCGCGCCGCGAAGCTCGGCCAGGCGGACGCCGTTCTTGGCGCCGGTGGTCGGCATCTTGTCGGAGGTCTTGTCGAACTTGGTCGGATCATAGTTGCCGGTGTTGTAGAACGTGGACTTGTCCTTGTCGGACATGGAGTAGTCGGTCGGGCCTGCGAGCGCTGCCTTCGCGTTGGCGAAGTGGTCCTTGCGGCTCACATTGGTGTACGGCGGGTTGTAGTAGACCTCGACCACGTCCTTGCCGGCCTTATCTCCCGTATTGGTCACGGTCACGTCGAAGCTGACCTTGCCGGACTTGGTGTCGTACCTCACATCGCCCATCCTCTGATCGAACGACGTGTAGGACAGGCCATAGCCGAACGGATACTGCACGGTCGAATCGTAATCGATTAAACCCTCGTCCGAAGCGGTCTCGTAATAGCGATAGCCGACGTAGATGCCTTCGTTGTAGTTCACGAAATGCGGAAACGCTTGTATTCCGTTTCCGATTTTTTTTGGACACTCACGCTCCGAGCAGGGTCAGCGGCACCACATGGACGCCTTCGGGAGTGGTATAGGAATACGCGCCGTTGCCCACCAGCACCATAAGGAACGATGGATCCCGCTGCCGGGCATAGGGATTCGCGGTGACCTTGTTTTTCACCCGCAACAGCGATTCAACCGCCTCGGGCACCTTGCTCTCGCCAAGTTTGATTTCGATGGCCGCCCACCGGCCGTCCGGCAATTCGAGGATGACGTCCGCCTCCAATCCCTTTTCGTCCCGGTAGAACGACAACGATGGCTTGTCCGGTCCATTCCAGGCCGAAGCGTAGATTCTCAGGTCTCGGATCACCAGATTCTCGAACAAATCGCCAAAGATCTGTCCCTCCGCAAGCAGGCGTGTCGGGTTTAGACCCAACGCGGCCGCCGCCAACGAGGGGTCGGTGAAGTACCGCTTCGGCTTGACACGCATCCGGTTCTTCGCCTTGATGGACGCATCCCAGCAGGGCAGTTCCTCGATGAGGTATTCGCGCTGCAGCATCTGGATGTAACTGGAGACAGTCGACCGCGCGGGTTCCTCATCCTGTGCTTGGTCATCCGCGTAGAGATCGCGAATCAGGGTCTTCATCGTCGCCGCTGTGGCGTTGTTTCGGGCAAGCGACATGATGGTGCGACGCGTCATGGCTGGGCTTTTGCCCATTCTGGGCGCGTTGTCTTCCACAATGGCGTTCAGGTATTGCCGTGGAATGTATAACGCCGCTTGCAGGGAACGATCTTTCGACGCGGGCCAGCCACCACGGCAAACCCATTCCGCGATGTCCGTCAATGACGTGGACGCGGCAGCGCGTGGGCAATCGGCGTCGAAAAGACCCTGTAGCGAGACCTCGCCGGAGGATGCTCCAAGTTCGGCAAGGCTCATGGGCCACATGCGTAGATGAGCGATACGTCCGGCGCCGCTATGCTCGTAGGATTCGGTCGGCGGCGCGCTGGAGCCGGTGAGAATGTATTGCCCCGGCCGGTTGGCGTTGCTGTCGATGTCATGCCGGACGGCGTCACGCACTTTGGGCACGTTCTGCCATTCGTCAATGAGGTGCGGTTGATCGCCGATAAGGGCGATGGCCGGATCCGCTTCGGCCAGGGGAAGCACATTCTGGTCATCCAGACTGGTCATGCTGTTGGCATGCGCCTGACCGGACCATGTCTTCCCACACCATTTCGGCCCGTCGATCTGAACCGCACCGAATATCTGCAGCAGCGTCTCGATTTGCCTATCAATGAGCCTTGGAATGTAACCTTGTGGTTGCAATGCCATATTTCCGCCTATTTTCAACGATTAGGAACCGTCATCTTACATTTTACGCCGGTTTCATCTTACATTTTACGCCGGTTTCATCTTACATTTTACGCCAGCTCAGCGGATATTAAACGAACGGTTCAGCGCGCGTTGATCTGCCAGACGCACCACACGGCGTACGAGATCAGCGGGCAGATGGTGGCCGAGACCATCACGTCGGTCGGATAGTGCAGGCCGAGCAGCAGGCGCGAGCAGGCGACCGCGAAAACCAGCGCCACGGCGCCGAGCACCGCCCTGCGGAGGAACACCCGCCGCTTGTTGGTTTCGTTGTCGGGAAAACGCTTGCGCGCCAGGTTGCGCACGGTGAGGATCATCATGACCGATACGATCACCGCGGCCGCCGTGTGCCCGCTTGGAAAGCTGGGATCGCCCGGCAGCAGGCCGCTGCCGACGGAAGTGATCGGCCGTGGCCGTTCGACCAGCCATTTCACGCCGGTCACATACACGATCGGAGCCGCCGAAACGACGACGTCGCGGAAAACCGTCCGCCTGCTGTCGGTGATGCGCAGGTCGATCGCAGCGAGAATGGCGACCAGCACGATGCAGCCGACCGTGGAGAACAGGTACGCCAGCACCGTCGAACAGTCGTACAGATATTCCGGCCACGTGGAAAGCGCCTGCAGCACGCCGGTCTCACGCGTCGTCGCGATCGCCGAATTACGTAGTGCGATGCCGATCATCGGCACGATGCAGCACAGTATGGCGGTCGCGGTGACGACGGCGACGGTTTTTGCGATGTTCCCGTTTTCCGTATGCATGTCACGGTATCGTAGCCGTGCATTCATCGCCAGTTCACCACCTAAGACGGCTTTTGCCAATATCCGCACGTTTCATCCGACCGCTATCCGCCACGCATATGCTGGATATCGGAAAGGTTGGTTAAATATATTTAAATACGATGCCGCTATTTCCACCCGTTAATCGCAACGAACATTCAATGCCGGATAAGGACTATTTCGCAGTTTCCGGATCGTATTCCACCACGCTGAGCGCGACCACGCCATCCGCGGTGTGCACATACACGTTCGCCTTGCCGCCGATGTCCTCTAGTCCTTCAACAAGATGGGAAATCGGTTCGGAATCCAATACCGGCAGCACCTGGGCGACTCCGTCGGAATCGGTAACGGTCAGGGTGTCGTCCAGATACCCGGTGGCCAGCGTCTCATCGATGGCGTTTTCGAAGTCCGTCAGCTCGCGAATCTCCTTTTCCGCGGCCTTGTCGGCAAACGATTCGATGCCCCTCTCCACTGTCTCGTCCGCCTTGTCGTTTTCGCCCATCATATTCTTCTTCCCCATTGGTCTATGTGTCACACGTTGCGTGCCGAATGAACCCGTATCCGCATCGCGGAACGGACGCAAAATCCGTCATACCCCATGTATGCCGTCATACCCTACCGCCGAAAGGTGCCGAACCCGTTTCAGGTATAGAAAATATGAGACGCCATGATAATTGTGCGTGAAAATCCCGGTTTTCAGCCGATTTGGAGCGTCTGCCGTCGATGTTGCATGGATTATGCACGGCACATCGTTTGCATAACCGTGCGAAACGTTATCGGAACCGTTACAAACGAATCGTTAGCATGTGACCCCATGAACAGCACCGAAACAGCAAACGAAACCACCACTGAGCAAGCGGTCGAAACGGCTTCCGCCACGCATGAGCCAGCCGCGCACGAACGCTCCACACAAGAACCCGCCACACATGAGCGCAACGTCGCCGACCTGTTCGTCGAATGCCTCGTCAACGAAGGCGTGCACGTCATCTATGGCATTCCCGGCGAGGAGAACATCCCCCTTATGGAGGCTTTGGAGCGCGACGGACGCATCCGCTTCGTCCTGACGCGGCACGAGCAGGGCGCCGGATTCATGGCGTCCACGCAAGGCCATCTGACCGGCGAACCGGGCGTGTGCCTCGCAACGCTCGGCCCCGGTGCGCTGAACCTCACCCTGCCGGTCGCGCAGGCCAACGCAAGCACCACACCCATGGTAGCCATCTGCGCCCAAGGCAACGTGACCCGCCTGTACAAGGAATCGCACCAAATCGTGGACCTGGTCTCCGTGTTCCGCCCGATCACCCAGTGGACCAGCATGATCACCATCCCCAGCGCCGTGCCGGAAATCGTACGCAAAGCCTTCTCCATAGCGCAGCGCAAACGTCCTGGCGCGACCTGCCTTATCCTCCCCGAGGACGTCGCGGAAATGCCAGTGCCGGCCGGAATCGGACCGCTGCCACTCCCCCACACCATGCATATCCGTCCAACCGACGACACCATCGCCCGCGCGGCCGACATCATCGGCCGGGCACGCCATCCGATCATCCTTGCAGGCAACGGCGTGGCTCGAGCGCATGCCGAAAACCGGCTGCTCGCATTGGCTGAGCAACTTAACGTGCCGGTCGCGACCACGTTCGAAGGCAAGGGTGTGATCTCGGATCACATTCCCAACGCGCTTGGCGTGGTCGGATTCATGAAGCACGATTACGAGAATTTCGCGTTCGACGAGGCCGACCTGATCATCGCCGTCGGCTTCTCAATTCAGCAATTCGACCCGAAGAAAATCAACCCGGACGACGACAAGACGATCATCCATATCAATACGTTCGTCGAGGACACCGACGCGCACTATTCGACCGCGCTCAACATCATGGGCGACATCGACCAGACGCTGGAGGCGCTGATCGACAGGCTGCGCGTGAAGGGCATCAAATTCGACGAATCGCATCCGATGATCCACGAGCTGCTCGACGGCGAATTCCGTTCGTACGCCGAGGATGATTCGTTCCCGATGAAGCCGCAGCGCATCGTCTACGACACCCGAAGGGCCATGGCCGACGGCGATATCACGCTGGTGGACACCGGCGCGCTGAAGATGTGGATGGCGCGTTTGTACCCGACGTACTATTCCAACACGTGCGTGATCGACAATTCCCTGTCGACGATGGCATGGACGCTGCCGGGCGCCGTTGCGGCCTCGCTGGAGAATCCGGGACGGCCGGTGTTGGCCGCGATGGGCGACGGCAGCTTCCTGATGAACGTGCAGGAAATCGAGACCGCAGTGCGCATCGGCGCGCGCATGGTCGCGCTCGTCTGGGTTGACAAGGCGTACGGCCTGATCAAATGGAAGATGAACATCCACAACGGCTCGTACGAGAGCGTCGATTTCGACAATCCCGACGTGTGCGAGCTGGCGCGCAGCTTCGGCGCGCGCGGCCATATGATCGAATCCGCGGATGAATTGTATCCGACGTTATGCGAGGCGCTGCAGGCCGGCAGTGGCGTCGACATCATTGCTTGTCCGGTTGATTATGGCGAGAATATGAAGCTGATCGAGAAGCTTGGCGAGGTGGATTTCAATAACTGAGGCGAGCGGGTCTGTTGCCGGCCTCCGTGGCGCAACCGGCAGCTGGGGAATCAGCACCTAACTTTTGCTCCAACAATCCATTGGGGCAAAAGATTCGTTATCCGAACTGACAACGATATGTACGAATTCTGGCAGGAGAAAGGTTTCCCTCCAGACCGATTCATCTCCGAAACCTTCTGAATGATGACGAGTCCAAAGGATGAATTTCAACGTCATGAAATATTCATTCGTGAACTTGTATCGGAGACCTCCATATGAAGCTTCAAGCAATCCAATCGAACAACCACGATAGAATTGTGGAACAGCATTCTGCAATGGAGAAGGATGAATCGTATGAAGAAACTATTGACAGGTGTGGTCATCGTCCTTATCACAGCAGGCATGCTTAACGCGTGCTCCGAAATGGAGGATGAAAGCCCATCGTCCTCCTCATCCGAATACACGGCTCCCGAATACAAGGAAATGCCGGACCTCAGACACATGAGTCTCGAGAAAGCCATCGCCACGCTCCATGGGGAAGGTTGGACAGATGTGGAAGCCGTCGAGGAGAACGATGGTACCGAATCCACAGTCAGGCTGGACCAGACTGGATACCACATCGCCAGCCAGAATCCCCACAACGGGAAGACCGGGGTCAGCACCGACACCCATGTGCGGCTCACCGTCCACAAGGACCGGACCCGCACCATCTCGAATCTCGTCGCGGTGAACGACCCATGGGACGAGGCCTTCGAAAAACTGCGGTCGGCAGGATTGGAAAGAGGCTGCGACTACATCTACGTCGGTGGCGCAATGGGAGATTATTCCCAGTATTACGTGAAAAGCGTCTCGGACGGAGATGCCGATAATCTTCCCGCAATAATAGTCGAAGACTATAGAGATAAGCGGCGTCACGAGGAACAGCAGCAAGAACGCGACGCAAGCGGACAGGAGGCCCATGGCGGAGCGTTCTGTTCCACGGAAGGTGATACCGCCATATCCGACAGATCAGACAATATCCTGACATGCCAGGAAGCCTCGGACGGCAGACTCAGATGGATAAGCTGACCTCGTCATCGTTGCTGGTACGTCAGACGTCGCGATATTGGCGTATGAAACTTCCATCATGGTGGTCCCCTGAAAGAAACGGAATTTCACAGGCGGGAAACACCTACCGAAGACCTATACGTCTATAGTCGAGAAAGCGATTCAAACCGGGGAGGCGGAAACAGACACGTCCAAAATCGACGCCGACGCCATGGCACAGAAGACGCTAGATACGGTCACTGCCCTGTCACGCTGCTCCTTGCTGCACTTCGCCATAGGGGGTTCTCCTCCCGGTCGGGAAGTCCAAGAAAACGTCACCACCTCTGCTCTGCCATACGGAGTCTCCGCCCTATTCCAAGCAACGATGCTCCTATACATTGTCAAGTGTTTGGGCGTGTTGTTTTGGGTCGGTGATGGAGTGAATCCATTGGATGGCCCGTTGTTCGAGTTCGGGCAGGTCTCGTCTACCTCGTTCGATTTCGCTGATGCGGCTGGACGGCACGCATAGCGCCTCGCCGACCTGCTGTTGGGTGATGCCATGGTTCATGCGCAGTTCGCGCAGCCTGGCGCCGCGTTCGCCCGAGGTCCCGCGTCCGTTCCCGCCGTTGCGTATGGCGATGAGCGCCCGGTACGCCTCGCGGGCGACGAACCGTTTGACGCAGCGGATGATCTCGAGCTTGCCTTTGCCCTCGCGGGTCTTCCTGGCGGCGTAGTCCCTGGTGGGTTGGTGGTATCGCAGGCGGACGATGGCGATGCGGCGCAGCGCCACGTTGCCCTGGCGGTTGCCGCCCTTGTTGAGCCTGTGCCTGCTGGTCCTGCCGCTGGATGCGGGCAGCGGGCACGCGCCGCAGAGTTTGGCGAACGCGGCTTCGCTCCGGATGCGTTCGGGGTTGTCGCCGGCGACGATGGCCAGGGCCGCGGCGATGACGGTGCCCACGCAGTACATGTCGAGCAACGGTCTCGCGTGCTCCTCGAGGATCGCGCGCATGCGCTCCTCCAAGAGGCCCGACTGCCGTTTGAGCGCCTTCCATGCCTTGGCGGCGGATTTCAGCGCGACCAGCGCGCTATGCTCGACCAGGCCGCCGGCGGGCCTGCACTCGGCGAGTCTGTTCATACGGGCCCCGCCCTTCAATCCCCGGTACCGTTCCCTGACGGGCTCCGGAGCGGTGACGAGCAAGCCGTTGGTCGAGTTGGAAATCGCCGTCATCGCCGACACCAATTGGGCGCGTTGGGCGTTGAGGTGGCGCAATGCCTCGACCCAGCCGTCCGAGCTTTTCGGCGGGCCGGCGTCGTCGCCGGCCATGACGCTGCGGGCGGCGGCGACCGCGTCGATGGGATCGGACTTGCCGTTCCTGCGGCGCACGTTGCGCTTGGGACGCAGCACCTCGCGCACCTCGTATCCGGCGGCCGCGAGCCTGCGGGCCAGGGCCGCGCCGAACGAGTTCGTGCCCTCCACACCCACGGCCGCGACCGCGCCCGGCCCGGGCAGCATGTCGATCAGTCTGTCGTATCCGTCCGGGTTCGCCGCGAACGTTTCGGAGCCCAACGGCCTTCCCCTTTCGTCAAGCAATGCGATGGTGTGCGTGTCCGTGTGGGTATCGATCCCAGCCCACACCATTCCGTTCGGAGGCGTCATCGTCGTCGTTCCTTTCCATGCGTTCGGATGCCTCCCGGGGCCTGCGGCGCAGACAGGACGTTGACGGGACACGCTACCATGACTCTTGCGGGATTCGATGGGAGCGGCCACGCTCCTATGAGGTCATGCATCCATGGCCCACGGGTCGGCGGCCGCGGCGGGACAAATCAAAATAAGGACAGTCACCGAAACCGATGGCGTCAGTCAAATCGGGGGTCACCGCCCCGGCCGTCATATACCATTATCACTGATAGGAAACCGGTATAACCATTATCAACGACCGCCCCCTTGACGCCAGCTCCTCGTTCATCCACGAGAGCATGAACTCCATCTGGGCCGGGGTCGCGGCCTCCAGGCTGTCCGCGAGCACCTGCCTGGTCAGGGGCAGGCTCCTCGCGAGCTCCATGATCTCGTCCATCATCCTGCCCGTGGACGCGCGCCTGCGTCTGGTGTCGGCCGCGGTCCGCGATGCCTTCGTCATGATTCGCCTCCTTTCCCGCCGGGGTTGTTGAACGCGTCGTAGACGGCGAGCCTGCCGGCCCCGTCGTCCGCGTCGGGCGGGTCGCCCTGCGCGACCCGCCTGGCCAGGGCGAGCAGGCTGGCCCTGTGCGGCATCGTCAGCTCGCGCCGCCTCGCCCTGGGATCCAGGGCGTCGAGGTGGGCGGCGAGCCCGTCGGGAAGCTCGCCGCGCAACGGCGACTCGTTCCACGCGTTGGGCTTGCGGGCAAGCGCGGGCAGCAGCGTGGCGGGGTTCCTGACCGTCGGGCCGCCGTTCCCGTAGGAGCGTGGAAGGGTGTTCACGTGCCTGCCGTCGGCGGTGCGGATCTCCGCCTCGAAGGCTCGAAGGCCTGCGAGCAGCGTCCATCCGCGCCATGACGGGCCCGCGAGGTAGCGGACCGAGCCGATCTGGATGTTGCCCTCCTTGTCGGCCTTGCGCTCGACCCATTCGACCGCGTCGAAACGCGCGCGCGGCAGCGGCTGCAGCTCCCCGCGCTCCTCGTCGAACAGCTCGCGTATCGGCCTGCCGGAGCGGTAGTGGTCCGAATCCGCGATCGCGTCGCACCTCGACAGCAGGTGCCTCGCCGGCTGCCTGCGGCTCTCCGCGTTGGGCTTGGGGACCATGAGGTTGCGGCGCAGGAAGCCGACCGCATTCTCGACGGACCCCTTCTCGTTCCCGGAATACGGGTTGCGGAACCTCGTCTCGAGCCGGTAGTGGTCGCAGAACATGGCGAACACGCGCACCACTGTCACCTTGTTCCACGCGACGCGGTGGCCGGCTCCCGTGGCGTTGTCGAGCACCAGCACGCGGGGAGCCATGCCGATGTGGTCGAAGATCCGGGCCGGCCCCTCGCACACGCATTCCGCGTTCTCGCCCGGCATCGCCGCCACGTAGCGCATGTTCGAGTGCGGGAACGTGGCGACCAGGCAGTGGACCTTGACGTCCCCGCCGCCGATCGTGGCGACGGCCTCGCCGAAATCGACCTGCATGGCCCCGGCGCGCCAGTCGAGCTCGAGGTACCCGTCGCCGTCGGGCCGGTGCCCCTCGCGCCACTTCCTCACGTAGCGCTGCACCGACGAGTAGGAGCCCCGGAAGCCCTCCTCCTCGACGAGCCTGTCGTACACGCGCCTGGCGGTGTGGCGCTGCTTGCGGGGCATGAGCCTGTCCGCGGCCAGCCACGAGTCGACCGTCTCCGAATGCGCGTCGATCAGGGAGCGCCGTCCCTTCCTGACCGCGGGCTTCAGGGAGCAGTCCTCCATGGTCGCGTATTTCCTGACGGTATCCCTCGACACGCCAAGCCGTCTGGCGATTTCGCGCCATGACACGCCCCGTGCGTCGAGAATCCTGATACGTTGTTGTATCGACACCGGTTTCGTCATTCCTTTCCTTTCCCGAGCGGCCTTGTTCGGCCGGGTGTGTCTCGACTCGGGAAAATAGCCGGGTTATGGCGGGCCGGTGCCCTTCATCTCGCCATTTCGGTGAAACGGACTAATTCCTACCGCTTTTTCGGACCGGAAAGTTATGCCGCATCGGCCTAACTTCTATTGAACAGACACAGGCAGTGATTCCGCGGCCTTGACGAGCATCCTGTCGGCGAGCCCGGCGTCGGGACCGGAACCGGCCGTGTACGCGACGATCCTGCCGTCGTGGCAGTCGACCGGCGGCGAGAGGCACGCCCTTCCCGTCCCGGGCCTTGATCCCGGGTGGATGTCCGCGGGTCGTTTCCCGTTCGGCATCCCAGCCATGAAATCGCGGTCTGCGAGGTTGTCGGGAGCCGGCGTCGTCTCGCCCTCGTAGGAACTGTAGCGCCGTCGTCTCGGCACGTGCGCCGTCGGACCGGCCTCGGCCATGATCCTGCGGAGCACCTTCTCCGAGACGCGGGTTCGGAGCATGGCCCTGATCCTGCGGTACCCGTACCTTCCCTTGGAGGCGGCGAACGCCTCGGCCACCCGGACAAGCAGCCCGGCGTATTTGTCAACGCCGAGCCTGGCGTGGTGGCAGTAGGCGGCTGCTCGGCGCGATACGCGGGCAAGCATGATCGGGCTGAGTGAACACGTCGGGCGCGGACGGTCTGTCTTTCGTCAAATAAATCTGTGTGTCGTCACCAGTCAATCTGAACACCATCGGCGTTCAAAATGGACACCGTCACCGGCGGCCGGGTTGGTTCCGCTCTTTTCGTTTATCTCATCAGGGAGTGGCTGTTGCGGTACGACTCGC
Source organism: Bifidobacterium ruminantium DSM 6489 (assembly GCF_000770925.1). Taxonomy (GTDB): domain Bacteria; phylum Actinomycetota; class Actinomycetes; order Actinomycetales; family Bifidobacteriaceae; genus Bifidobacterium; species Bifidobacterium ruminantium. The sequence goes on along the minus strand of NZ_JDTK01000017.1, from coordinate 19,473 downwards.
CACGGAACCTGACGATCCTTCCGTGATGCACGATACGGTCGATGACCGCGGCGGCCATGTCGCCGTCTCCGAACACCTCGCCCCACCGTCCGAACTCCAGGTTCGTGGTGAACACCACGCTCCGCTTCTCGTAGGAATCCGCGATGACCTGGAACAGGAGCCTGGCCCCGTCGATGTCGATGGGCAGATAGCCCAGCTCGTCGACGACCAGCAGCCTGGCGCGCCCTATCGCGCGCAGTTCCGCGTCGAGCCGGTTCTCGTCCCTCGCGCGCCGCAGCCGCATCACCAGCGACGACGCGGTGAAGAACCCCACCGGCATTCCCCTCTCGCACGCCAGCATGCCCGTGGCGATCGCCATGTGCGTCTTGCCGCATCCAACATCGCCGTAGAGCACGAGGTCCTCGGCCCGGTCCACGAAGCCGAGGTCCATGAGCTGCTCGCGCCCCCAGTCGGCGGGGAACGACGCCATGCCCCAGTCGTATCCGTCGAAGCCCTTGACGCACGGGAACCCCGCGCTCCTGATCAGTCTGGCGCGTCTGGATTCCATCCGGCTGGCGTTCTCGGCCCTGAACAGGTCGGCCAGCACGCCGAGCTGGCCGGGTGTGGCGTCCGCGACCACGGAACGCAGCACGCTCCTGGTCAACGGCAGGCCGCATGCGAGTCCCATGACCTCGTCCGGGGTGGATTTGCTCACGGTCCGGCCGCCCCTGCGCCCGCCTGCCGCGGTGTCCGTCGTCTCACTCATCACGGTCCTCCCTCATGAACCTGCTGTATGCGTCGAGCCTGGCCCTCGATTCGGGGCCGTCGCCCTGCGCGAGCCGTCTGGCGGTCTGGTCGATCGCGGCCCTGTCGGGCCTCCTGCCAGCGGCCGCGATCTCGGCGACGGCCATGGCGGCAGCGTGGCGGATGTCGTCGACCAGCAGACCGCGTTCGCGCGGCTCCATCCGGTCAAGCAGCGCGCGCGTCTCCTCCGGGAACTCGGAGCGTATCGGGCTCTCTCCCCACGAACGCGGCTTGCATGCGATGATGGCGAGCAGCGAGAGCGGATCCATCGCCGTATCGGGGCCGCCCCCCACCTGCGCTCCAACGTGACGATCGGCTCGCCGTCCATGGAACGCAGCTCGACCCGCAGGGCCCGCACGCCGGCCATGAGACGCATGGAATGCCATTTCGGGCCCGCGAGGTAGCGGTTCGAGTCGATCGTGACCGTTCCGGTCCCGTCGGCCTTCACGCCACGCCAGTCGCACGCGTCGAACATGGACGGCGGAAGCGGGAGCATGTGGTCGAGATCCGTCTCGAACAGGCCGCGGATCGGCACGCCCTCGCGGTAGTGGTCGCCGCGCGCGAGCCCGTCGCAGCGTTCCAGCCACGCGTCGGCGGGCCGGTCCCACCCCTCCGCGGACGGCGTCGGCACCATCAGGTTGCGGCGCAGGAAGCCGACCGCGTTCTCCGTGCTTCCCTTCTCCCAACCGGAATAGGGGTTGCAGAACCTCGTCTCGAAGCCGTAATGCGCGCAGAACAGCGAGAACAGCCTCGTCTGGGTGACGGTCCCGTCGGCCCTGCGGTGGCCGACCCCGGTGGCGTTGTCGAACACCAGCACGCGGGGAACCATGCCGGCATGGGAGAACACCCTGTTCAGTCCATGGCACACGCATTCCGCGGTCTCTCCCGGCAGCGCGGCCACGTACCGCATGTTCGAATACGGGAACGAGACCACCAGGAAATGCACGGTCCGTTCCACGCCCGCGATCACGGCCAGGGCCTGGCCGAAATCGACCTGCGCGCTGCCTGGCGCCCATTCCAGCTCGCTGAACCCCTCGGCCTCGCCCCCGGTGGCGTTGCCGCCACCGCTTGACCCAACGCTGCACCGACGAGTAGCTGCCTTCGAAACCGCATTCATCCACGAGCCGCTCGTGCACGCGCCGGGCGGTATGCCGCTGCTTGCGCGGCATACGCAGGTCGGCCTCGAGCCATTCGTCGGCCTTGCGCGCGTACTCGCCGACTACCAATGACCGGCTTCCCTCCCTCCCCGCCGTGGGCGTCGGCGAATAGTCGCGGGTCGCGTACTTGACCACGGTCGTCCGAGAAACGCCCAGTTCCCTTGCTATCTGGGTATGCGTCAGGCCTTTCGTCTCGAGTTGCCTGATACTCTGTTGAACACGCACCGGTGTCGTCATTCCTTTCCTCCCGAGAACCATGTGTGGTTGTTAGCACTCGGGAATCTATCAGGAACCGTACGGCACCGGCGCTTTTCTTCCGCCGATGCCGTTTCCGGCCGCCGTCCGTGTCCAATATGAACGCTCATGCCGTTCAGATTTGGTGGTGACGCCGTACACGTTTATTTGACCATAAACACTTGACCCGGTTGTGGACAGCTCCGACGCCCGCGCCGAGCAGTTGCGGCCCGCTTCCGCGCATGCGCCCGGCACCGGTTCGACTGCCTTGGTCCTCGTCTCCAGTGGGATGATTGGTTCCGCCATATGGCCGGCATGCCCGGGATCCTTTGCCAGCCAGCGTTCCAGGCACTGCCTGGTCGGATGGCCCAGATGCCTCACCACCTGGGCCGTGGTCATCGGCGTGGCGGAGTACAAGTCCACCGCGCACCGTCGTTCCTCGGGACCGGACATACCATAATCCTTTCGTTCAGTCTCCAAGAAAACGTCCGCAGCTCCTTTGGTCTGTTTTTTGGTTTGAAATGCTTTAAAGCAATTTTTCCGTCATCAGTAAGAAACAATTCGAACTTATTCCTAAGCGCATCACATGAAAAATATGGAGCGAAAGAAGGAATCATGGCTGAGAAGACAACGATTCTCGACATGAACAGATTCGATGATTCCAATCTTGACGGACTGGATGAGAACAAACGCGAATTGGTTCGTCGCCGCCGCATCCTTGGCAAGGGCTATCGTCTGTTCTATAAGGACCCGGTTGAAATCGTTCGGGGTGAAGGTAGCCACGTTTTCGATGAAAAGGGCAACGACTATCTCGATGCCTATAACAATGTGGTTTCAGTAGGTCATTGCCATCCGCATGTAGTCGAAGCGATCGCCAAACAGGCCGCCACGCTGAACACGCACACCCGTTACCTTCATGAGACCATTCTCGATTATTCCGAAGCGCTCATCGCGAAGATGCCGAGGGAAATCGATCGTATCACCTATCAGTGCACCGGTTCGGAAGCGAATGATCTGGCCATCCGCATCGCACGAAACTATACCGGCGGTCGTGGCATCATCATTACGAACGAGGCCTACCATGGCAACACGGATTTGGTTTCCTCTTTTTCTCCATCCATCGGCAAAGGACAAGCATTGTCACTCGAAGCCGGCATCCTTCCCACGCCGGACACCCACGCGATTGGCGAGGATGAAATCGGCGATTACATGATCAAAGCGTTGAAAGCGGAAATCGCACGTATGAAGAGGCACGGCATCAAGTTTGCGGCATTGCTGGTCGACTCGATTTTCTCATCCGATGGAATTTTCCCCGGCAAACCGGGTTGGCTCGCCAAGGTCGCCGATGCAGTCCACGAGGAAGGTGGCCTTTACATTGCCGACGAAGTGCAACCGGGATTCTGTCGTACAGGCGAGGCCTTTTGGGGATTCGCCCGCCATGGCATCGTTCCGGACATCGTGACCATGGGCAAGCCGATGGCAAATGGCATTGCCTGCTCGGCGACCGCGGTTCGCCACGAAATCCTCGACACGTTCAACGACAAGATTCCATACTTCAACACGTTCGCCGGCAATCCCGTCGCAATGGCCGCCGCTAAAGCCACTTTGGAGGTCATGGATGGCGAGGACATCATGGGCAATGCGCATCGTGTGGGAGCTCTATTCAAAAACGAACTCCAGAAACTTGCAAAAGACCATCCGTCCATCGCCGACGTGCGCGGCGCTGGCCTGTACATCGGAGTCGAATTCGACGATCCCGAAACAGGTGATCCACTCAGCATCGAAGTGCTGAGCCTTATCGAGCAGATGCGTCAGCATCGCGTCCTCACCTCGAACTGCGGCTCATACGGCAACATCATGAAGATCCGTCCGCCGCTGGTATTCAGCGAGTCCGATGTGAACCGCTACATGACGGCCTTGGAAGAATCCCTCACGGCGCTTGGGCTGTGACCGGCGACATCGTACATAGCGTAAGGAGACAATAATGGGAAAGCTTGAAGGCAAAGTCGCAATCGTGACCGGCGCATCCAAAGGCATCGGATCCGGCATCGCCAGAGTGTTTGCCCAGCAGGGCGCGAAAGTAGTGCTTGCAGCGCGTGGTGAACATGTGCTCAAATATGCTGAGGAGCTGCGCAGTGACGGATATGATGCAATAGGCGTTCGCTGTGACGTAAGCGACTACGACAGTTGCAAGGCCTTGGCCCAGGCCGCGCTCGACGCATACGGTCGTATTGATGTGCTCGACTGCAATGCCGGCATTTGCGTGCTGGGAGACTTCCTCACTAAGGATGATTCTTGGCGCGACAGCCACATCGATGTCAACATCAAAGGCGTATGGAACGCCTGCAAAGCGGTCATTCCGTCCATCATCGCGGCAGGAGGCGGCGCGATCGTCATCACCTCGTCGGTAACCGGAGACATGGTGGCCGACCCAGGCGAGGCCGCATACGCGACCACTAAAGCCGCTCTGGTCGGTTTGACCAAAGCACTCGCCCGTGAGTTCGCGGACAAGAACATACGTGTGAACTGCATTTGTCCCGGCTATATCCGCACACCTCTGGTCGAGGGCATGGCACGCCAATCCGATCCCGACAATCCGGAACGTGCCATTCAAGCAATCGCATCAGCGGTTCCGCTGGGACGTCTCGGCACTCCTGAGGAATGTGGCGAACTGTGCGCGTTCCTCGCAAGTGATGAGGCAAGCTACCTGACCGGCACGCAGATGGTCATCGACGGAGGCTCGACGCTGCCGGAAACAACGTCGATGGGACAGTGAAGGAGCCATTATGTCGATCTTTGCGAACACTGGCTTATTCAATGACGTCGCCACTCAGGCACTCCGTAGGTACCCATTTGGAGCGGCCGACGAAGCACGTCTTCTTCAATTGTCTGAGAACGCAACTTACTTAGTCGTGAATCCCGAAACCGGTAGCAAGGACGGCGTGCTGCGCGTGGGACGTCCCGGTTACCATACGTTGGAGGAATATCAAGGTGAGATGGCTTGGCTGCGCCAGATTAACGATTACACTCCATTGCTCGTAGCCAACCCATTGGAGGCCATGGACGGCTCGAACATCCAAATCGTCAAAGGGCCCGACGGCAAAGACTATTACTGCGTAATCTGCGAATTCCTCGAAGGCGCATCACCAGATGAAAATGACGAGAAGAACGCTGTCCGCCAGTACGAAGCACTTGGCGAGACCACCGCGTATCTGCATCGTCAAACCGAAATCTGGAATGGCACCAAACGTCTCAAGCGTTGCACATGGACGTACGACACCATCATCGGCGACCATGCGATCTGGGGTCCGTGGAAGGCGATGCCGGACCTGACTGCCGAAATCGAACACGAATTGGACCGCTGCTCACACGTCATCAAAAAACGACTCGAACGGTATGGGCGTAATGAACGGAACTTCGGTCTTATCCACGCGGATCTACGAGTCTCCAACCTGCTGGTGGAAGGTGACCAGGTCAAGGTCATCGATTTCGATGACTGCGGATTCGGCTGGCATCTACACGACTTGGCCAGTGCCCTATCCTTCATCGAGACCAAACAGATTGTTCCCGATCTGGTGAACGCATGGCTCGACGGATACCGTAAAGTATTACCATTCACCGACACGGATTTCATGGAAATCGACACGTTCATCATGATGCGGCGTATGCAACTCATGGCATGGATCGCAAGCCACCTCGACTCCGATCCAGTCAAAGACCTATCCGTCGGATTCACCGAAGGGACCATGGAACTCGCCGATCGTTACCTCCGACTGTTCGGATGACCAGGAAGGAGACCCGTACGACACAGAAAGCAACAGCTATCGAATAGAAAGCAGACTCATTCATAAGAGAGGAAAAAGACCATGACCACCCAAACAATGCCGAGAACATCGGCCGCGACCACAACAAAACCCACAGGAGGATTGAAAAGATCACTCCGGCTCCTATACGTCTACACGCTGGCGACGGGAGCCATCTTCACCTTCATGTGCTACTGGGACGGCATCTTCCTGTCGTACTGCGGTCCGGCCACCTTCCTTGGATTCATTCTCATGACCGCGATGATTCTTCCGATCGGCTTCGTATACGCAGAATTGTCCACCATGTTGCCAAGCACCGGATCATGCCTCGTGTTCAATACGGTAGGACTTAACAAGCATGCCGGCTTCTGGTCCGCATGGCTCATCATGTGCGCTTGGCTTGCAGTTCCCGCCGCGGGCGTGCTCGGCATCCTCGACTGGCTGAACTACCAGTTCTTAGGGAACTCGCTTTCCGGCACCAAGGCAACCATCGTGGGAGCCATCTGCCTGTGCATCTGGTGCGGAATCAGCCTATGCAAGAACGTGGTGGCCGGACGTGTGCAGACCATCATGCTGTTCACCGCCATCGGCGGCATCGTGCTGACCTCCCTTCTGCTTTTCTTCTCCGGCCATTGGGATATCGCCAACTTCACCAATTTCTTCGCAAACGCCAAAGCAAGCGATTACGGAACCGGCATCGGATGGATTATCGGCTGCGCGTTCCTCATCACCCCATACTTTGGTTTCGAAACAGTGCCGGCAATGGTCGAGGAAGGAACCTTCCCGATCAAGAGCCAGAGCAAGGCAATCCTCGGCTCCGTACTGACTTGCGGCGCAATCTATGCCATCTTCTACTTCGCAGTCGCCGGCTGCATGAACTGGTCGTCCTACTCGTTTGATGGTTCTGCGTTCATTACTTTCGAAGTGTTACGCCAGACATTCGGCGGCGCGAGCTTCATGAGCTGGTTTGTGGTACTGCTCGGCATCTTCGGAGTGCTCTTTCCAATCGGCACCTCGGTGCTTGGATTCTGGTACTCCGCGGTCCGCATGCTCTTCGCGATGGGACGACAGAACTTCCTGCCGAAGTCCTTCTCCAAGTGCAACCGTTACGGACAGCCCATCCTGCCAAACATCCTGATTCTGGCCATTTCCGTAGCATTCCTTGCCATGAAGTCCATCACCGCGTTCTTCGACTTGATGGCCTTCGCATGCGCCATCTGCTACGCATTGTCCAGCATTTCGTCCATCCGTCTCGCACTTAAGCATCCCGAATGGGATCGTCCGTACGTCACTCCTGGTGGCATGGCCATGAAAATCGCATCGCTCATCATCTCTATCGTCGTGGCGTTCTTCTGCACCATTGGCATCGGTACTCAGACTTGGCTCGGCTTCGCTGGATACATGGCCGTCGGCCTGGTTCTCTGGGGGTGCATGCTCGTCAAATGGCACGGCAGGGGAGAGAACTCCACCGTGTGGATGAAGACTCCGGAAGGCGTCCTCGAATACTAGCTCTTTCTTTCCCTGATTCACATTGAGGGGAGGCATCAACACCATGGTGCCTCCCCGCCTCATTTCCCATATACCCTGTCGGCGACCTTCCTAAGGAGCATCATGAAGGAAATCGAATTCATCATAAATTCCGAAAAACTCGAAGCCCTCAAACACGTCCTCGACCAATGCAGCAGTTGCGGCATCACCGTCGACTTCGTCATGGGCTACGGACATCAACGTGGCCTCAAGCAGGTATACACGCGCGATGAGCAGCGAGGCGTCAACCTACTGCCGAAAATCAGCGTACGCACCGTCGTACCGGATAAGCAGGTGGACGCAATCATCGACGCGGTCGTCGACAGACTAGCCACTTCCAGTTTCGGCGATGGCAAGATTTTCGTGCGTAATGTGGAACGCGCCGTGCGCATCCGCACCAACGAAAGAGACTCCGAGGCACTATAACTGTCCTTATGTGCATGACAGCTAACACAACACCAGGCCCGGCGGTGCGCCGGGCCATTTGCGACATCCATCTCCTTGCGGAACAGAAGGAACTTTCCATCGGAGACAAACTACCTTCGGAACGTGCCCTTGCCGAAACGCTGTTTGCTTCTCGAGCCACCATCCGTGCCGCATTGAATCTCATGCGCACCCAAGGCGAAATCAAGACTTTTCCAGGCCGTGGCGGAACGGTCATCATCAAAGACATCGCTTCCCACGCGCAGGTATCACGAATCGATATAGTCACAAAGTCCGCAGGACTGATAGACAGATCTAGCGGCTCTGCTTCGGGATTGCCTATCATGCTTGCCTCACAGGGGCTGAAATGCGAAACGACAGTGCTCCAAGCTGATGTGCGCGAATGTCCAGAAAACATTTGCCTGGGCTTCGGCTTATCTATCGGCAGCCAGCTGATGCGTATCGAACGAACCCGTACGATTGACGGAGAACCCATCTCATACGAGCAAACCTACATCAATCAGCGAGACTATCCGTCATTCCTAGAGCTGGATTTGACCCGGTCCATCTATCAACTGTTGAGAACGGTTTGCAGCGCCGACATCCATACTGTCGAGGAATCCATCGAAGTTGTGCCGGGAATGGGCCGTTGCATACGACATCTGAAATTGCAGACAGGCGCTCCACTGTTGCGCGTATTTTCCAGAGCGCTTGATTCCACTGGCCATCCGGTAGTGCTGTCGCAGGACACTTATCCGGCCAATAAAGTACGTCTTACAACATCGAAGACGCTTTAAAAGCGTGCACTACTCATGCTCTTTTAGCCCGAACCGGCGGATGATTCCGTCGCGGTCCTCGTTGCTGTTGCCCCACCAGGAGACGAACCCTGACGGATCGACCTCACCCGTCTGCCTGCTCATCCTGGCCATAATCCTCAACACTGCCGGAGAGAACACCCTGCGCAAGCGCACATTTTCCATACGATCCCATCTCAGCCACGCGCAGACCAAGCGATGGCTTTTGCGCGCGCGACCGATGACCTTGAACGAACCGCCAATCGTTCTCGTATCCGCCCACTCACTGGAGATATAGACCTTCGTTCCGGCCGAGAATATCTTCGTACCGTGCATGATGTGATGGTCCTGGCCGGTCTCGTGCGCGTCCACGACATTGGCAACTGGACACCACGACCAGACCTCATCGTCCGAACCACCCTTTTCGCCTTCGTCCTGCACTAAAACATCCATAATGCCAATTTATCCATCACAACAGTGCGCCAATAGCTGATAGAGACTTTTAGGGAGGCTTCTATCAGCCGAAGACGTAATTGGAACTAGTAATGATTTTCCATGTACAATAGCGGATTTTGATGAGCATCACACGTTTCCCCCCTATAACAATAAACTCATCACATTAGATAAATGTGCCCGAATCAATGATGGAGCGGGGTTTGGAGACATTATGAATGGGGGCCACCTGTACACCGGATCCGAACTTACTTGAGTCAATGAGGCCAGTTGGATATAGTTTGAACACCGCTGTAGCCGATATTATTCGGTAATTCAATCGCAGCCCAAGCACAACGAATCAACGTTCGATATTTGGAGCTACTTATTCATCTTTCACACACCTATAGATGGTAGAACGCCCCACGTTCATCATCGCAGCAATCTGATTAACAGTCACTGATTTAGCCCCATACAGACGCCGCACTTCTTTGACCTGCTTCTCATCGAGCTTGGCTGGACGTCCGCCCTTCCTGCCGCGGGCACGCGCGGCTTCGAGTCCGGCGCTGGTGCGTTCACGGATCAGGTCGCGCTCGAACTGTGCGAGCGATCCGAAGATGTTGAACACGAGCGTGCCGCCGGGAGTGCTCGTATCGATCGATTCGGTCAGCGAGCGGAACTGCACTCCCCTCTCGTCGAACATGGTCATCAGGTCGACCAGATTCTGCATGCTTCGGCCGAGACGGTCCAGCTTCCACACCACGACGGTGTCGCCTTCACGCAGGAGGTCGAGCATGTGGTCCAGTTCCGGACGGTGCGCCTTCGCGCCGGACGCCACGTCCGTGAAGATCCGGTCGCATCCCGCCTTCACCAACGCATCCTTCTGCAGGTCGGTGGTCTGGTCGCCGGTGCTGACCCTCGCGTATCCGTAAATCATGCTCGCCATGCCACAGACCATACCACTACCCGTCACAGGCACGGAGTTCCGGAACGCTGATTACGGGACGGGTTTCGGAACGCTTTCCGCCGGAGTGTCGCGGACGCGGCGGCCGGTCCGTCCTCCGTTCCGGAAACGTCCGTTTTAGGAACATGATTTTCCATAAATCGTCCTACGATATCGTATTATAATAAAGTAAGACGGTTGGATCCGATGTCTGGAGAACCATTGGAAGGCAAAGTAATCATCCTGCCACGAGCCCTGAAGCACGGGCTGTCGGAGGAGGACATCCGATGCGCGTGGCGCAACGCCACAGCGGTCAGACGCCGCAACTTCGATATCCCCTGCATCTACGCGGCGGCCGGCCCCGACAAGTCGGGCAACCTGATCGAGCTGCTGCTGGCGGAGCAGGAGGACGGAGATTTCATCGCCTACCACGCCATGAGGCTCACCAGGAAGATGGCAAGGGAACTGGAGCTTTAGGAAAGGAGCGCACGATGGAATACAAACTCAAGGGCGGCATCACCCTCAGCGACGCGGACTTCGAACGCATGGCCGACAAGGCCGAACGCGGCGAGTACCCCGGAACCCCGGGCGAATGGGTCGTACGCCCGCAGGGCAGGCCCTCGCTCGACGGCGAGGAGCTGGTGAGCATCACGTTCAAGGTGACAAAGGCCCAGAGGAACGCGTTGGACGCGCGAGCCAAGACTCTGGGCGAGACCCGCAGCCAGTTCATGCGCGACACACTGACCCGCGAACTCGCCCACGCATAGGGACGGCGAAGCCGTCCGTCCGCCGGGCATGGTGGCACCACGCGATCCGCGGATTTCCCGCTCAGGCCCGGAGACCGGAACGGAAGGCCGTACGTCGTCGGGATCCGGCAACGCCACGGTCCGTCACGACCGTTTTCGTGGCGGACCGTGGCGCCGTGAATGACGCGGGACGAACGTCACGGAGCGTGACACGCGCCGTTTCCACCATGCCAAGGACGCCAATACGAGGAACAGCAGCACGCCGCCGATGAGCAGGCACACACGCACCCACCAGTCCGGCGAGGTAGGCAGCTACGCCACATCGTCGTCCCGTTCGGCGTCCTTAGGATTCGCCGTGCTGTATTTAGTCAAGTTGGCGTTTCGTGATGGGACTGGTGCCGTTTTGTTGGACTCGTCGTTGATTCCATCACCACCAATCATGCCACAAGACCCAGCATCCTGCGCCGGTCCATGATGCCCATGTCCGGACTCCGTCTTGATCCTCTTGTCCCGGTATCAGACCATGTAGTCGTCCAGCATGCCGATGAACCCGTTCATCGACACGCCCCTGAAGCTGCGCTTGTGGAAGAACTCCTGCTTGAGCCTGCCGAAGAACCCCTCGGCGGCGGCGTTGTCCGGTGAGCAGCCCTTCGCGCTCATGAAACGCGTCAGATCATGCTCCTTGCAGATGCGGATCCATTCCGGCCACCTATAGTGGCAGCCACGGTCGCTATGGATGACCGGCTTCTCTCCGTCCTTGAGCGTGGAGCACGCGTCCAAAAGCATCTGGTTGGCCAGCGCGGCGTTCGGGCTCGTGCCGATCGTCCACGCCACCGGCATGCCGTCGTAGCAGTCGATGACCGGCGACAGGTAGACCTTGCCCGCGGGGATGGAGAACTCAGTCAGGTCCGTGACCCACAGCATGTTCGGCCTCTCGGCGTGGAAATCGCGGTCCGCCAGGTTCCTCGGCGCCTTGGTCAGCTCGCCCTTGTACGAGCTGTACCGTTTCGCGCTCTTGAACAGGGGCACCAGGCTATGCTTGGCCATGAGCCTCATGACCCGTTTCGCCGACACCCGTATCCCCATGCTCTTCAGCTCCAGATGGACGCGTTTGTATCCGTGCCTGCGTTCGCCGTTCCCGAACGCCTCGCGCACGAGCTCCAGCAGCGGCGCGTCCTTGTCGGGCCGTTTCATGGCGGCGAGCTGGTAGTGGTACGCGCTGCGCGCGATGCCCACTACGGGCAGCAGGCTCCTGGCCGTCACGCCCATCGTCTCGCCAGCGGTCTTGACGAGGAGGGTCTTCTCGCGGCTGGCCGGGTTTTCCGGGGCTGCGCCCGGCTCTTTTCCCAACAGTTCCAACGTGCCCTTCCGGATCGCGATCTGGATGTCGAGCTCGCGTTCGGTCCGCCGTCTGGCCTCGATGCCGGCGTCCAGCTCGTCCAGGCGGGCCTGCATCTCCGCCAGTCTCCTCTCCATCGACGCCAGCGCGTCCGCCAGGCCGGCCACATCCGACATGTTTGGGACCACGGTCGGCTTGGCGGATGGCTCCTTGGATTCCGTGACGGTCTTTTTTGGCCTTTCGCTGTTTGACGAAGCCTACCTGATTTATGGTTTCACGAGTTTCAGCAACAAGATACATGACGCCCTCGAGGAGGCAATCCACGGACTGCTAAAAGCTAGGAGAGTCAGCATCTCTGGAGGAGGATTGTGCATCATCAAATGATTCCATGCGGTGTTGGAATTCGCAATGGGAGGAAGCATCCGCCTATGGGATACGTGAGCCGAGGCTGAAACGTGGTATGACTATAGTAGCGGCTTCCTGACAAATTGCATGTCATGGCCTCGTGTTGCTCTGTATTTGAGACTGGTCAGCGTCCCCCTGTCGGTAGCATGAGCCTGATGTTGCGATTCGTATCTGTGATACCTTATATGGAATTTGTATAACGGACGAAGCGTTTTCCCTGCTTCCTTCTACATACCATTGGTTTTGATTGTCTCACAGTAAGAAGGAAACGCAATGAAGGTAGTGGTATTCTCAGCGGGAAACACGGGATTGGCCACGGCGATCCATCTTTCGTCCCTTGGCTTCGAGCCGATGCTGTACACGCGTAACACCGGTAAGGCGCGGACAATCCAATCGCATGCGGTCAGGTCGACTGGCGTGCTGGATGGTTCTTGGAACATACCGGCGAGCGACGATGCCGTTCAGGTCCTGGCCGGTGCCGATCTTGTAATCGTGTGCGCGTGGGCGAACGCGCACCGCGCAATCTTCGAAACGATAAGACGCGCCTGGCGGGAATCGCTTCGCCGGCCTTTGCGGATTCTCGTATTCAACGGCAATTGGGGCGCGTACGAGGCGTACCAGGCTTTCTCTGAGGAATACGTTGTTCCGGAAGACGTGACCATCGCCGAGGCGGCCGGGATGCCGTATGTGGCGCAGGCGTCGTTCGACGGGACCGGCGATTCTCCGGTGTCGGTCCATGTCAGTGGCGTCAAGTCGTCCATCGAGGTCGCATACGCGACCGACCATGACGTGGATCATGTCATCGATTCCTTCCTGCGGACCGTGTACGGTGAGGTGCACCATGACGCGTCCGTCTTCGCCACTTCCCTGGCTGCCCCCAATCCGATCATTCATGCCCCGCTGTGCCTTCTGAACATGACGAGGATCGAGGAAGGCGCCTCCTACAGGATGCTGGTGGACGGGTTCACGGAAAGAGCGGAGGGGCTCATCCTGGCCGTCGACGCCGAGCGTGAATCCCTGGCGGAGGCGCTTGGATGCGGATACACCCCGATCGTCAGGCAGCTCAACAGGTTCTGGGGACGCCATTATGCGACGTTGCGGGAACTCTTCTCGAACAATCCGGTGTATACGAACGTCCATGGTCCGATGGACGTCTCGCACCGGTTTATCCACGAGGACGTGCCCTTCGGCATCAGCCCGCTGGTCGAACTCGGGCGTCTGCTGGATGTGCGGGTGCCCGCATGCGAGGCCCTGTCCGCGATCTACGGCATGTATTTCGGCGAATCGTTCGCCGGACCATCATTCGACATGGGAATGGTCGAGACATTGAGGTGATGGGATCCTGTTCCACATCGCCATTGGCCGTGGGACAGGAGCGGTAAAGACAAGCACGCCCCCGCATGAACCATTCGGGGGCGTGCTTGGTCGTTGCCCGTGTCGGAAGTCATTTCGCCATCATCTTGCTGAGAAATTCCTTGATTCGGGGTGACTGGGGATTATCGATGACCTGTTCGGGGGTTCCCTCCTCGATGATGTTACCTTGTTCCACGAAAACGACCCGTGACGCTACATTCCTTGCAAAACGGATTTCATGGGTCACAAGGATCATCGTGACACCGGTGCCGGCGACTTTTGTGATGACATCGTTGACGTCGCTGACGAGTTCGGGATCAAGGGCTGAAGTGGGTTCATCCAGCAGAATCACGTCCGGGCGAATCGCGAGAGCGCGAGCGATGGAGACGCGCTGCTGCTGTCCTCCGGACAGCTGCACCGGATACCTGTCCTCATACCCGTCCATCCCGACGCTTGACAGGGCCTTCAACGCTCTTTCCCTGGCTTCGTTCTTGGCGACGCCACGCACGACGGTCAGACCTTGTGTGACGTTGTCCAGAACCGTCTTGTTCTTGAACAGATTGTAGTTCTGGAACACCATCGCGGTCTTGCGGCGTAGTTCGAGTATCTGCTTGTTCGGCACTTTGCCGCTGAAATCGATGGTGGTTCCATCGACGCGGACGATACCGGCGTCCGGTCTTTCCAAGGCATTCACGCAGCGCAGGAGCGTGGTCTTACCGGAGCCGCTTGGTCCAAGGATGGACAGCACCTCACCTTTGCGCACCTCCAGATCCACGCCTTTGAGGATCTCGTTCCCGGAAAAGGACTTGCGGATTCCCTTCAGCGAAACGACCGTTTCGCCGGTATCATGTCCAGTCATACAGCCTGTTTCCTTTCACTGCTTCTTGAAACGCAACACACATACCGGCTTGCCGTCTGCGATGGTGCCTTCGAGGGAGAACTTCACATGTGGGAACTGGGCCGCGAAGGCGTGGTCGCCAGCCATAGCAATCTCGCACAAGCGGGCAATTTGCTGCGGATTCTTTCCTTGGCGTACCCACTGGGTGACGTACGGGCAGTAGTGGAAGTCGATCTCGAGCTCGTCGTCGGTCTTCTTGACCGTTTCCATCTCGTAAATCTCACGGTTGTGGTCGGTGCCGAAATTGTCGATGAACTCTTGGAATGAATCGGGATCTTTCAGGGTCTTGCGGAATTCCTTGGCGTTGTCCCTTCCGTAATCGGCTACCGCATCGTACGCGAATTCGTCGTCGAGGCCTCGCTTCGCGGCCTCGTCCACCATCCTGCTGATGGTCGCCGCGCGGCGTTCCGAGATCTCTCTTGTGGCGTCGACGGTCTTGTTGCGCAGATGAGGAGTGTTGTTTTCGAATGCCATGATCGGCCTTCTTCCTTGGGTTTGTTTGATTGTTCTGTCTGAATGTCCAATATTTACGCGCGTGCCGGCTTCAGGAAGAATCCCACGCGTTTGAAGAGTCGTTCCGACCCAAATTCGATGGCCGCGCACACGACCCAGTAAATCAGCGCCGCATCGATGTATGCCTCTAAGTACTGGTATCCGTCGGCGGCACTGATCTGCGCGGTGATGAGCATTTCGGTCACGTTGATCAACGAGGCCAGGCTCGTGCCCTTCAACAACCAGATGAAGTAGTTGGTCATGCTTGGCAGCGATATCACAACCGCCTGCGGGACAATGACGTGCAGAGCCGTCTGCAGTCCAGTCATGCCGACGGACTGCGCGCTTTCGATCTGGCCTCGGTCCACGGCCTTGACCGACGAGACGACCACGTCGGTTATGTAGGCGCCGAAATTGCAGGCTATCGCCACTACCGCCGCGGGGAAATACGGGATGTGCCGTGGATTGAAGTCATAGATGCCGATGGAACCGAGCCATTTTGCCACGAACGGGACCGCGTAATAGCAGAAGAGTAGTTGCACGGCAAGAGGTACGCCCTTGATGAACGTGTTGAGGGCGACCACCAGCTGTTTGAACGCCGGGGCGTTGGACAGGATCACGCATCCGAATATCAGGGCGATCAGCAGCGCGAACAGCGTCGACCAAAAAGTGAGTATCAGGGTCTTCGGCAATCCCGCCAAAACGGTGGGGAAGTCCGTGACCATGAAATCATAGTCGAGTTCCATCAGGCATACCTCCTTTCATAGCGTTCCATGCGATGCGAGGCGAGGGTGAAGCCGACCTCTATCAACGAGCACAGCACGAAGTAGATAATCGCGACGAGGCCTAGTATCCAAAGCTGTCCGGTGCCGTATTGTGCGGATATGATCGCCTTGGCCGAACCAAGGATCTCGACGGCTCCAATCGTGTAGGCGACCGAAGTGTCCTTGAGCACGTCTATCTCGAGATTCTTCAGGTTGAGGACCGCGACTTTGAGTGTCTGAGGGGCGATGACGTGGATGAAGTTCTGGACTCGGTTGTAGCCGATGCTCAGCCCCGTCTCGATCTGTCCCCTGTCGACGCCCAGATAGCCTCCCCTCAACGTCTCACAGATGAAGCACGAAAGATTCAGGGCCGTCGCGATGATGAAGAACACCCCGGGATCCCAGTCGTCGATGTCCAATCCGAAGAGGTAGAACACCTTCGGCAGTCCGAAGAACACGAGGTAAATCTGCACAATCCCCGGGGTGCCGCGGAAGAACGAGATGAACACCGTGCAGAGCCAGTAGAGGATGTTATGCCGTCCGACCCTGACGACGCAGAGCAGTGTGCCGAGGAACAGGGCCAGCACCGACGGCACGATCCAGTACAGCAAAGTGGCCGGCAGGTACTGCAGTATTCTGGGCAGCACGCCCGTCAACAGGTCGGACGGCATGACGTTTCACCTCGTTCCGTCGGGTCAGTCCTTGAAGGCGCCAAGCTCGCGGGCCTTCTGGAAGTTGTCCTGCTTGAAGTACTTCTCACTGATCTTGCCGAGAGTGCCGTCCTTGATCAAGGCATCGATCTGCTCGTCGATGGCCTTCTGAACTTCGCCGTTCTTCTTGTTGTACAGGATCACGGTTCCCGCGGCGTCCACCGGATCGGTCACCTTGAGCTTGTATCCGAGCGTGTCGGCCACGCCGTCGTACTGCGCCTTGGACAGATAGACCGCGTCGTAAGTGCCGTCATGCACCGCGTTGAACATATCCTGGAAGGTCTCCTGGTTGGTGACGGTGGGAACCTCAATCTTGACATCGGGATTGCGCTTGAGCCAGTTCTGAATGGCCACGTAACGTCCGTCTGTCGGAACAATCGGGTCGAGGGTCTTGCCATCAAGATCCTCCAGACTCTCGATCTTGCTGTCCTCCGGGACGATGAGGTTCATGAAGAAATAGTTGTACGGCTTGGAGAGCAGATACTGCTTGGCTCGGGCGGGGGTCTCGAAGAACGCGCCGATCAGGGCGTCGTACTTGCCCTGCTTGGTTCCGACCAACGCGGTCTGGTAGTCGACGACGCTGTATTCGAACTTGTAGTTGTCGAGCTTCTTGTCGATGGCTTTAAGCACGGTGAGGTCGAAACCGGCCGGATTGCCGTTCTTGTCCGCGTAGGAGTACGGCGGATCCTGGGACTCGAGAACGAATTTAACGGTCTTGACCCCGTTGTCGGATTCCTTCGCGTTCGCGGTGCCGCATCCGGCCAGCGCACCCAACGAGCCGACCGCCACAAGCGCCGCGACCACCGTGGTGAACAGTTTGTTCCTTCTCATTTGTCTCCCTCTCTTCGGAAAGCGTTACCGTATATGACGTAGGACGGTACGCCGGGAAAGTGGGGGATGTAAAATCCTCGGCCATATGTTTTGTTTATAGGACGTGTCAGAAACGCGAATTGACGCCGGATGATAACGCGTTATAACCCCGTCCTGTCTCATTATCCGAGACGCCCAGCAGCGCGCGTGGAGGCCGTCGGCCGGGATTCCCAAAAGAGGCTCGTTCCCTCCGCCTTCGAAGCGTCACGAGGGATTCCGGTGGTTTGCATTTAGTCAAGTTGGCGTTTCGTGATTAGTCACGAAAAATTTTCGGTTTTAGTCAAGGAGCGCTCCGGCCGGTTCCTTTGTCTTCTCCTTGGACCCGGACGCGGTCCCCGCGGGAGTCCTGCCGAACATGAGCGCCTCGCTGACGCGGCGGCTCTGCCCGGTGAACTCGAGCAGGCGTCCGTGGTGCACGATCCTGTCGATGATCGCGGCAGCGAGCTTGTCGTCCGCGAATATCGTGCCCCATTTGCCGGACTCGATGTTCGTGGCGGACACGATGCTCCGCCTCTCGTAACTGCCCGCGATGATCTGGTAGAGCAGACGGGCCCCGTCGATGTCGAACGGCACGTAGCCGAACTCGTCCAGGATGATCAGGTCGGCCCTGCCGAAGTCCCCGGGCATCGCGTCCAGGCTCCCGTCGCGTTTGGCCTTGCCGAGCTGGAGCACGAGCTCCGCGGTCTGGTGGAACCGCACGTTCAGGCCCCGTTCCACGGCCCTCATGCCCAGGCCGATCGCGAGGTGGGTCTTGCCCCTGCCGGTCTTGCCGTAGAACACCAGGTCCTGCGCGCGGGGCACGAAGTCCAGGTCCAGCAGGCCGTCGAGCGCGTACCCGTCCGGGAGCCTCACGTTCGAGAAGTCGTAGCCGTCCAGGCCCTTGACGACGGGGAACCTGGCGCGGCGCAGGAGACGCTCGCGTTTCGAGCGTTCCCTGTTGGCCAGTTCCGTGTCGAACAGCCTGGACACGGCCTCCGTCTGCCGGGGCGTGGCCCAGCCCGTGAAATCGTCCATCGTCGCTTTGGATATGAACAGTCTCCTGGCCTTCGCGTAGAGCCCCTCGTCTTTCCTCGCGGCCATCATTGCGCTCCTTCCGCGTCCGTGGTGGTGAAGGCGATGTCGTATTCGCCCGGGTCGGGCCTGTCGTCCTCGTATTCGACGCGTTCCACGCCCTCCGCGAGCCTGGCCGCGAGGAGCGTGACGTCGGCCCTGCCGACCCCGCCGGTCGATTCAAGGGCCGTGAGCATCGCCTCGACCGCGTCGGCCCAGCCGGATTCCCTGTCCACGCGTTTGAGGGTCTGCAACGCGCCTCGCCTCGCCGTCTCGTCCTGCAGGTCGAGCCATTCGCGCAACGGGTCGGGCAGCATCTGCCGCACGAGGCTGTTGCGCCACGCGTTCGGCCTGTTGCACAGCATCGCCAACTGCATGGACGGGTCCTCGCTGCTGGTGCTGGCCTGGCCGTACGCCCTCGAATGCGCGGCCAGGCAGGTTCCCTCCACGTCGAGGATCTCTATCTCGAGGGCGCAGGCCGACGAGCACGTCGCTCCGCGCGTGGGACGCGTCCGTGGAGTAGCGGTGCCTGCCGTCGAGCGTGACCATGCCGTACTTGTCGGTCCTCATGCGCCTCCACGTGACCACGTCGAAGCGCTTGGCGGGCAGGGGCAGCAGGGCCCCGCGGTCCTCGTCGAACAGGAGCGCCTCCTCCTCGTCCCTGGCGTGGTGGGGTTTCCCGCCGAGCTCCAGGCACCTGTCCGGCAGCCTGGAGTTGAAGTGTGTTTTGTCAAGCGCTGGTGTGCCGTT
>NZ_JDTK01000016.1 GCF_000770925.1 Bifidobacterium ruminantium DSM 6489 | reverse complement strand
CCCTTTTTATGCTCTCTTTTCGGGCTTCCCGGCGGGCGTCGCTCCGGGAACCCCATTTTTTATATCCCTCGAGCCTTCATGCCTCGGATTCCATCTGATCGCACGTTTCCAAAGGCATTCCATCTTATCGAAGCGGCTGCATACACTGATTTGTTATGCATTACTTCGTACCCAAGCGTTGTACCGAGTCGAATAAAATCATGTATCACGACAAGGCAACGGCTCAACAGGCCGCCGACCAGAGTTGGCGCGAACGCGGTACCGAACTCTGGGTATATCGCTGCGATTTCTGCGGTACCTGGCATCTCACGCATCGCGATCCACAATCCAGCTACACGTACGTTCCTTTCAATCAGCAGCTTAAGCCGCATTCCCGTAAGAAGGGCTACAAGCCCCGTAGAAGATAAGTAGAAGATAAAAAACCCGGCAGACGTTTCAAAAACTGATCTGCCGGGTATGTATGTGAAATACACTGTATCGAATCACGCCATACGGCTCATGCATAGCTCATACGAGGCGAAACAACCACGCACCTATCGCTACCGTTCCAGACGGAATCCCTGTTTCTTTGCCGGCGTGGCCACTGCCTTGGCGTTCACACTTTCGTCAGTGCTATTCGCAGCAACCTGGTCACTGAACGCGTCCACCGGCCGTTCAGTATCGCGCAAATCGTAATACTTGTGCACTTCGGCGTCGAACGAATCCAAGCCAGACAGCAGCTTCTCATCGCTACTTGGATACTCGTTCTCGAAGAACTGCATGGAACGCGGCATACGCGGCTTGATGGCCGGCTCCTGATCGGGCTTGCCGATTGCAATGCCCAGCACCGGGTACGTGTATTCGGGCAGATTCAGCAGGTCGATCAGCGCGGGAACATCGTTGAGCAGCGAGCCGAGAATCACGCAACCCAAGCCGAGCGAGTACGCGGCCGTCTCCATCGCATGCAGTGCCAGAACCGCGTCGTTCTGCGCCTGGGTATACCGATAGCTGCCGTTGAGCGTGAATGCGTCGGATGCCACTTCTACGCCCTTACGGGCGGCAATGGCGGCGTTGCGATGCTCATCCAGCACGAACACGTACAGCAGCGGCGCAGTCGCGACGTACGGCTGTCCTGCGATCTCGGCAAGACGCTTCTTGATGGCCACGTCGGTGATGCGGATGGCGGACCAATCGTTCAGGAATTGGCTGCTTGCCGCGTGCTGCGCCACGGTCTCCAACGTTTCGACGACGTCATCCGGCAGCGGCTTCGGCTTGAATTTGCGGATGGAACGGCGTTCCAGCAGTGTATCGACGGTTGCGTTATGAAGAATGTTGCTCATACCGCCATTCTTACCCTCGTGGAACGATTTTGCAAGAATGTTTTCGCAGGAACGATTTTGCGAATCGCTCGCGTGACCGTCCGTATTACTTGCGATGCGCCTGCCGTGCGTGCCGCTTGTTCACGATCGCCTTCGATCCGCGGTCGGACAATTGCGACACAAGCGTGCCGAAAGCCGCGGAAGCTACGGCGAAGGCGATGCTGAGCGCCACTTCCGCCGCTTCGTTCGTGGTGCCGTCGGCACGGACGGATTTGCGTCCGACGCTTCGTTTCCACAGCATCTCGAACGCTTTGCCGAACACCAGCCCGGCCAGTGCGGGCGTCGCGGTTTTGAAGATCTTGTCTCCGAAGGAATCGGGGTCGTTCAGTCTTTGGTCGCGCAACGCGTTCACCTTCTCATCGACGGCATGCAGGGCCGCCACAGCGCGGTCCGCACTGGATTCCATGTCTGGCTTTTCACTCATGGCTCCAGTGTAGCGCCTTGGCTGCGGCGATTGGGACGGCGCTGGCTGCTGGGGTGTGGTCGACTGCGCGTATGGGACACGTGGCGGAATGAACGTGAAATCGCCGCTCACGTCGGCTACAGTGGAGACATGACAGAAACTCAACTGGGAGGCAACGCAGCTTCCGCAATCGTCTCGGGTCGTTTGGTGCTGCTGCGTCACGGGCAGACCGTGTGGAGCGAATCAGGGCAGCACACTGGTCGTACCAATATTCCGCTGACCGCCGTCGGCCGTGAGCAGGCGCGTGCCGCCGGCGAACGGTTGCGTGAGGCGTTTCCGCATGGTTTCGCGCCTGGTTGCATGTTTGCCAGCCCGTTGCGTCGCGCGCAGCAGACCGCGCAGCTCGCCGGATATGGCGATTTCGAGGTGCTTGATGCGATTGCGGAATGGGATTACGGCCGCGCCGAGGGACGTACACGTCAGGAGGTGAGCGCGGCGGGCGGTTTCGCTTGGGATGTGTGGCGTGATGGCCCGCGGTCGCTGCCCGAATCGCTGGAAGGCGATTGGGTAGAGACGTTGCCGGACGGCGAGCGCGTGCCTGTACACAATGGTCCCGGTGAGACGGTGGAGGAGGCGGCGGCGCGCACTCGTGAGGCGATCGCCGTGGTCGAACCGCTGCTTGACGCCGGCAATGACGTGCTTCTGGTGGCGCATGCGCATGTGCTGCGTATTCTGACGTCGCAATGGCTGGGCATCGACCCGCATTTCGCGCGTCTGCTGCGGCTGGACACCGCGCATTACTGCGTGTTGGGGCGGTACAAGGGAGATAATGTCATCGAACATTGGAACTGCTGAGACCGCGAGGTACAGGAACGCGGGTCTCGAACGATCGAGTGCACCGTTTGATATGACGCTCCCTGCTAAATCCCCTATGTCTTCCTTTTCTACGTATGGCGCGGCTTTTGGGGTAGAGGTGTGTCGCAAACGCTTTCATAAAGACGATATGTCGGAAACTATTGAAAATAAAGGAATTGCGGGGTGTGGGCGTTTTTTATTTGTGCAAAAAAAATGAAAAGTTCTGCCCACGTTTGCAAAAAGGCGAATTTTGCGGCACAATAGAGTGTGTCAGAAATCGTGAGGACGCGATTTCGTAAGATGTGACCCAGTGGAGGCTGGGAAACAGGAATGGAAAGAGAAAGGTTCGATGATGAATCGTACTATTAAAGCAGCAGTTGGCATGATTGCTATCGCGGCGATGTCCGTCGGCACTTTGGCCGCCTGCGGTGGCTCCAACTCAGGTTCCGATAACGGCAAGGGCAAGGTCTACTACCTGAACTTCAAGCCGGAATCCAACGATGCCTGGCAGAAGCTGGCCAAGGAATACACCAAGGAGACCGGCGTCGAGGTCAAGGTCCAGACCGCAGCCTCCGGCACCTATGAGCAGACCCTGAAGTCCGAGATCGCCAAGTCCGAGGCACCGACCCTGTTCCAGGTCAACGGCCCGGTCGGCTATCAGAACTGGAAGTCCTACACCGATGACATGAAGGACACTGAGCCGTACAAGCAGCTCATCGACAAGAACGTCGCCCTCAAGGATGGCGACAAGGTCGTCGGCGTGCCGTACGCCATGGAGACCTACGGCCTGATCTACAACAAGGACCTGCTGGCCAAGTACATCGCCACCGACGGCGCCAAGATCAAGGACGTCAAGGACATCGACAACTTCGACACTCTGAAGGCCGTCGCTGACGACATCCAGGCCAAGAAGGACCAGCTCGGCGTCAAGGGTGCATTCACCTCCGCCGGCTTCGATTCCAGCTCCGACTGGCGCTTCAAGACCCACCTGGCCAACCTGCCGCTCTACTATGAGTTCAAGGATGGCAACATCACCAAGCAGCCGGCCACCATCAAGGGCACCTATCTGCCGGAGTACAAGAACATCTTCGACCTGTATCTGAAGGATTCCACCACCGAGCCGACCCAGCTGAGCTCCAAGACCGGTGACGACGCCACCTCCGAGTTCTCCCTCGGCCAGGCTGTGTTCTATCAGAACGGCACCTGGGCATGGACCGACCTGCAGAAGAACGGCATGAAGGCCGATTCCCTCGGCATGATCCCGATTTACATCGGCGCCAAGGGCGAGGAGAACCAGGGTCTGGCCACCGGTTCCGAGAACTATTGGTGCATCAACTCCAAGTCCTCCGATGCTGACAAGAAGGCCACTAAGGACTTCCTGAAGTGGGTCATCACCTCCAAGACCGGCATCAAGTCCCTGTCCAGCGTCATGGGCTTCACCACCCCGTTCAAGTCCTTCAGCGACGTCAAGTCCGACAACCCGCTGACCCAGGCCGCTGTTGAGGATCAGAACTCCGGCAAGACCGCCGTCTCCTGGAACTTCACCATGATGCCGTCCGAAGAGTGGAAGAACCAGCTCGGCTCCGCCCTCCTCGAATACGCTCAGGGTACCGGTGACTGGGATGCCGTCAAGACCGCGTTTGTTGACGGTTGGAAGACCGAGTACGAAGCTGCCCACTGATCCTACGCGGCCAGCGGTTCATGATTCGCTGACCGTGCCCGATCGAGACAATAACTGAATTCCACGACTGCGGCCGAGAGTTTCCCTTTCCTTCTCTCGGCCGCAGTCGTTTGTGATGGCAAAACGAAGGTCGCCACCGTGCATGTTCACGATGGCGACCTTCGTTTTCCTATGTCTGTTCTATGTCTATCGTCCTTCTTGCCGCGTATCGCAAAGCGACGGCAAGCGATGCCAGGCGATACTACTTGCGCAGCCGGGCGGTGGTCGAACGCACGATCAGCTGCGCGGGGAACGTCTTGAACGGCTCATCGATCGTCTGCTTCTCAATCAGTGCAAGCGTCATGCGAGCCGCCTCCCGTGCCATTTCCACAGGCGTCTGCCGAATGGTGGTCAAGCCGAGATCGCGCGCGTAGGTGCTGTCGTCATAGCCAATGATGGAGATGTCGTTCGGCACCGTGAAACCGTTCCGCTCAAGCTGGAACAGCAGCGGAATCGCAATGCCGTCCTCCTGGCAGGAGATGGCCGTCGGCATGTGGTCGAGGCTCAGCAGCTGCGTCACGACCTTGCTGACGTTGTTCTTGCCTTCGTCAGTGACGAGCACGCGCGGTTCGACATCGTTGGCATGGCAGCATTCCATGAACGATTCGAAACGTCCCTGCACGCTGAAGTGCAGCGTCACTTCGCGGTCGGTGCGGATGTAGACGATGTCGCGATGTCCGAGCGTCATCAGGTGGCGTGCCGCGAGTTCGGAGCCCTGCTTGTCGTCGATGCGGGCGGCCGCGTTGAAGCCGCGTTCCTCCGGAAGGCTGGAATTGATGCCGATGATCGGCACATCGACCGACTTGAGCTGTTCGATTTCGTTGCTGTCGATGTCGAAGGAGATGACGATCACTGCGTCCACGTTGCGGCGGACCGGCAGCATGTCGAAGAAATCGCTGCGCTCTTCGGTACTGGACATTTGGTAAATGGAGATGTCGTAGCCTTCGTCGTGGAAGACCTCATTCAATCCTTCGATAATGGACGAGCTGAACCACAGGTTGAGCCGTCCCGACACAAGCACCGCGATGCGCAGCGCACGGCCGGTTTTCAGCGCCGCCGCGGACCTCGAAATGGAGAAATTCAAATCGTCCGCGGCCTTCATTACCTTGTCTCTGGTGGTCTGCGACACGAGATCGGGCCGCGTGAAGGAACGCGAGACGGTGGAAATGGAAACGTGCGCAAGGCGCGCGACATCCTGGATACTGCTTTTCATCAAATCCCCCTGTACCGTGATTACAGAGAATAGTGTAATGGTACCGCATGCCGGTGGTAAGGTGCAGATGTACGCTCCGTCATGCAACTGATTCATTACAAACGTTTTCATCAGATGGTCATATTGGTGGTTCCGCGCTAAATCTGGGCTTTTTGGGGATGGGATTTCCGTATGACAACGTTTCATCTTTTACGCTGCGTGACATGCGAAAATGACAACGTTTGACATTTGTTGCAACGCTGCCTATCATGGCCGTGTAAGCACTGAGGGAATGGGTAACAATGCTGTGGCTCGTCTCCTTGGGGGAAAGGAATTCCGTGCCGCGTTGAAGCGGTGCATGGAATGGAGAAGGAAAGCAGGCAGGCTATGATCAGCATGGCTGGCAAAGCGATACGAAAGTGGTGGGCGTTATTTGCGTTGCCCACGTTCGCCGCATTCATCGTCGGATTTGTGGTCCCATTCATCATGGGCGTGTATCTGAGCTTCTGCAAGTTCACCACCGTTACCGATGCCGAATTTGTGGGCTTGAAGAATTACAAGAGGGCGATCGCCGATAAGGAATTTCTGCACGCGCTGGGCTTCTCGACGGCATTGACCATCGTCACGACAATCGTGATCAACGTGGTCGCGTTCGCCATTGCGTACATGCTGACCAAGGCCATCAAGGGATCCACCATCTTCCGTTCGGTGTTCTTCATGCCGAACCTCATCGGCGGCATCATCCTTGGCTATATCTGGATGCTGCTGCTCAACGGCGTCCTTGCTCATTGGAGCCGCGCGCTGACCTATAGTGCGACATACGGTTTCTGGGGTCTGGTCATTCTGGTCTGCTGGCAGCAGATCGGCTACATGATGATCATCTACATTGCAGGCATGCAGTCCCTGCCTACCGACGTGCTCGAAGCGGCCGCCGTGGATGGTGCGAACGGTACCCAGACCATGTTCAAGATCATCATCCCGCTGATGATGCCGTCGATCACCGTGTGCTCGTTCCTGTGCGTCACCAACGGCTTCAAGCTGTACGATCAGAACCTTGCGTTGACCAACGGCGCTCCGTCGAACATGTCCGAAGGTCTGGCAATGAACATCACCCGTACATTCTACGGACGTATGGGCTGGGAAGGCGTCGGCCAGGCGAAGGCAGTGCTGTTCTTCATCCTGGTGGCCATCGTGGCGCTCATCCAGAACAAGCTCACCACTAGCAAGGAGGTGGAGGCATGAACTCCGGAGAAAAGGTCAAGCACGGTGGACTGTGGACCGCGCTGTTCACCGTCGTTTCGCTGGCATGGATCTTCCCGATCGTGCTGGTGATCATCAACTCCTTCAAGCAGAAGGCGTACATCTCAAGCAGCACCTTCTCCATTCCTACCGGCAAGGCGTTTGTTGGATTTGACAACTACACACGTGGCATCGAGACCACGAATTTCTTCGCCAGCTTTGGCTGGACCCTGCTGATCACGGTCGGTTCCGTGGCGCTGATCCTGGTGTGCACCTCGATGTGCGCGTGGTGGATCGTCCGCGTGAACAATTGGGCTGCAAAGCTGCTGTACACGCTGTTCCTGTTCAACATGATCGTGCCGTTCCAGATGGTCATGTTCACGCTGTCCAAGCTGGCCGACATGCTGAAGCTCAACACCCCGTGGGGACTGTGCTTCGTGTACCTGGGCTTCGGCGCTGGCCTGGCCGTGTTCATCTTCACCGGCGTGGTCAAGGGCATTCCGGAATCGCTGGAGGAATCCGCCATGATCGACGGCGCTTCCGTGCCGCGCATCTTCTTCCAGATCGTTGTGCCGATCATGAAGCCGTCCATCGTTTCCGTGGCCATTCTGCAGGCCATGTGGATCTGGAACGACTACCTGCTGCCGTACCTGACGCTCGACCTGGGCAAGTACAAGACCATCTCGGTGGCCGTACAGTACCTCAAGGGCGGCTACGGTTCCGTGGATATGGGCGCCATGATGGCCTGCCTGGTCATGGCCATCATCCCGATCATCATCTTCTACCTGATCTGCCAGAAGTACATCGTCAAGGGTGTCATGGCTGGAGCCGTCAAGGGCTGATCTACTTATAAATTAAGGGGCTGATTCCAAATCAGCCCCTTTTTTTCATGCCTATATTTTTTCGGTGTTTCTCTGTGTGTTTCTCTGTGTGTTTCTTTGTGTGTTTCTTTGTGTTTTTCTCTGCGTGATTTCTCTTGCGCGTGCGGATTTTAAGCGTCTTTTGTGGATTGCCCGACGTCCGTGTGGATTTTTATGTGCTCCTGCGGATTGATTCAAGGCTAGAAAGGCATGCCAAATTACGCAATCGTTGAAATTCCAACGATTAGGATTTTTGTCCTATGCGATTTCGTCGTTTTTGGCGGGAAACAATCCGCACGCGATCAAAATAATCCGCAGACGCTGTTTAGAATCCGCACGGGCACCGAATTATCCGCAGAACTGTTAGGAAATCCGCAAAGACGTTGGGGAATCCGCACGGGCATCGGAAAATCCGCACACGCGTCGAAATGGTCCGCACGAGCGTCGGATGGTCCGCACGAGCGCTGAATAATCCGCACGCGACTTATTTATTGATGTACTTGCGGAAGATGTGTTCAAGGATTGGCGAATGGAGCATCAGCATGGTGCCGTAGCCGAGCACGAGCAGCAGAAACAGGCCTTGCGGCATGTAGAACCAACTTCCGGCGAGCAGCGCAACGTACACCGCGTCAATCGCAATTAAAGCCAATGTATGTCCGATGTTGCTCACGCCGAATATAAAAGCGTTGCCGAGCGTGCGCCAGAACGAGTTTTCGAAACGTGCCTGCAGTGCCCATACCCATTCGAACCCGATTAGCCAGACGATCGTCAGCGCGAATTTCGGAATAAGCAGCGGCGTGATCTGCAGCACGATCCACGAGTAGACGCAAAGCGCACCGGCCGCGCCGAAAATCAGCCAATAACCGGTCGATTTCGCAAAATTCGCACGGAACGCGTTGAAATAGTTGCGCGTCGCCGTGCCTTCGCCTGACAAGGTACGTCGGACGGCGTCGTGTCCGGCGGTCAGTGCTGCTCCGATTGTAATGATCGGAATGCTGGTGACGAGCATCAGAATGTTGATCCAAATCGCGTCGACGGCGTCGCTCAGACCGCGCATGAAACCGGAATCGGGGGAGAGGAACTTCATAATCGCCTTTCGTGTGGCATTGTGTCTCCGCAGGGCAACGTGTGCAGAGCCGAATCTTTTTTCGATTCTACTCGATATGCATGGAAGGTTCGCGTTTTCATCAAACGTTTGATGTATTGCAATGATTGTGTTTTCATAGCGTTTTACGCACAATAATGCTACCGTTGTCATATGTTGGGACAATATTGTTAAGCCCGCTATGCTGAATATTTGCAGCTTTCAAGGCCACTGATTATTCCCTTTCAAGGCCACCGTTATTGCCAAAGAAGGCCAGTGGCGGACCGGTTCAAGGCCACTGACCCCCTTTGGTCAGGATTCGAGCATGGATTGTCCGTGCCGTTGCCTCATGTTGAACTCGCCGGTGTCGATCCATACCGTGTTGTGCACGATGCGGTCGAGGATGGCGTCGGCGATGGTGTCGCCGCCGAGACGGCTGTGCCATTCCTTGGTGGCCAGCTGGGTCGCGAACGCGGTGCTGGCGTTGTCGTAGCGCAGTTCCATGAGCTCAAGCAGGAAGCGCCTGAACTGCTCGTCGGGCTTGTCCACGAGCCATTCGTCGATCGCGAGCAGCGTGTACGTGGAGTATTTGCGCACGAGCTTGGCCGGACCTCCCGGCTTGAGGGCCGCGGCCGCGACCTGTTCCGCGAGGTCGGGCATCCGTATGTAGCAGGCCCGGTAGCGTCCCCTGCACGCGGATTTCACCAACGCGCATAGCAGGAACGACTTGCCCGATCCGGTGGCTCCCTGGAACGCGACGTTCAGACGCTGTCCGAGGTAGTTGCCGGCGTCGAGTCCGGCGAGCACGCCGCGGTCGAGCCCGCGCTCCTCGGCGAGGTCGATGGTGCGCAGGTCGGCCTGCGGATAGCGCAGTCCCGCCCGTTTGACCAGGCGTTGGATCTTCGCGTCGGTGTATCCGCCGTACGCGTTGTCGACCGCGAGGCCGACCACCTCGGCATGGTTCAGGGGCATGACGGTCCGTTCGTCGAGCCGTTCGAACGCGTCGAGCAGTTCGGCGGCGTTCATCTCGCGCAGTTTGCGTTTGGTCTCGGAATCGATGATCATCGCGCTCACCTGCCCATGTTCGCGTAGTAGTCGCCGCCACGCACCCAGCCGCCGGCGCCGTCATCGGATGTTTCCGTCAGCCCGCCGGTCATGTCCTGGCCGGTCTCGAGTATCGGCCTGATGTGCGAGTACCTTGGCGAGGCGACCGACTGCAGGGCCAGCGAGCACGCGTTCTCGAGACGCCGCTCGGAATAGCGTCTCGAGAGCCGCAGCACCGCCAACGCGGGCTCCACCCCCTGGTCGTCGAAGCGCTGCGCGGCGAACAGCCTCCCGACGACGTCCGCGCAGTCCGGTCCGACGCGTTTCGCCCATCGCTCGCAGCGTTCCCGGTCCCATTGCCTCCATCCGGCCTTCCCGGGCAGGTCGGTCTCGTTCGTGCTGTATCGGTTGGCCGCCGTGGCGGGCAGGAGCCTGTGCGTGCAGAGCCTGGAGCCCTTGTGCCACGCCTCGAGCGTGTCGGAGCCGACGCGCAGGTCCACGACGGTTCCGGCGTAGGCGTACGGGACGGAATACCAGTTGCGCGCATACGCGACGTGGCAGTTGGACTGCACCTTCCTGCCGTATATCCAGTCCGCCACCTCGTACGCCGTTCCCGGCAGCGGTATCAGCAGCGGCCTCTCGTCGGACTCGAACACGGACCGTCTGGAGCCGTCGCGTTTCTGGAACGGACGGGAATTGTACTCGTCCAGCCACCCGCGGACGGCCCCGCGCAGCTCGTCCAGCGACGCGAACGCGCGGTCGCGCATCGCTCCCGCCAGCGCCATGGTCGCGTGCCATACCGTGTTCTCCGCTGACGGCTTGTCCTTCGGCCTGCGCACGCGTCCGGGGATCACCGCGGCGGAATAGTGCTCGGCCATGGAGCGGTACGCGTCGTTGAGCACGACCTCGCCGTCGCGCGGATGGCTGATCACGCCGGTCTTGAGGTTGTCGCACACCAGACGTGGCGTGGAGCCGCCGAACCACTCGTACATCGCAACGTGGCACCGCAGCCAGGCGTTCTGCCCCATGTCGAGCGTCGGCTCCACGAACGCGTACCGGCTGAACGGCAGCACCGCTACGAACAGGTACGCCTTCGAAACGTCGCCGGTGACCGGATCGACGATCCGCATGGTCTTGCCGGCCCAATCGACCTCGATGGTGCGTCCGGCCTTGTGCTCGACCCTGCTCGTCACACCGGTCCTCGCCACATACGCGGCGTACTGCTTGCAGAAACGGTCGTAACCCATGCGAGGCCTGCCCGCGGCGGCGCATTCGTCGGCGTACTCGCCGTGCAGGATGCGCAGGGTCACTCCGACACGCGCGAGCTCGCGGTGGACCCTGGCCCAGTCGGGCTGCTCGTACACGCTTTCCCGTTCGCCCCTGCCGGGGAACAGCATCGAGTACACCTCGTCGTCCGGTTTCGTCTCAACGTCCGGATAGGCGATTCCCGCGGCCGCCGAGGCGGCCAGCACCTCGGCCACGCTCTGCCTGGCGATCCCCAACGATCTGGCGATCGCCCGCCCGGACAGACCCTGGTCGTTGAGGCGGAGTATCGCCTTGGCCTTGATTTTCCTTACCATTGTCGGTAACTCCTTTCACCACACGTCCCTCGCATGGTGAAAGGAGCCTAACAACCAGTGGCCTTGATACGCAATAACGGTGGCCTTGAACCGCAATAATCGTCAAAAAGCGCGATCGGCCTTCTTCGGCAATAACAGTGGCCTTGAAACGAGCAAATATTCACTATGCCAATAAAAAAGGTGTCGTGACCGCAAACAACAGGCGTGACGATTGGTGGAAACAGACTGTTGTTTATCAGATTTATCCGCGCAGTTTCAAAGACGTGAATGGTGACGGTTTGGGAGATATTGCCGGTGTCACCGAGAAAATGGACTATTTCAAAGATTTTTCGGTCGACACTGAGGAAGCGGACGACGGCTCCATGCTGCGCCTGTATCGCAAGCTGCTGCAGCTGCGTCAGACGATTCTGACGGCGACCGGTGACACGTCCGCGCAATTGCTGGATGCGGACGATGACGTCGTCGCCTACTCCCGTCCCGCCACGGAAGGCCGTCGTTTCCTGTCCATCACCAATTTCGGCGACGAGCCGGTCGCGCTGCCGGACGATGCGGTCGTCATCGCGCGTTCCGTGCCGTTGACGGATGACGGCAAGCTGGATTCTGACGCTTCCGTCTGGCTGCTGCTCGGATGATCGACTGATCGGTTGCTTGGCTGATTAGCTATCGGCTGAACGGTAGCAACGGTTCCCGCGCAACCAAGAATCGATAGAAAAAGCCCGGTTCCGCTTCGTTGAAACGTTCCGAAGAACGTCCCGACGAAGCCGAACCGGGCTTTGTTATGAGGAAAGGGGATAGGTAAGTCTATTTTTCGGCTCGGTTGCTGCGATCATGTGCGATCGTTCGCAATCATGCAATCATGCAATCGCAGCAACCGAAATCGTCACTTCTCGCCGTTCATGATGGCGGACAGCGACTGCACGCGCGGCAGGCCGAACACCTCGTCGGTGTGCACCACCTTGAGGTCCGGTCCGGCCAGTGGAACACGCCAGTTGGAGTATTCGCTGGACGTGCCCGGTTGGTTCTGCGTACGCGTCTCGCCCACGCCATCCACCAGCGCGGCCTGCAGCAGCACGGACGGCGACTTGAGCAGCATCTTATGCATCGCTTCGACGATTTCCTGGATGTGGCCTTCCACATCGCCCGCCACTTCCGGCGTGATCAGGCCGGACTCCACGAGACGGTCCATCATCGCGTCGCGTTCGGCGGTGGCGGAAGCCTGGAACTCCTCGACCGGGCCGGACAGCAGGTGCAGCTGTTCGCGCAGCTTGACGTGCTCGAACTGCAGGTAGCCGGCGGTCGGCGGCAGATCGTGCGTGGTGACGGAGGCCAGCGCGTACTTGCGATACGTGGACGGATCGGCGTACGGGTCGCCGGCGTTGGGGGAGTCGTCCACGCGGGCGAACCATTCCACCATGCAGCCCAGCAGACCGTGCTCGCCGAGCACTGTGCGCACGTAATCCGGCACGGTGCCCAGGTCTTCGCCGACCACCAGACCGTTCACGCGGGACGCTTCAATGGTCAGGATCGCAATCATCGCCTCATAGTCGTACGTAACGTACGCGCCACCGCGCGCACCCTCGCCCTGCGGAATCCACCACAGGCGGAACAGGCCGAGCACGTGATCGATGCGCACCGCGCCCGCATGGGAGAACATGTTGTGCACCATCTCGCGGTACACGCCGTAGCCGGTTTTGGCCAGATAATTCGGATTGAACGGCGGCTGCCCCCAATCCTGGCCCTGCTGGTTGTAGAAGTCCGGCGGGCACCCCACGGTGACGCTGCCCACGGCGAAACGCTCCGGATTCCACCACACGTCCGCGCCGAGCGCATGCACGCCCACAGCCATGTCCTGCATGAGACCGAGTGCCATGCCGCTTTCACGCGCGGCGTTCTGCGCGGCGGTGACCTGCTCGTCGGCGATCCACTGCAGCCAGCATTCGAAGTCGACCATGTCGGCGTGCTCGCGCATGAGCTCGGCCACTTCCGGCGAATCGCGGTTCGTGTCCTTGAACCACGTGCCCGTCCACGGAGCGCCCCACACCTGGAACGCCACCGACCATGCGGCGAACGCGCGCAGATCCGGGCCAGCGGTCTCCTTGAACGCGTCGAATGCGGCTTGTCGTTCGGTGGAACGCGGCATCGCGTAGACAAGCTTCAGCGCCTCGCGTTTGTGCTCCCAGGAAGCGTTGAGATCAAGCGGCTCGGCGCTGTCGTTGGCAGGCGCGACCTCAGCGTGCAGTCGTGCCACTTCGGCGCGGTCCTCCTCGCTCAGGCCGGCGAATTCCTCGATGTCCTGCGGACGGATGTACGTCACGTTGAGGAAGCGGCGAGATTCCGGAAGATACGGCGACGGTTCCAGCGGCGGCACCGGCGCGGTTGCGTGGATCGGGTTGATAAGCATGAAATCGGCGTGCGATTTGGTTGCGGCGTCGGACAGCAGCAGCTTCAGGTCGCCGTAGTCGCCCACGCCCCAGGATTCGGCGGAACGGATGGAATACATCTGCGCCATCCAGCCCCAACGCTGCTTTTCGGCCACGGCCGGCGGCAGCTCGATGCGTGCCGGCGCGCAGATCAGCGTCGCCTCAGCGTGCAGCGGACCTGCATCGACGGCAAGCGTGTGGTACCCGGCGGGAATGTCATCCGGCAGCGCCAGCTGCAGCGTGCCGTCAGCCGCATCAGCCGGAGCGTTCGTCAGATGCGCGGCCAAATCGCCCTTGTATTGCGTGCCATCCTCAAGCGTCAGCGTCAGTGCGACCTTGTTGCCTTTCGCGCGGATCGGCGTCACGGCTTCCTTGCCGATGAACTTCACGATGGTCGGTTCGACGAGTGTGTCGGCGATGCGCTGCTTGGTCGCCGCGTACGATGCGGCGATGGCCTCGTCGCTCGAAGCGTCCACGCCGAGCGCGGCCAGCACGGAGACAAGCACTTCGTCGCGGATTTCCACGTAGGTGCCGAGCTGGTCGATATACGACGTCGAAATGCCGTTGAGCTTGGCGAGTTGAATAAGCGGTCGTGCGATGCGTTCCGCGCTTTCGGTCTGCGGGGTCTGTGCCATTGGTCCCTTCTTTCCATGCCGTTTTTGCGGCGAATGCTGCGTTGCTTTGCGATGCCGACGCTACGGTGCCGTCGGCGGTCGCACTAGTCAACACTATAGCATGGTATGAAATCGTTCTCAAAGTGTGTTTTATAAGAAAAAATATTGCAAAATAGCCATTTTGTAGCTGTTTAACCGATAGTCAAGTATGGAAATTTGATTTTCTGTTTGCATAACGTTTGCAATGCCCGGCAATGCCACATAATGCCCGATCGCGCCGAATGATCGCCG
Source organism: Bifidobacterium ruminantium DSM 6489 (assembly GCF_000770925.1). Lineage (GTDB taxonomy): Bacteria > Actinomycetota > Actinomycetes > Actinomycetales > Bifidobacteriaceae > Bifidobacterium > Bifidobacterium ruminantium. The sequence continues at coordinate 63,035 of NZ_JDTK01000016.1, read as the reverse complement.
AATAATTGACGAATAATGCGGACGATATTGAACGGCATGTGGCGCCGCGCTTGGGCGCGCGTTCGGAACATCGCACATCTGAAGCGCGCCCAAGCGCGTCCGCACGGGGTTTCGCAAAGCGTTTGCGAAAGCCTTTATTCGGCTTCGAGTATTGCAAAGCTTTGCAAACCTAACTGCAGAGAAGTGCCGTCGAGCTCGATTTCGCCGATTTTGAAAATCTCGCGGTAATTACCTTTTGGTAACTGCAAAGCTTTGCAATCGCGGCTCGGATTGACCGCCACAATCACCTGCTGCGCATCCGTGGAACGGGCGAAAGCGAACACTCTTTTTCGCTCAATCTCGCGGAACGAGGCGTCGGTCTGCAGCGCCGCGTTGTCACCCTTCACATGCAGCATGTCGCGCACGATATGCCAGAGCGACCCCTCGTCCGCCTGCTGCGCCGCGACGGTCGGCGCGTCGGCCGCGGTGTCGATCGGCAAGTATTCGCCGCCAGTCAGGCCGTCGGACGAGCCATCGCCCCACTGCATCGGCGTGCGCGAACCGGTGCGCACGTAGCCGCCTTCCTTGGTGTGCAGCTGGCGGTACCGCATGCCGATCTCATCACCGTAATACAGGAACGGCACGCCCGGCAGCGAGAACAGCGTGCAGTAAGCCAACGCGATTTCGCGCGGGGAGAGGCGCGGCGCCACTCGTGCGGTGTCGTGGTTGCAGGTGATGAAATTGAAGCTGCCGCCGTAGGCTTCGGCCTCGCGCAGGCGAGGCTCGTATTCGCTTAGAAAATCGCTGATTTTGGTGCCGGAATCCGCGTTGAAGTAGCTGGCGTCGCCTTCGCGGCTCAGCGGGTCGTTGGTGTTGCGCAGCAGCATGTTGTAGCCGTTGGGAATGCCGTCCCAGCGCCAATCGAGGTAGAAATCCATGTCGAAACCGGCTGCCATGGACTCGTTCGGGCGACCCCATTCCGAAACGAACGCGGCCTTGGGAAACTCCGGCCGGATCTGCGCGAACATGTACTGCCAGGTGCGGATCGTATAGGGTTTGCCGTCATCGTCCTTCTTGACGAGGCTGTCGGCCATGTCCACGCGGAAGCCGTCCGCTCCCAGCGAAAGCCAGAATCGCATGACGTCCACCATCGCGTCGCAGGTGGCCTTGGCTTCCGGTCCGAGCGCGGGTTGCTGCCAGGAGCGCGTAGGGTGGGCGAAGCCGTAGTTGAGCGCCGGCTGGCACTTGAAGAAGTTCAATATATACGTGCCGTCGCGGGGCGATTCGCCGCCGACGAACGGCAGCCCGTCACCGCCGGCGATCCACGAATCCGTCCAGATATAGCGGTCGGAGTAGGCGTTGCGTTCGGCTTCGCTGCTGTGGCGGAACCAGTCGTGCTCCTCGCTGGTATGGCCCGGAACAAGGTCGAGGAGCACGTGCATGCCACGTTGATGCGCGGCTTCGAACAGCGCCACGAGGTCCTCATTGGTGCCGTATCGCGCCGCCACTTTCTTGTAGTCGCTCACGTCGTAGCCGGCGTCCTTGAACGGCGATTCGAAGCATGGGTTCAGCCAGATGGCGTTGCAGCCGAGATCCTTGATGTAGTCCAGTTTCGCGGTGATTCCGGGGATGTCGCCGATGCCGTCGCCGTTGGAGTCGGCGAAGGACTGCGGATAGATCTCGTAGAACACGGCATTGGATAGCCACGAGGGTCGGGGGTTGCGCGCGGGGGAAATCATGAGGGTGTGTCTCCATGGTATTTTGCGGTTTGCGGTGTTTCGCTGGAACAATCATAACGCCGAATTGCAAACGTTGGCAGAAACGTGCTACACTAACAAGCACTGATGCATTTTCGGTAGCCCAAATGCGGTCGGCAATCATCCGAGAAACGATGATGTGAACGTATGCAGGGTTTTGGTCCATACCATCCAACCGGAGATGTTGCAGAGCACAAGGATATGTGAGGAAAGGAAGATCAATGAAGATCGATTGGAAGAAGGCAATCGGACTTACTGCTGCTGTTGCCATGCTGGTTCCGCTCGCTGCGTGCGGCGGCTCCGACAATGGTGGAAGCGATAAGAAGGCCTCCGGCACCCAGAACATCACCCTGAGCGTCTGGGCTCCGCAGGAAGACCAGGCCAAGAACACCAACTGGCTGGGCAAGGTCGAAGAGAACTTCGCCAAGGCGCATCCGGAATACAATATCACGTGGAAGAATGACGTGGTCTCTGAAGGCGATGCTTCCAAGCAGGTCAGCACTGATCCGTCCGCGGCAGCCGATGTCTATATGTTCGCTTCCGATCAGTTGGGTGTTCTAATGGACGCCAAGGCCATTGGCCAGCTGGGCACCGACGCTGAGAAGCAGGTGAAGGAACAGAACGGCGACCTTGAGGTCGACTCCGTCACCGGCACCGATGGCAAGCTCTACGGCGTGCCGTACACCGACAACACCTGGTTCATGTACTACAACAAGTCCAAGATCACCGAGGACGAGGCCAAGGACTTCGACGCCATGCTCGCCAAGGCCAAGGTCACCTTCCCGATGTCCAACTCCTGGTATGTGGGCGGCTTCTTCGATGGCCTGACCCTGTTCGGCGAGAAGGGCACTGAGGAGAAAGCCGGCATGGTCTTCCCGAAGGACGGCGCGGACATTACCTCTTACCTGGCCGATGTGGTCGCCAACCCGAACTTCTCCAACGATGATGGCGCTTCCGGCCTGGCCGCAATCAAGGACGGCTCCGCCGACGTGCTGTTCTCCGGTACCTGGTCCGCTAAGGACGTGAAGGAGGCCCTGGGTGACAACTACGCCGCCACCTCTCTGCCGACCTTCACCGTGAACGGCCAGAAGAAGCAGATGAAGTCCTTCGCCGCCACCAAGGCCGCTGCTTACAACCCGAACGCCAAGAACCCGAAGGCCGCCGCTCAGTTCGCAGCTTACCTCGGCTCCACCGAAGCTCAGAAGCTGCACTACGAGATGCGCGCCATCCCGCCGACCGACAAGTCCCTGTCTGATCTGACCACCGACGACATCGCAGCCAAGGCCCAGGCCGACACCATGGCCAACACTGCTCTCCTGCAGTCCGGTCTGTCCGGCATGAACGATTGGTGGACTCCGGCCGAAACCTTCGGCAAGGCTCTGGTCAACAAGGAAATCACCAAGGACAACGCTGCCGCCAAGTACCAGGATTGGGTCAAGCAGGCCGGTGGCAAGATCGCTGAGTGAAATCAGTAATTCTAAAAATCCAATAACTGAAGAATGCAGGGTGGTTGGCACTGCCAAATCCCCCAGCCATCCTGCAGCTTTGAGAGGCGCTTCGAGTCGCGGTGTCTCTCTCCACTTTGCATAGTGGCTCACTCCTCCTCCGAGCTTTGCATTCCCGGGCAAGGTTTTTAAATTCTCCTTCCCCTTGTCCGGGAGCAAAGTTTTTTTTATCTTTCAATATCCATATGAGAGGGCAGTCGAAATGACAGCAACAACTCTTTCCCCACGGGAGATGAAGCGCCTTCGGAAGCAGGGTGCTGATTATGTTTCTCCGTCGCCTTACACGGTAAGGGCGGCGTTCCGGCGTGGTGACCTGTTCACTAAGCTTTCCGCAGTGGTGTTTGGTCTTGGCAATATCGTGCGCAAGCAGTATGTCAAGGGCATTGCCATGCTGGCGCTGGAAATCGCATACTTCGTGTTCATGGCAATCAATGGCGTGGACTATCTTTCCAAGTTGCCGACCTTGGGCACCAATGCAGGCGGCAAGAAGCTGGTCGACGGCTTCTGGGTCTACACCGAACCTGACCGTTCCGTGGTCATCCTGTTGTACGGTGTCGCCACTCTGGTTATCACCGCTGCCTTCATCGGCCTGTGGGTCATGTCCGTGCGCTCTGCATACAAGTCCCAGGTGCTGCTCGAGGAGAACGGCAAGGCTCCGAGCTTCATGGACGATGTCCGCGAGCTGCTCGATGCCAAGGCGCACGTTCTGCTGATGTTCCTGCCCACGCTGGGTATCGCCGTGTTCACCGTGCTGCCGTTGATCTTCATGATTTCAATGGCATTCACCAGCTATGACCACAATCACCTCGTGCTGTTCCACTGGGTCGGCTTTGAGAACTTCGCCAAGGTTTTCTCCAACGACGGCGGAACTGTTAACGCTGCACTGTTCGGACGCGTGCTGGTGTGGACCTTGGTCTGGGCTTTCTTCGCCACTTTCCTGAACTTCTTCCTCGGCATGTTCGTGGCCATGATCATCAACCGCAAGACCACCCACTTCAAGGGTTTCTGGCGCGCATGCTTCTCCATGTCCATCGCCGTGCCGCAGTTCGTGTCTCTGCTGGTCATGCACACCATGCTCCAGCCGCAGGGCGCAGTGAACCGCATGCTGCAGACGTGGGGTTGGATCGATAGTCCGCTGCCGTTCTTCACCAACGCCACTTGGGCCCGTGTCACCGTAATCGTCATCAACCTGTGGGTCGGTATTCCGTACACCATCATGCAGATCACTGGTATTCTGCAGAACATTCCGGCCGATCAGTATGAGGCGGCGAAGATCGACGGTGCCAACTGGTGGCAGATCTTCACGAAGATCACCATGCCGTACATCATCTTCGTGCTCACCCCGTACCTGATTACCACCTTCACGGGCAATGTGAACAACTTCAACGTCATTTACCTGCTGTCCGGCGGCGATCCTACGCCATTGGGCGATTCCGCAGGCTCCACTGATTTGCTTATCACCTGGCTGTACAAGCTGACCGTGGACAAGCAGGATTACAATCTCGGTGCCGTGATCGGCATCATGACCTTCGTCGTGTTGGCCATCGTTTCGCTGATCACCTACCGCAATTCCGGCTCCTATAAGAATGAGGAGGCATTCCGATGAGCAACAAGCATTCCGCAACCAAAGTGGAAAGCCACGGCCTTCTGCACGACCAGAAGATCCGCCGTATCACCGGCGACGTGTTCGCCCACTTGTTCCTGGCCATTCTGGCCGTCATCTGGCTCGTCCCAATCGTATGGGTGTTCGCGGAGTCGTTCAATAAGAACACCGCCCCGTACACCAGCTCCTTCTTCCCGAAGGAGTGGACTCTGGACAACTATAGGGTGCTGTTCACCGACCGCAACGTGTTGGACTTCCCGAAGATGTTCGGCACCACGTTCATCATCGCCTGCTTCACCTGTGCGATTTCTCTGGTCTTCGTGCTCTCCGTGGCATACTGCATGAGCCGTATGCGTTTCCGTGTGCGCAAGACTTTCATGAACGTTGTGCTGATTCTTGGCATGTTCCCGGGTATCATGGCCGTCACCGCCATCTACTTCATCTTGAAGGCCTTGGGCCTGTCAAGCGGCACCATGACTACCGTGGCGTTGATTCTCGTGTACTCCGCCGGTTCCGGCGCTGGCTTCTACGTGATGAAGGGCTATATGGACACCATTCCGACCTCGCTGGACGAAGCCGCCCTGCTCGACGGTTGCACCCGTTTCCAGGTGTTCCATAAGATCATCATCCCGATCTGCAAGCCCATGATCGTCTACCAGGCCATCATCGGCTTCCTGACCCCGTGGCTCGACTTTGTCATGGCCAAGGTGATCTGCCGTACGCAATCCAACTACACCGTGGCATTGGGCCTGTGGCTCATGCTGCAGAAGGAATATATCCAGAACTGGTTTGCCCGCTTCGCCGCGGCCGCGGTCGTGATCTCCGTTCCGATCGCCATCCTGTTCATTGTGATGCAGCGCTTCTACCAGGAGTCCATGGCTGGCTCCGTGAAGGGCTAAAGAAAGGCAAAGGATATGACGCTCGTAGACAGCTTCGCACAGCCGAATACGAGCGTCGCCGAACCGTTCCCGCTGTGTCTGGAACGGCCGCTGGGTGCCGTGGTTACTGAAACCGGCACCCAGTTTGCTCTCTGGGCGCCTTCCGCACAGAAGGTGACACTGCGACTGTTCATGCGCGGCTCTACGGGGGAAGACGGCGACGCTCTGATCGGACAGTACCCGATGCGTTCGGAATCCGATGGTTCCTGGACGTATGATTTCGCCGACAACATGCACGGCGTGTATTACGACTTTTTGATCGAACGCGATTGCGGTTCCGTCGACCGCATCGCCGACCCGTGGGCGTACGGTGCCGGAGTGAACGGTCGCCGCAGCATGGTCGTCGATTTCGATCGCACTAATCCGGACGGCTGGGGAAACGACCGCACGCCCGACGTTCCGCTTGCGCAGACCGTGGTCTGGGAAACGCACGTGGGCGATTTCAGCAACGACCCGACCGGCGGCTTCCCCGAATCGCACCGCGGAAAATATATTGCTTTCACGGACGATGGCACTACGCTGGAAGGCCATCCCGATTTCCCGACGGGCATCGATTATCTGAAGAAGCTCGGTGTGACCGCGGTGCAGCTGATGCCGATCTACGACTTCGGTTCCGTGGACGAAGCCGCCTGCAATCGCTATAACTGGGGCTACGACCCGGTCAACTACAATGTGCCGGAAGGTTCGTACTCCACCAATCCGTTCGACGGCTCCACGCGCATCCGCGAGGTCAAGCAGATGGTGCAGGCGCTGCATAAGGCCGGCATCAAGGTGATCATGGACGTGGTCTACAACCACATGTTCTCCACTGACAACTGGTTCGAGCGCGCCGTACCGGAATATTTCCTGCGTCGCAAACCGAACGGGGCGTTCGCCAACGGCTCCGGCTGCGGTTGCGACATGGCCACCGAACGCAAGATGTTCCGCCGTTTCATTGTGGAATCGGTGACGTTCTGGGCGCGCGAATACCACTTGGACGGCTTCCGCTTCGACCTGATGGGCCTTATCGACGTAGACACCATGAACGCCGTGCGCGCCGCGCTGGACGAGATTCCCGGACGTGGATGCGACATCCTCATGTACGGCGAGCCGTGGTCCGCCGGAGCCACCTCGCCGCTGCCTGCCGACACGCTGCTGGCTGACAAGGGCGGCCTGTCGAAGCTTGACGATCGCATCGGCCATTTCTGCGACACCACGCGTGACACCATCAAGGGCCACGTGTTCTATTCCGACCGGCCGGGCTACGTGAACGGCGGCATGCACGAGAACGCGCCGGCCGTGCGCGAGGCCGTGGATGCGTGGCGCAACGGCAAGCATCCGGAAGGCAAGCCGGGGCAGATCATCCAATACGTCTCCGCGCATGACGACCTGACGCTGTGGGACAAGCTGTGCGCGAGTCTCGCGGTCAAATCGCTGGGCAGCGCGGTATCCGAAGGCGATCAAGAGAATTCCGTGGACGTGCCGAAGGTCATGTACGACGCCGATTTCTCGGACGAGAACCTGGCTTCCCTCGATCCGCGTGTGGCGGCCGCGTTGCAGGACGTGACGAACGCCAACAAGCTGGCCGCGGGCATCACGCTCACCTCCGCTGGCATTCCGTTCATGCTGTCCGGCGAGGAGTTCGCCCGCACCAAGTTCGGCAGCTCCGACTCGTACGATTCCGCCAAAGAGCTGAACTGGCTGGATTGGCATCGTGCGTGGCGCATGCGCGATCTGGTCGGGTACTACGCGAAGCTGATCGCGTTGCGCAAGTCCGATTCGCGGTGGTTCGACGGCGAACGCGAGATCGTCAACACGGAGGGCGACGAGCTGGTATACCGTGTCGGCGATTATCTGGTGGCCGTCAATCCGGGTAAGCATGTCGGCGTGATCGACGTGGGTTCCACGGGTGTGGACCAGATTTCCGGAACCCCGCGCTTCTGGTGCGGCTACAGTTCGTCCAGGGGGTCTATGGAAGGCAACGTGAACACGGGCGACGGCGATTATCTGATCATTCCGTCGCATACGTTTGCAATCTGGCGGCTACAGTAATACTCTCGTTACAGGGAATACCCTCAACAGTAGAGTTACAGCAAACGGCGGCCGCGAAGCTGCGGTCGCCGTAACCGTACGGCAATGGGGCCGGGTGACCAGAAAGGACACGATAATACGATGGGAACCGAAGCGCAGAATTCGCAGCCGAATCCGCGGTACGAAGTGGTGTTTTTCGACCTTTACGGCACGTTGATCGACATCCGCACCGACGAGCAGAGCGACGCCGCCTGGCAGGCGTTGTACGATTGCGTCCGCGAATTGGGCGCGGACTATGGTTCGGTCGAGGAGATGCGTGACCGTTTCGACAAGCTTGAAACGCGTGAGATGGTTCATCAGGCGGATCGTGCAATCGTTCGCAATGGTTGGGACGAGTTCGACATACTGCCGGTCTACCGCTCGCTGCTGATGCACCGCGACGAGGAGTCGGAAAAAAAGCTGGCGTTGCCGCAGGCCGCGTTGAAGGCCGCGTGGGCGTTCCGCCAGGGCAGCACCAGCATGATTCGCTTGTATCCGGGCGTGTTGGACATGATCAAGAAGCTGCAGGATGCCGGCGTGGTCGTGGTGCTGCTGAGCAATGCGCAGGCCTGCTACACGCGTCCGGAATTGGAGATGACGGGCCTGTCGAGCGTGCTGGACGACGTGATCATCTCCAGCGAGGAGAAGATTCGCAAGCCCGCGCGCGACCTGTACATGCTGGCGCTCGACCGCGAGTTCGTCACCGCCAAGCACGCGCTCATGGTCGGCAACGACGAGCGCAACGACATCATCGGCGCCAATTCCGCCGGCCTCGACGCAGCGTATTTCCGCACGGAGATTTCGCCGGCGGACGACCCGCAGGTGTCGGAGCATGCTGTATGTTCTTTCAACGGCGCGGATTACGACGGGCTGCTGAAATTCGTGCTGGACGCGTGAACCGCGTGTGGGGTAAGGACGCGCAAACAACAACGCGCAAGTAAGATGCGCGCAATAAAAATGCGTGGGTAAGAACGCGCATATGAAATAGGAGGACGTATGGAAGGCTATGCCGATCAGGGCACTGGAACCGATTCGACCGATCAGATTGGATTCGGCGCCGCGCGACGCGGCAGGAAGAAGCGCAGTGGTTTGACGGTGTTCCAGCTCAAGGTCATCGGCGCGGTGGCGCTGCTGCTGTCCGCCGGTTCCACCACCATCGTCCCGCTGTTCTTCGGCTCCGACACGAACAACATGACGTCGCTGACCGCGATGGTGCTCAGCGAGGTGGCTTCCTGGTTTGCGATCCCGATCTATGCGTGGCTTCTCGTGCAGGGTTTTCTGAAAACGCATAGCCGTGTTGCATATGGTTTGCAGTTGTTTGCACTCGCCGTGGTGTGCGAGGTGCCGTATGACCTCGCCACATCCGGAAAGACCTTCGATCTGGGCTCTCAGAACCCGGTTTTCGGCTTGTTTGTTGCATTTGTGGTGCTTACGGCGCTCGAATGGGTGGGTGAGCACTATCAGAAGGCCATGAAGGTGGTTTTCTCGGTTCTTCTGGTGGTGGTCGGCCTGCTGTGGGACCTGCTGCTGCGCGTGGGACTGCGTCAGCACATGATGAGCATCGGTGCCGTAACCCTTGGTTTTGCGCTGATTTTCAAGCTTATGCGGCAGTATGAGAACTCGATGATGTTCACCGCCGGCCTGTTCGGCGCGGTGATGATGATCACTCCTGGCGTGGGCGTCGCGTTCGTGCATTACGACAATGGCCGTCTGGGCTATAAGCATTCCTGGACGAAGTGGGTTTTCTACGCTCTGTATCCGATTATTCTGATTATTTGCGCATTTTGTGCAAAACTAGCGTGATTTTTGACAACGTTCGCAGTATGATGGAAACAGATTGAGAGAGCATCGCCGCTCAAACGAATATTTCCAATGCTGGAAACGTTTGTGATTCCGGTGCTGAGGCCGCAAAGGGGATGGAGATGGACAAAGCAGGCATTCGTGAGGTTGCCAAAGCCGCAGGTGTGTCGATTTCCACGGTTTCGCGAGCGTTCACGCGTCCGGAACTGGTTTCCGACCGCACCCGTCGCAAGGTTCTGGAGACCGCGGACAAGCTGGATTTCAACATCTCACGTTCCGCGACATCGTTGAAATCGGGTCAATCGTACCGTGTGGCGATGCTGATGAATGAAGAGATCACTAGCTGGTTCAATACGGAAGTGTTCGCTGGAATCGAATCCGTCATGCATAATGCCGGGTATGACGTATCGCTGTTCCAGCACGTCGACACCGCCGAAAATCGCCGCGACTTCTTCACGAATCTGCCGGTCCGCCGCAACGTGGACGCAGTATTCGTGACATCGTTCGGCGTGGAGCCGAAGGAAATCCAGCAGCTCAAGCGCATCCACGTACCGATTATTGGCATCAATACGCCGACGCAAAACGGCTTCGACGCCACCATCTCCATCGACGATGAGGACGGTATGTTCACCGCCGCCCAGCATCTGATCAATCTGGGGCACAAGAATATCGTGTACGTGTGCTCCGATGCGGTCGATTCCATTAATTCCTCCATCGATGCGCGAGGACAGGGCTTCATCCGCGCCTGCAAGACGATGGAGGCCTCCCATGACTTCAAGTGGCGCGTCGTCTCTGTGCCGCGTGGCAAGACCTTCGCCGACTCGGCGTTGACCGCGCTGCTTGCGTTGGACGAGTTCCCGGACGCGATCTGCTGCCAGATGGATATGATGGCGATTCCGCTGGTGTTGCGTTTGGAGCGTTACGGCCACCACACGCCGAGTGACTATTCGATTATCGGCTTCGACGATTCGCCGTACGCCGACACTGTGAACCTGACCACCATGCGCCAGGATCCGTATGCGATGGGTCGCGCGGCCGCACAAAAGGCCATGAGGCTTATCGAAGGTGAGCCGCTTGAGAACGCGCATGAGATTGTGCGCGCGCAGTTGGTGCTGCGTGGCACCGATTCCGTGTACAGGAAGTAGGATCGGCGCCCCGGTTGACCGGATTGATGCCCCTGGCGGGCTCGATTCCCGGGTGTGATTCCAGGTTTTTCGAGTACGGGGGAGACGGGGCGATTCCGATGCGTGCATCCGGGGGCTTAACTCGTGTTCCGGTTGCGAGGTTGGAACGGAGGGAGCACGGGGTGGCGGTTGGCGCCGGTTTCCCGGGGGTACTATGGCTTGTCTCGGATACGGTTTGCAACCACGGTCGGGACGATAAGAGTCGATTACGGGAAATCATTTCCCCGGATTGATGCGTGATCGCAATGATACTGTTTCATGAAACAGATTTGCATGCATTTGTTTCATTACGCACATTCGGGGGCATAGGTCGCGGCAAATTTTAGCAAGTTTTGAATAATTCTCGGCAAGGCTCAAAAAAACTGAGAACCCAATAAGCACAAAGGATTAGTGCTTGCTGAAAAATGGATGGGGGGGGTGTTTCATTGCTGTAAGGGTGAACATGAGGAAGTGTTTCATTGATTTTCAGTAATGTAAAGGTTAGCATTGCAAATGAATAAGTGGGGTCCGGATGAGGTACCGGAACCGCGATGGGGCAAAGGAAACGTATGCACGCGCAGAGCGTGCAGTGACAGACATTACGCAAGGGATGTCAGCCCTCGAGTTTTGAGGGACTCGAGAGGTTGAGGGCCTTTGCAGGAGGAGACAGGATGAGAAAGTGGCTTAACGGTACCGACAAACACGTACCGCAGCACTATTCAGGAACGCGACCGACCGCCGGTCGCGTGCTTTCGCGTACCCGCTCCCTGACCGCCGCCGCCATAGCGGTAGCCATGATGGCCACCGTAGCAGTAACTTCCCTCCTCCCCGCCTACAATGCCAAAGCTGACGAAAGTCACAATGGCGGCGCAATCTGCACGCCTACCAGCATTTCCCTCGGCACCGATACCGGTAGCGGAACTGTAGATTCCGGAATCGCCACATATGTTGGCGGTGATATGTATGTAGGCCAGAAAGCCTCATCTGGCAATATGAACAATGTCAGTGGCCCGTCAGGTTCATACGCTGCCGAAGCCGAAGGCCTGACCGCGGTGAACGGCAAGTTGCTTATGCACCCACTCAAAGGCGTGTGGACTTCGTATTACACCAGTGGCACGAAGAACGGCTATGTGCAGGATTACAAGGGCTTCCGTTTCGGCATTGTGGGCTTTGGCGGTCAGTATCGTCCGGCAACAGGTTCCTCCACGCTTGAGGTGAGAGGTAATAGCTCCGATAACGACATCAGTTGGGTCGGCAGTGCGCAGGCTTGGGGTAATGCCGGATGGGTCGGCCAGACCAAGACTTCGGAGCCGAATTACACGGCTAACATTGCTGGCGCTTCAACCAACGTGTACGGCGGTTCGTCCAACGATATTCTCGGTGCGTCTTACGGCTCGCAGAATACCGATAAGAACAAGTACAACAATCGCAACTCCGTTTACGTGCCGAGCGATACAAGAGGTACCGTCAACTGGAATCAGAACGATGATCAGATTGGTTCCACCGGTCAGACATTCACTGGGTTCGGCTTCTATATCAAGACGTTATCGGAGGATCTGAGTGACCTCAGCAAGCAGCAGTCAAGCAGCGTCTACGTGGCTGATGCGACAACCTCTTCAACTAACGACCAGAGCAACCTCATCCGCACGAAGTTCGATGGAAGCTATACCTTCTCCATCAACAACGTGCATGAGAAGATCATCAAGTTTGTAGGCAATGGCACGTCTTCCATGCAGGTGTTCAATCTGCCGGCAAGCATGCTTAACGATTCCTTGTCGTATACCGGCGTGAGCTTTAGCTTCTCGAATATTCCGGACACCTCTTCCGTGGTCATTAATGTGACCGGTGGGGATGTGGACTTCCACAATGGTTGGCGGTTCTGGTGGACCGATATGAATAATCAGACTGCGGAGTTGGGCGGTTCCTATACAGAAGCTGCCTATGCCAAGCGTGCTCAGCAGATTATGTGGAACTTCGCGGATGCGAGCAGTGTAATCATCCGCGGTGGTCAGGGTAGCGGCACTACTACGCGTACAGGAGAGAATTCCATGGTGGAACGGAACGATGGCGTATGGGCCGGCTCGTTCCCCATGCAAACAGAAGATGACCCGGCTGCGGGTATGCTCGGTAGCATTCTCGTACCGAACGGTAGCTTTGAATCGCATGTGAGCACCAACGGCCGCGTATGGGTCGGTGGATCGTTCGCCATGTACAACCCTGATGCGGTGGGCAACACCAATAACGGTACGTTCTACCCGTTCATAAACTATGAACGAAGCCATTCCGCTTCGGCTCTGGACATGGATCAGGAACGTCACAACCTCCCGTGGAACGGTTCATATTCTACTTCTTGTGCGGCAATCGCATGGGACAAGGTGGATGACACCGCTGAGCACAAGGCTCTCGGCGGAACCAGCTGGACCGTGTACGGCAAGAAGGAAGATGCGGTAAACGGTACGAACGCTCTCGCCACCATCGCAGATGACGGTTGGAACGATGCTGCTGCTGCGGAAGGTTCGTTCCAGCTGGGCAACCTCGCCAAGAACGGCACTTACTTCCTTAAGGAATCCGGCACAGTCGAAGGTTACGCGCAAAACACCAATATTTACCAGATCAACACTGGCAGCACCACTGACGCTGTGAGTACCATTGCTAGCGTTTTCGATAGCGACGGTAATGAAATCACTGCAGAAGCAGACAGGCTGCTGACCAATGGCAAGATCGTCAATAAGAAGACGGGCTCTTCGATTACATGGCAGAAGGTCGACGGCACCGACAACAACACGTTGCTGGCCGGTTCAACGTGGACGCTCTCCAAGATGAACGGCAATACTGCTGAGCAGTCTTGGGACATTACTGACGACCAGTCCGGCACAGAGGTTAAAAGCATTACGATTAGGGATGCAAACGGCGAAGTTGTCCCATCTGATACGACTATTACGTTTGAGGGCAACAATTCGCAGACGTTTACCGCAACTGCGTACGACCAGCAAAACCAGGTGATCACTGGTGCCAAGCTGACTTGGTCTTCCGACAACGCCACTGTCGCGTCGGTTGACCAGAACGGTACCGTCACTCCGACCGGCAACGGCAATACCACTATTACCGTGAAGTCGGCTGATGATAAGGTCACTGCATCGTTCACTGTCAATGTTTCCGGTGTGACCGTAGAGACTTCCGTGTCGATTAAAGACTATACCAATGATCAGGAAATCAGTCTTGAGAAGGGCAAGACCCTTAATCTGATTGCTTCTGTGGCTCCTGAAAGCAACACTGTTACATGGTCCACTTCCCCCAATGCGGATAACGTCTCGCTGAGCGCCACCACCGGCACCAGCGTCACGTTGACCGCGAATAAGGTGACTTCTTCGCCGGTGACGATCACGGCGAAGGAAACTCGTACGGGCAAGACCGTCACCCTGAGGGTGAACGTGACCAAGCCGCCGGCAACCACCACCACGGTGTTCTTCAAGATGCAAGATAACTTCATCCAGAATAATGGTCAGAAGCTGTTTCTTGAATGGAAGACCTCGAACGGAAACTGGCCTGCAGACAACGGCGATCAGCCGAACAGAAAAGAGATGACGGTTGCCAGTGGCTGCAATGGTTACGTGTCGTACACCATTAACGAGGTCATGCCTACCAGCGCCAGTTTCCGAATCCGCAGAGATAAGGCAGGCTGGACTACGTCGCAATCCTTCTATCGTCCCGATGAAAACAGTGGCTTTGCGTTCAACGGAGGCGACATTGTGACGTTGAACACTGCAACTGAGATACTTGACACTGCGCCCTCCGGCTGCGCCGTCACCTCCACCGCCGCGTACCGCAGCCGTGGTGTTGCTGCTCGTAGTGGTGAACATCGCGCGGTCGCAGCCGTGCTGCGCACACAGGGCAGCGTGCTGGCTGTGGCGAACGAGTCTAACGACACCAAGGCAGATGAAGATACCGCAGCCGGCAAGTTCAAGGTTTCCGACCTTGAGGACGGCACGTACCATCTGCAGGAGAAGACCGCCCCGAACGGTTACGAAGTGTCCGAAACGGTGTACACGATCACCATCGCCAACGGATCCGCTACTTGGAATCCGGCGTTTGGTCCGGACAATGCTGACAACAAGATTGCGAACACCCGTAAGACCGGTGCCGTGACTTGGACCAAGGTGTCTTCGGATACCAACAACTCTGAGCCGCTTTCCGGTTCCGAATGGACCCTCAAGCAGACGAAGGCCTTCTCTTGGGCTGATGGCGCAGCCAAGTACGCCGATGTCACTCCGGCCACCACGCTTGGCACGGTCACCGACTGCGTGGATGAGCAGAACGGTGTTGCTAAGTGCTCTACCCAGACCGGTGTATATGTTGATTTGAATGGCGACTCCGGCAAATTCAAGATCAGCGGCTTGGGCTGGGGTGAGTACGAACTCGTCGAATCCAAAGCGCCTGATGGCTACGATCTTGATAACACTCCTCACAAGTTCCGTATTGGCCCGCTGGAAGGCGGCAACATCGCTGGCAATTGGTACGCGAACACCGACTTCAATACTGAAGGTACAAGCGCTTACAACGAGCAGACCACGTTCACTGTCAATGGCGGTGCCATCAAGAACAAGCCGGGTGTGATTCTGCCGGGGACCGGTGGAGCTGGCGATTATTGGATTTACGCGGCGGCTTTGGTGGCTGCGTTGATAGGTGTTGTTGCGGCTGGAATGGCCCTCAAGGTCAGGAGGCGGCAATGATGAACTCGTCTAGGGGAAGGGGGCTGGACCGTAGCGTAGCGACCCAATGCCCACTAGGCAATAACTGAACACACATAACTGAAGATTCAAGATTTCAAACAAGAAAGAAAGGGAGAACAATGAATAAGGTTCTCAAGGGCCTCGTCGCTGTGGCAGCCACCGCGGCAATGGCCGTCGCCGGTTTCGCCGGCGCCGCCAGCGCAACCGCCAATGAGCCTGCCTCTGCGAATTATTGGATCACTGTCCCCGAGACTGATACTCACACCTATGATGCATACCAGATCTTCAAGGGCGATCTGAATGATGATGGAACAGTGCTCAGCAATATCACTGCTGGTTCCGACTTCAAGGAAAATAATGCGGCCGGCACTGACGGTGCTGATCTGACTGCTGCTCAGGCTGCCGAAAAGATTGCTACTGGTACATATGCGGATGACACTGCCAAGCTGACGGCAATCCAGGCTTTCGCCGAGCTGGCCACTGTGTATGGTTCCGTCTCCAAGGATGCTCCGCTGTCTGCTGAACCGGGCTACTACCTGTTCAAGGACAAGGATTCCACTGCAGGCAAGGATGATGCAGCCACGCTGTTCATCGTCAAGGTTGTTGGCAACCAGGAAATCGAGCGTAAGGCCGATCAGCCTTCTGTCGAGAAGAAGGTCCAGGACACCAACGACACCACCGGCGAGACTTCCGGTTGGCAGGATTCCGCCGACTATGATGTGACCGACAAGGTTCCGTTCCAGCTGACCGCCACTCTGCCGACCGACGCCACTGATTTTGCGGCATATAAGACCTACAAGCTGGTGTTCCACGATAGCCAGTCCGAAGGTCTGACTTTCAACAATGACATCACTGTCAAGTACGGCGATACGGAAGTTTCTTCCGATTTCTACTCTGTTGAAACCACTGATCTTAACGAAGGTGAAACCTTCCGCGTCACCATCAATGATGCGAAGACCGTCAAGGGTACGGATGGTCAGCCGATTGCTGTTACTGCAGGCGGCAAGTTCACTGTTGCATATTCTTCCACTCTGAACGAAAAGTCCATTATCGGCGCTCAGGGCAACCCGAACAAGGTCTCGCTGGAATACTCCAACAACCCGAACGCGGGTGGCGAAGGCGAAACCGGTAAGACTTCGGAAGATACCGTCATCGTTTTCACCTACCAGCTGGATGTCAACAAGACCTTCAACGCTACTGTCAACGACAACGATCTGCCTGAGTTCACCCTCTACAAGAAGGTTGGCGCTTCTGGCGACTACACCAAGGAAGTCGCTAAGGTCAAGGTTGTCAAGAACTCTGATGGCAAGTACGTCGCTTCCTTCCCGCGCGTGGACGACGGCCTGTACAAGCTCGTCGAGACCAAGGTGCCGGGCGGCTTCAACAAGGCAGACGATACCTACCTTGAAATCAAGGCTACCCATGATGAGAAGGCTGAGAACCCGGCTCTGAAGGACCTGACTATCACTGTCAAGAATGTGGAGACTAAGGGTAACACCGCCACTGGTACCGTTGCCACTAGCGTCGTGAACAAGAAGGGCTCCAACCTCCCGTCCACCGGTGGCATGGGCACTGTGCTGCTGTACGTGGCTGGTATCGCCGTGTTCGTGCTTGCTGGCGCGACCCTGGTGATGGCTCTGCGTCGTCGCAATGCCTGATCCCCCGGATTCCATAAGAATCTGAAGTAACCATGCGAAACCCGTGAGCCGCGTTGACGCAAGTCAGCAGCGGCTTACGGGAATCGCAATACATAATTTAAAAACTAAAAATTAAATAATAACTGAACCCACATATGCTGGGCTGGACCACCTCAATCCCTTGTACACTGCCTAATTTTCTTGAGTATCCAGCCTGGCTCCATATATTTTCCGGTTTGCCGTTGGGGGCGAATCAAACATGCTTACTTTCCAATCCACAGAAGAGGGGTCGGCAATGAAGGAACGCACGATCGCAAGCCGCGTCATCGCCGCATGCTGCGCAGTCGCTGCCACATTCGCCGCGGCAGCCTGCGCATTCACTACTCGCGATGCCGTCGCGGCTCCAACAACAGACTCTGCCAGCGGCAGCATCGCCATTTCGTACCACCATAAGAGCTCGGATTCCGAAACTGGCGACGATTCTACCAACTTCGCCATTTCGGACGCCAGCTTCAACCTCTACAAAGTCGGACAGATCCCGGCAAGCGGCGGCGCCACCTTCGAACCCGTCGCACCATTCACCGACTCCACCGCCTACCCCGTCGACTGGTCGAAGATGACCGGCAAGGACGCGCAGACGTGGCGAGACATGGCCAACACGCTCGCCGGACTCATCGCAGTGAACCAACCCGACGCCACGGCAACCGGTGTCACCAACGCCTCCGGGCATCTGACCTTCACCGGACTGTCCGACGGCCTGTACTTGGCCGTGTCCGACAGCGTTGACGTGAAGGTCGCCAACGCCTCCGGAAAGAACCAGACATGGACGTGCTCTTCCGGCAGCATGCTCGTCGCAGTGCCCGAAGACGGCGTCTCCGGCGGGTCGCGTGTGCTGAGTATCGAACCGAAAACCGAATGTGTGGCGCAACCGCCGAAAACCGTGGAACGCACCGTGCGCAAAATCTGGAATGACCGGAACAATTCCGACGGCAAGCGCCCCGAATCCATCACCGTGAAGCTCCTGCGCGACGGCGAGCCCGTGGAAAACGTGAAGCTGAACGAGTCCAACAAGTGGACGCACACGTGGACGGATCTCGATGCAGACCACGAATGGACCGTGGTCGAAGCGGCGGTGCCCGACGGCTACACCACCATCTCCGATGTGGAAGGCGACTCCACTGAAATCACCAACACGCACACGCCACCCACCACGCCGGACCAGCCGCACACCGGCGCCGACGTGCAGCAGGCCGCTTGGATTGCCGTGGCCATCTTGGGCGCGGGCTTGGTGCTGCTGATCGTTGCCAAGACGGCTTTGTGGAAGCGGGCGTAGCATAAATAACGTGACGGATGAATCGGACGCCAAGCCAGCTGCGCAAGTCGAATTGGATGCGCAGGTTAAACCGGGTGCGCAGGTTAAACCGGCTGCCAAGCATAAGAAATCGAATGCGCTGTTCAATGTGATGATTGCCATTTCCGCAATCGCCATGATCGGTGCGCTGGGCCTCATCGCGTATCCGACATTCAGCGACTGGTGGAACCGCATGCACCAGTCATACGCCGTGGCAGGCTACGTGGAACAAACCAAAGACATGTCCGGCGCCGAACGCAAAGCCATGCTGAAAGCGGCGCACGAATACAACGAACGGCTCGCCGCGAACGGCGATCGGTGGCACATGACCGACGAGCAGAAGCGCGAATACGACGAGACGCTCGACGTGACCGGCACCGGCATCATGGGATACGTGACCATCCCGCGCATCAAAGTGAAACTGCCCGTCTATCACGGCACAAGTGACGGCGTATTGCAGATCGCCGCCGGACATTTGGCCGGCACATCGCTGCCCGTAGGCGGGGCGACCACGCACGCGGTGGTCTCCGGGCACACCGGACTGCCGAGCGCACGACTGCTGACTGGCCTCGACGAGCTTCGCAAGGGCGATACATTCGCATTCCACGTGCTTGACGAAACCTACACGTACCAAGTGGATCAGATCTCAGTGGTGCTGCCGAGCGAAATCAGCAAGCTGAATATTGAGTCCGGGGCCGATTACGCGACGCTGATCACGTGCACGCCGTACGGTGTCAACTCGCACAGGCTGCTCGTGCGAGGGCACCGAATTCCGAACCCCAAAGTGCCAGACAAGACGCAATACGACGAGCCGGGCGAAATGACGGCCGTGGCGGCGGCGGTTGTGGGGCTGCTGGTGCTGATTGTTGGGTGCGCTCTCGTGTGGCTGGCCGGGCTGTGGCGGCGTTCGTGGTTGATCCGGCATGGGCAGGTGGCCGGTGCCGCGATGGTGGGCGGTCGGCGCGGTGTTGGTGCGGCTGGCGCTGTCTCTGGCGGTGGTGTCTCTGGTGGTTCGGTTGATGTTGGTGTTTCCACTGATGCCCCTGCTGGAGGAGGTGCGAAGACTGGTGCGGCCGGCGGCCCGCGTCACTCGTCCGGCATGCGCGCGTAATCAATTTTCGTTGCACTGAGACGGTTTTTGAACCCGATTTTCGTTGCAGTATTCCGTTGCACTTTTACGTTGCAGAATACGTTGTATTTGATATACTATGTAATGCAAGTTTCGTTGCGCTATTTCGTTGCGCTGCCTTGCTGCCCGGTGTGCGCTCAGGGTTCGGTTGAAGCGCAACGGCGCAACGTGCCGCGATGGAAGCTACTTCACGGAGGCGAACATGCTGAAACGCAAGGCTTGGAGCGATCTTGAGGATTGGAAAAAACGCGGTGCGGACAAGGCGCTGATGATCACTGGAGCGCGTCAAATCGGCAAAACCACGCTCGTTCGCGAATTCGCTCGGCATAGCTATCGTCGCTTTGCCGAATTGAACTTTGTGGAGGACCCTAAGGCTGCGTCGGTATTCGAGGAGGCACTTGATGCGGACAGCATCATCGAAAGCCTCACGGCATACCTGCGTATTCCCTTGGAACCAGGCAACACCTTGATCCTGTTCGATGAGATTCAGGAATGTCCGGCGGCACGCACGGCCATCAAATTCCTTGTGGAGGACGGACGTTTCGACTATGTGGAAACCGGCTCGCTGCTTGGTGTTAAAACCCGTCAAATTACATCGTATCCCGTTGGATTCGAAGAGCAGCTGCGCATGTACCCGTTGGATTTTGAGGAATTCTGCATGGCGAACGGCGTGCAGGAACAGACGTTGGACATGCTGCGCAGCCACTTCGAGACACGCACCCCCGTTCCGACGCCGGTGCACGATGCCATGATGGGACTGTTCCAAACCTATTTGGTGGTGGGCGGCATGCCGGATGTCGTGCAGCGATACGTTGATACGCACGACATCGCGCAAGTGGTATCCCTGCAAAACGATCTGCTCGCCCTGTATCGGCTCGACATCGCCAAATATGCCGAAACGAAGGATCGTACGAAAATCCGCAGTATCTTCGATGCGATTCCGTCCCAACTGGATGACAAAAATCGCAGATTCGTACTTGCCGACCTCTCGAAAACCGCTCGCCAAAACCGGTATGCCAGCAGCTTCCTCTGGCTGGCCGACGCCGGCGTTGCGCTGCCTTGCTACAACGTGACCGAACCGGTTCCACCGTTGGCAAACAACGGTAGGCACAGCCTGTTCAAACTGTTCCTCAACGATGTCGGACTGCTGTGCGCAGCATCCATGGGCAATATCCAATACGATCTGCTGCAGGGCAATCTCGACGTGAACATGGGAGCGATCATGGAGGATGTGGTCGCCCAAGAGCTGCGAGCCCATGGCTTCGACCTGCACTACTACAATTCAACCCGCTTGGGCGAAGTCGATTTCGTGGTGCAAAACGGCAAAACAGTGCTGCCGATCGAAGTGAAATCCGGCAACGATTGGCGGCGTCACAAGGCTCTGGACAACATGCTTGCGATTGACGACTGGCATTTGCGCGACGCATACGTGTTCTGCAAAGGCAATGTTGATGTGGACGGGCCGATCACATATCTCCCGCTTTATATGACTATGTTTCTCAAGCCGGAACGGCTTCCGGAATCGTTGATTTACGTGCCTGATTTGTCTGCGCTACGGTAAGGGCGCGGTGAGGTGCTGGTTTGCGTGGGGTTGGGCGGGCTGGAGTAGTATCGGGCGGAGAAGGAGCGCGATATGACCGATACGAGCAGTGGAACCGAGCTGGGGGAGGCGCGCGGCGCACGCGCGGTCGCGATACTGGTGGCGGTCGGCGTGATCGTCGGACTGCTGTCAGGCATGTTCGGCATCGGCGGCGGCACGGTGATCGTGCCCGCGCTCGTATGGCTGGGGCTGTCGCAACGCAATGCAGCCGCCACATCCACGCTGGCAATCGTGCCGACCTCCATCTCCGGCGTCATCTCATACGCCACCGGCGGTCATGTCGACTGTATCGCGGCGCTGCTGCTGTTCTGCGGCATGTTTGTGGGCGGGCAAATCGGCAGCTGGCTGCTATCGCGGCTGCCGGAACTCGTGCTGCGATGGATTTTCGTGGCGTTCCTGGTATTTGTGGTCGTCAACCAGGCGGGATTCGTGCCCTCGCGCAGTCAGCGCATCGTCATGACCGTGACGACCGGTATCTGTCTGGCACTGCTGGGCGTGGTGATCGGCACACTGGCCGGATTGCTGGGCATCGGCGGCGGGGCGCTCGCCGTGCCTGCGCTGTCGATGCTGTTCGGCGCGTCCGACCTGATCGCGCGCGGCACCTCGCTGCTGGCCATGTTCCCGAATTCGATCACCACCAGTGCGGCGAATCTCAAACGCAAGTTGGCGCATGTGAGAACCGCGCTCATCATTGGCGTGACGGCGGCCGTGACCGCGCCGCTGGGCACGTGGGCCGCCGGTGCGGTCACGCCGCGCGTCGGATCAATACTGTTCGCTTGCTACCTGTGCGTGCTGCTGGTACGTTCGGTGTTCGTGGCGGTGAAGGCCACGCGCGAGGCGCGGGCTGGGCGGGGCGCGCGTCGCGGTTAATCGCGCTGCAGCATCCATTCCCATGCGGGCACTTGCCGTACGGTATGGGCGCCATCGGGACTGTCATATGAAGCATGCTCGCCTTCACCGACGATAATCGTGCCATTGCACAATCCGGATTCCTCCATGGCTTCCCAGAGTGCGCGCAATTCGCGTGCCCGGGTCTGCTCGTCATCCATGGAATCGGTGACCTGATAGAGTTCGTACGGGTGTCCTTCAAGCTCGTCGCCGACAACGAAATCGATTTCGTATCCGTGCGCTTTGGTGTGATATGACGAAATTGTGCCACGTCGCGAGCCGACGGTACGTCTACGTAATTCCAAGTACACGGCATTTTCCAATCGCTGCCCTTCGTCTCGGATGCTGGCGTTGGTGTTCGCCGCTGCTAGTCCGGGATCGATGGCATAGATCTTCGGCAAAGACGTGGTTGTGTCGCTGAGAGAGAAGGAAAAATCGCGTATCTGAAAAATCAAATACGCTTCCTGTAGATAGTCGAGCATGTCCGCCAGTAGCTCGCGGCTGGTCGACAGACCCATGGAGCGTAGTATGTTTTCGGTTTTTCGGATTGACAGTTGTTTGCCGTTCGTGCCGAGTACTCGTCGCGTGAAAGCCGCTGCGACGCGCGGACGGGAGATGTTGTGCCGTTCGACGATATCGCGTGCAACCACTTGCTGCGCATATGATTGCAGCAGTGGAATTGCAAGTTCTTCTGGCAATCCTTGCGCAGCTGGAAAACCGCCGCGTTGGAGATATGCCGAGAACAATTTGCGCAACGTGATGTGTTTGGTTGTGGAATGGATATCGTTGATGCCGTTATTCTGTGCGATTTCGCGGAAAGAGTACGGTAGCAGCTCGAACTCAATGGCGCGGCCGCGGAATTCGGTTGCGATTTCCGTGGACAGCATTTTCGAGGATGATCCGCTAACGTAGATGGTTGCTTTTCGTGTGTCGACGATGCGTCGCAGCCATGCGCCCCAGTCTTGCATTTCCTGCAGTTCGTCAAAGAACAGGTATGCACCATCTGTCAGTGCTTCGGGATGCAATTCGTAGAACGTGTCGAGTACCTCGTCTCCGGTTTGGGCGGTGACGGGAGCGAAACGGTTGTCTTCGAAATTAAAGTAGCAAATGAGATTTGGGCCTACGCCCTGCCGGATAAGCTCGTCCATTTCCTGGAACATACGGTAGCTTTTGCCGCTGCGGCGCATGCCGGTGATTACTTTGACGAGATTGCCGATACGGGGTTGGAGGGCGGTTCCGAGACTGAGATCGCGTTGCAATATCGGGCGATAGTTGTCGAGCGAGAAGTCGCTGATGGTTTCCGCGATGATGCGATTCATATTGCCTCGTTTGGTCTGATGTGGCTTGATGTGGCTTGATGCGGAAGAGGGGAATTTTGGTATAACTGGCAGTTTTAGTTTACCAGTTTAGTATAAAAGTGGCAAAGTAAAGTTACCAGTTGCCTCGCATTGGGTGAATTATTCCAGTAGCTGGGGGATTTTGGCGCGTGAGTGGGATTTAAGCGGCGGTTTTATTCCAGCCGGTGGGGATTTTGGCGTGTGAGAGAGGGGAGCGGGGTACGCCCGATGGAGGGCATGGCGGTAGGGGTTTGCTGGAGAGGTGGATTCATCCAGCCATCGGGGGATTTGGGCGATTGGAACACGTGCTGGAAACGTATGTGAGCGTGTGCGACACGCCCAACGGCAACAAATAGTTAGGTCATTTTACATACGGGGATTTTTGTTGATTTACGGCTTGTCAAACGTTTGAAACAGGGGCTTCAAAATAAGGGGGGGGGGGGGTATTTGTTGACGATGTGTACCCGAAGCGAATGCATAATGAATATAGCGCTATTTATAAATATATAAATAAGCGATTGCCGCTACCGCTGCGCACAATGAGAGCAACCGCGATGCTCCCACTTTCCCGACCGCAGCCGAGGCAGCACGAATAGAAGAGCCAATCTCCTGCACAGGAGGAAGGGTAGATATGAACAGTATTGTGAAGCGCGTGCTTTCGGGCGTGGCCGCTTTGGGTATCGCACTCAGCGGTCTGGCTCTAGGTGCGGCGTCGGTTTGGTGGCACGGGTTCTGCGAAACCGACGGTGAGAGGCTTGTAGGCGTCGGTTTTGCGGAATGATGGCGATGAAACCGACGGTGAGAGGGTGCTGGGCGTCGGTTTGGTGGCACGGGTTCTGCGAAACCGACGGTGAGTGGGTGCTGGGCGTCGGTTTGGTGGAATGATGGCGATGAAACCGACGGTGAGGCGTTGCTGAGCGTCGGTTTGGCAGAATGAGCGCGGTGGGGCCGCCGCGGTATATCCTATTTACTCCATTCACAGTGCATTACCAGGTTTTCGCAATCGCCAACTATCGAGGAATCGCATGACTGATAACGTTTTCACGGCGTTCGTGCGCAACGCACAGCCGCAACCCAATCCCGACAACATCATCCAGGGAGATCGGTGGCGCATCTGCCTGCTCACCGACGCGCTGGCCCGCTTCGAGTGGTCCGACACCGGCCATTTCGAGGACCACGTCACCCAAACCGTGCTCAACCGCGACTTCGGACATCGCGTGGAACGCACCGTGACGGAACGCGACGGTCGCGTCATCATCGACACCGAAAATCTGCACATCGACTACGACGGCAAGCCGTTCAGCAAAGAAGGCCTGTGCGTGGTCGTCAAGCATATTTCCAGCACCCAGTTCAACACCTGGCATTACGGCGATCAATCAAGAGGCAACCTCAAAGGCACCGCGCGTACGCTCGACGAAGCGGACGGCGACAAGAAATTCGGCCAGCCGCTCGACATGGGCGACGGCGTGATCTCGCGCGATGGCTGGGCGGTACTCGACGATTCCAAATCGAACGTGATCGTGCTCGCCGACAGCGTGAACGGCAAGCCGAATCCGTTCGGCTCCTGGGTCTCGCCGCGCGACAAAGGCTGCATCGACCTATATTTCTTCGGCTACGCGCATCGCTATATCGAAGCCGTGCAGGACTTCTACAAGCTCACCGGACCGCAGCCGCTGCTGCCGCGATTCGCGTTCGGCAACTGGTGGAGCCGCTACTACCAGTACACGCAGCCCGAATATCTGGCGCTCATGGACCGGTTCAAGCGCGAAGGCATCCCGTTCACCACGTCCGTGATCGACATGGATTGGCATCTCGTCGACAGCGTCGACCCGAAGTACGGTTCCGGCTGGACCGGTTACACGTGGAACCACGAGCTGTTCCCCGACCATGTGAAGTTCCTCGACGAACTGCATCGCAAGGGGCTCAAGACCACGCTCAACGTGCATCCGCGCGACGGCATCCGCGCATTCGAAAACGCGTATCCGAAGGCCGCCAAGCGTATGGGCGTCGACCCGGCGAGCGGCGAGAACCTCGAATTCGACCTGACCAATCCGGACTATATGGACGCCTACTTCGACATGCACCACGATCTTGAGGCCGAGGGTGTTGACTTCTGGTGGCTCGACTGGCAGCAGGGCGGCGTGACGCGCCAGCCCGGCCTCGACCCGTTGTGGATCCTCAACCACATGCACTACCTCGATTCCGGCCGCGACGGCCGCTGGCCGCTCACCTTCTCGCGCTACGCCGGCCCCGGCTCGCACCGCTACCCGGTCGGCTTCTCCGGCGACACCGTGATCACCTGGGATTCGCTCGCCTTCCAGCCGCAATTCACCGCCACCGCGTCCAATATCGGCTACGGCTGGTGGAGCCACGACATCGGCGGCCACATGTTCGGCTACCGCGACGACGAGCTCGAGGCACGCTGGTACCAGCTCGGCGCATTCAGCCCGATCAATCGCCTGCATTCGAGCAATTCGCCGTTCTCCGGCAAGGAGCCGTGGAACTACACGGGTGACGTGCGTGCCTCGATGACAGCCTCGCTGCGCCTGCGCCACGCGCTGCTGCCGTACCTGTACAGCATGAACTACCGCGCCGCGTTCGAAGGCCGGCCGATCATCGAACCGATGTACTGGCAGTCGCCCGAGACATGGGCCGCCTACGATTACCCCGACGAATTCCGCTTCGGCACCGAGCTTGTCGTGGCGCCGATCGTCAGCGCCGCCGATCGCAAGGTAGCGCGCGGCCGTGCGGATTTGTGGTTGCCGCAGGGCGAATGGTTTGACTTCTTCGACGGCCGTCGTTATGAGGCGCGCGGGGATGCGGGGCGTGCTGTCACCGTATGGCGCGCGCTTGACCGCATGCCGGTATTCGCCAAAGCCGGCGCGATTGTGCCGATGCAGCGACTGGGTGAGGGGGACGACGTCAACTCCATCGCCAATCCGACCGCGATGGACGTGCTGCTCTTCCCAGGCGCTTCCGGCGAATTCACGATGCGCGAGGACGACGGCGTGTACGCGCACGCTTCGGCCGGACGCACGGCCGACACTGCGTTGCGTTGGCAGTGGTGCGATGGCGATACGGGCGATTGCGCTGGTACTGCTGGTATTGGTGCTGTTGCTGGTGCCGGCGATGCTGCTGATACTGGTAAAACCGCCATATTCACCGTCGACCCGGTCCGCGGCGACAGTTCCGACGCGGCTCCCAAGTCGCGCGATTGGACGATCACCGTACGTGGTGTCGCCCGTCCCCGCATTTCCGGCAATCGTTTGGAAAGTTTGGAAGGTTTGGAAAACGGTGTGCAGGCTTCCGTCGGAAGTGTTGATGTGACGTTGCATCCAGCCGACATTTCCTACGATGAAGCGACCATGAGCCTCACCGTCACCGTGCGCGACGTGCCGACCGACCAATCGCTACGCATCGCATTCACGGACGGCCTCGAAATCGCCGATAATCCGGTGGAACGCGACTGCTACGGCATTCTGTTGCACGCGCAAATCCAATTCTTCGCCAAGGAAAAGGCGCTGAACGCGATCCGCGAGGAAGGCGTGCGTGCCATCGGATCGTTCGCGGCGCTGAACAAGAAACCGCGATTCGACGGCGACTTCCTTGACGTGGACCTGCCCGAATCGGTGGTGTCTGCCCTGGAGGAAGTGCTGCTCAGAAGCTGAACCGACGCGTGCTGAGCACTAGATGTGCAGAGTGCTGGGCGCTGGAACGTACAGACCGCTGCTCGTTGAGTGGTCGCCAAATTCGCTAGCCGATGAACCGCCGGTGCTGGATACCTCTTGTGTGTGTGGGGGGGCCGGCGCCGGCGGTTTTGTCTCATGCATTCTGCCAAACCGACGCTTAGGAGGCTCTCACCGTCGGTTTGGTGGAATGGGTTCTGCGGAACCGACGGTGGGGGAGTGCTGAGCGTCGGTTTGGCGGAATGAGGGTGATTGGGCCGACGGTGAGTTGGGTTGGAGGAGGCGTGTTGGGTTGGGGAGCTGGGTTGGGTGAGTGGATAGATTTAGAAAGTTGAGTGGGATGCGCTCAAGATTTTTTGCGATTTCGGGAATGATAACTTGCGATTCAAAGTTGAGTGGTGTAGGCTCAAGTTTTGGAAAGCACGGGAGACGGCAATCCGAAACCCGAGCGAAGAACGAAGAGAACGCATAGCGAACCTATCCAAAGGAGATACATTATGGGACGCGCAGTTGGCATTGATCTGGGTACTACCAATTCCTGCATCGCAACGCTTGAAGGTGGCCAGCCCACCGTTATCGTGAACGCCGAGGGCGCTCGCACCACGCCGTCCGTCGTGGCATTCAGCAAGTCCGGCGAGATCCTGGTCGGCGAAGTCGCCAAGCGCCAGGCCGTCACCAACGTCGACCGCACCATCAGCTCCGTCAAGCGCCACATGGGTACCGACTGGACCGTTGAGATCGACGGCAAGAAGTGGACGCCGCAGGAGATTTCCGCGCAGGTTCTGATGAAGCTGAAGCGCGATGCCGAGGCCTACCTCGGCGAGCCGGTCACCGACGCTGTGATCACCTGCCCGGCATACTTCAACGATGCCCAGCGTCAGGCCACCAAGGACGCCGGCACCATCGCAGGTCTGAACGTCCTGCGTATCATCAACGAGCCGACCGCTGCGGCACTGGCTTACGGCCTTGAAAAGGGCAAGGAAGACGAAACCATCCTGGTCTTCGATCTGGGCGGCGGCACCTTCGATGTGTCCCTGCTGGAGATCGGCAAGGATGAGGATGGCTTCTCCACCATCCAGGTGCAGGCCACCAACGGCGACAACCACTTGGGCGGCGACGATTGGGACCAGAAGATCATCGACTGGCTCGTCGGCGAAGTCAAGAACAAGTACGGCGTTGACCTGAGCAAGGACAAAATCGCCCTGCAGCGTCTGAAGGAAGCCGCCGAGCAGGCCAAGAAGGAACTGTCCAGCTCCACCAGCACCTCCATCTCCATGCAGTACCTGGCCATGACCCCTGACGGCACTCCGGTGCATCTGGACGAGACCCTGACCCGTGCCCACTTCGAGGAAATGACCTCCGACCTGCTGGGCCGCTGCCGCACCCCGTTCAACAACGTGCTGCGCGACGCTGGTATCGGCGTCTCCGACATCGACCACGTGGTCCTCGTCGGTGGCTCCACCCGTATGCCGGCCGTCAAGGAGCTCGTCAAGGAACTCACCGGCGGTAAGGAAGCCAACCAGTCCGTGAACCCGGATGAAGTCGTGGCCGTCGGCGCTGCCGTGCAGTCCGGCGTCATCAAGGGCGACCGCAAGGACGTCCTGCTCATCGATGTGACCCCGCTGTCCCTCGGCATCGAAACCAAGGGTGGCATCATGACCAAGCTCATCGAGCGCAACACCGCCATCCCGACCAAGCGTTCCGAAGTGTTCTCCACCGCCGAGGACAACCAGCCGTCCGTGCTGATCCAGGTCTACCAGGGCGAGCGTGAGTTCGCTCGCGACAACAAGCCGCTGGGCACCTTCGAGCTGACCGGCATCGCTCCGGCCCCGCGTGGCGTTCCGCAGATCGAGGTCACCTTCGATATCGACGCCAACGGCATCGTGCACGTGTCCGCCAAGGACAAGGGCACCGGCAAGGAGCAGTCCATGACCATCACCGGTGGTTCCGGCCTGCCGAAGGACGAGATCGACCGCATGGTCAAGGAAGCCGAAGCCCACGAGGCCGAGGACAAGAAGCGCAAGGAAGACGCCGAGACCCGCAACCAGGCCGAGTCCTTCGCCTATCAGACCGAGAAGCTCGTCAATGACAACAAGGACAAGCTCTCCGACGATGTGGCCAAGGAAGTCACCGACAAGGTCAACGAGCTCAAGGAAGCCCTGAAGGGTGAGGACATTGAGAAGATCAAGTCCGCCCAGAGCGAGCTGATGACCTCCGCCCAGAAGATCGGCCAGGCTCTCTACGCCCAGCAGGGCGCTGCCGACGCCGCTGGTGCCGCTGGCGCCGCGGGTGCTGCCGGCTCCACCTCCGACGCATCCAACGGCTCCGACGACGACGTGGTCGACGCCGAAGTCGTGGACGATGACGACGACAAGGACAACAAGTAATCATGTCCGACTTTAACAAGGACGAGTACCTGAACGATCTGCCCGACATGGATGACCTGTCCGGGCAGGCCGCCCCGGCCGCTGGAGCCGATTCCGCAGCCTCTGCCGGCTCCGCTGACAAGCCCGCTGCCGACACCTCCGCCGCGCAGGAAGCATCCGCTGCCGACGCGACCGCGAAATCGCAGGACAACGGCGATGCCGCTGCCAAAGGCGATGCCGACAAGTCTGACAAAGACGGCAAGGACGGTGACACGCTGACCCCGCTTGGCCAGGCCAAGAAGGAGGCCGCCGAATATCTGGAGGCGCTGCAGCGCGAACGCGCGGAGTTCATCAACTTCCGTAATCGCGCGCAGAAGGAGCAGGACCGCTTCCGCCAGCACGGCATCATCGACGTGCTGACCGCGCTGCTCCCGGCACTGGACGATATCGACCGCATCCGCGAACACAGCGAGATGGACGATTCGTTCAAGGCCGTGGCCAACAAGATCGACAAGGCGTTCGAGAAGTTCGGCGTCGAGAAGTTCGGCGAAAAAGGCGAGGACTTCGATCCGACCAAGCACGATGCGATTCTGCACAAGCCGGATCCGAATGCCGAGAAGGAAACCGTCGACACCGTGGTGGAAGCCGGCTACCGCATCGGCGACCGCGTGATCCGCGCGGCCCGCGTGGTCGTGGCTTCTCCGCAGAACTGATCGCGCATTCGCACAATCCGCGTATCCGCGCGAAACGCATGTGACGAGTAATCGGGCCCCTCTGAAAAACGAGGGGCCTTCGATTACCTGAAACAACGGTTCAACGACAACTGTTTGAAAGTTTGAAAAACTGTACTTTTTACTTCATGAAGACCTCACGAAAGGAGGCACATCATGGCTGAGAATGAATGGCTGAGCAAGGATTTCTACAAGGTCCTTGGTGTCTCCAAAGACGCCACCGAAGCCGAAATCACCAAAGCGTACCGCAAGCTGGCGCGCAAATACCATCCCGACCTGAACAAGACCAAGGAGGCCGAGGAGAAGTTCAAGGACATCTCCGAGGCGTACGACGTGCTGAGCAACAAGGAGAATCGTCAGAAGTACGATGCGATTCGCCAGTTTGGCATGGGTGGCGCACGCTTCGCCGGCGGTTCCGGCCAAGGCGGCTTCGACGCGGGCGCGTTCTCCGATATCTTCGGTTCGATGTTCGGCGGCGGCGCAGGCATGGGCGGCAATGGGTCGCGCATCCGCTTCCAGACCAGCGGCGGCGGCAATCCGAACTTCGATGACATCTTCTCGATGTTCGGCGGTGGCGCCGGAGGTCCGGGCGCCGGCGGACGCCAGTACGAGAGGCGGAGCGCCGGATACGAGCAGCCGCGTCCGGAAGACGGCGAGGATCGGAATTCCAAGATTCGTCTGACCTTCCGCCAGGCGGTCAAGGGAGCCACCGTCTCGCTGTCCGCGGGCGGCAAGAAGTTCAAGACGCATATCCCGGCCGGCGTGCATGACGGGCAGAAGATCCGTCTTGCCGGCAAAGGCAAGCCAGGCAGCAACGGCGGCAAGAACGGCGATCTGTACCTGCATATCACCGTCGCCGAAGATCCGAAATTCACGTTGCGCGGCCGTGACATCGTCATGCCTCTGCCGATTACCGTCAGCCAGGCCGTGAACGGCGCGAAAGTGACCGCCACGGACATCGATGGCAACGAAATCGTCTTCAAAGTGCCGGCCGGCTCGTCCAGCGGCGCGGAAGTGCGCATTTCGGGCAAGGGCGTGGTCAATCCGCATGAGAACGGCGATCTGGTCGGACGTGTGGAGATTCACGTTCCGGAACGCCCCAACCTCGTCGCCAAGCACGCGGCCAAGGAATTCGACAAGGCTTGCGGCGACTTCGCCGACGAGCTCGCACGGGAGCGCTGACCGTCATGGCACGCTCATCGCGGACCTCGCACGCCTCGCAGGCGCGCGCCGCACGGCAGGCCAAGCGGCTGTACGAAATGTGCGCCATGGCGATCGTGGCCGGCCGTGCCGACCTGGACGGCGCCGATGAAGTCGGCTTCGATATCGAATTGCCGGTATTCTCTGTCGGCGCCGCCGGCGAGCTTGCCAACGTGCATCCGCAGACGCTGCGCCAGTACGATCGGCTTGGCTTGGTCGTGCCGCAACGCACGGAAGGCGGCGCTCGCCGTTATTCGCTGCGCGACATCTCCCGGCTTGCGCAGGCCCAGCAGCTCAGCCAGGAGGACGGCGTCAATCTGGCCGGAATCACGCGCATCCTCGAGCTTGAGGAGGAGAACCGCGAGCTTCGCCGGCAGGTGGAGCGGCTCCGCAAGCCGGCCGGTTCCAGCGTGTTCGCGGCGGATGCGGATGGCGGAATCGTGGAGATAGAGCGGTCCCGCCGGGCGCGCATGTGGCGCAGGCAGATTCGGACCCGCATGCGTCAGCTTCCGTCGCGTGAATCGGCGCAATCCGCGGACGTGTCCGTGTGTGCGGGGGAGGGGAGCAGCTCCGATTCCACATCCGTGGTGATTTGGGGTGTCGACTAACTCCCCTCGAATCAGCTGGTTTGATGCCGAAGCGGCGCCGTTCTACGCCGTTTTGAAAATGACGGTTCCTGTAGTTGATGATTTGTTTTCTGAAAAAGTTACAAATCAGTTGCAAAAATGAATGAAAATAGCATTTTTTGCGCAAAAAGCCACCCTCTGTTATATAGTTGTGGATAGCGAGCATTGTTGGCTGCAATTATGTCGTAGTTGTAGTAAATAATGTTGCATATCCGCATTGTGGACTGTATTTCTTCCGGCCTGTATCGGGGCTTCGATGAAATATGGCTACCCGTCTCGTGGAGAAGCGGGAGAGGTATGCGGTGGATACAGAAAGGTTAGGAGCGTACAGTGCCAAGAGTTGCGTTCGCCGCGAAGACCCGTAAATATCTTGGGTCTCTGGATGCCGTCGAATCGGTCACCCAGTATCGTATTTGCTACTCCAAGGAATTCCGTGACGATTGCATGCGCAGGTATGCCGAAGGTGGTTCGCCTGCGGCGATCTTCCGCGAGGCTGGCTTGGATCCGAAGATCATCGGTTACAAGCGTGTCGAGCGTTGCATCGCTCGCTGGAAGGCCGAGAAGGCTGAGGAAGCCGAAAAGGCCGCAGAGGCTGAGCAGCAGAATAACCAGGAATAAGTTTTGGACGATTCCCGCAGTGTGACGTGTACCGCCTCCTAAGGGGGTTGGTTGCGGTACGCGTCGCAAATGCGGCGTTGTTTCAAGCTTGAATTGGTTGTGAACGTCTGGATGAGCATTCATCCAGACGTTTTTTCATACCTTTTTCATGCCACGGTGCTTTGCGGTGTTTTTGCGATGCTTTGCGGTGTGCCCGTGGCGTATTCGCGGCGTATCTGCGATGCTTTCGTGCCGCATCCGTCGCGCCGCTCTGCTGGAATGGTTGCGGTTGACGGTTGCGGGCTGACGTCGCGCCCGGCCGTTGGGACATTATCGCAGGGAGACGCTATCAAGGAGACCACTATGAACGAGCCGAACGTCCGGAACGCACAGACTTCCCCGGAACCGATGCTCAAAGCCGTGTTCTGGGACATGGACGGCACGCTGATCGATTCCGAGCCGTACTGGCATGAGGGCGAGCTGAAGATCGCCGCGGAAAACGGCGGATATTGGGATGAGGATCTTGCCTGGCAGGGCTCCGGCACGCCGGTGCCGGACGTGGCGCGCCGCATGGTCGAGCACGGCTGCAAACTGTCGATCGAGGAAATTGGCAAAGGCATGATCGATTACGTGGCGCAGAAGGAGTTCGAGCGCATCCCGTGGATCGACGGCGTCGAGGACGTGCTGCTGTCGCTGAAGGAAGCCGGCATCCCGTCCATGCTCGTCACCACATCGCCCCGCCATTTGGCGGAAAACCTGATCGCCCAGGCGCCGGCAGGCACGTTCGCCGGCTACGTGTGTGGTGACGACGACATCGAGAAGAAGCCGTCGCCAGCACCGTATCTCGCTGCCGGCCGCAAGCTCGGCATCGCGCCGGAGGACATGCGCTATTGCATCGCGATCGAGGATTCCATGTCCGGCCTGCGCTCAGCCGTCGCATCTGGCGCGACCACGCTCGGCCAGACCGGCTTCATGCGCATCGACAATTCTAACGGACCGCAGTTTGCCTCGATCAACGGCTACGACGGCATCACCGCCGCCACGCTCGACGCCTATATACGCCGCCGCAACGCCTGACGCCTCCGCAATGCGTGTGATGCGTCTGCACAACCGGCGCGCCACACGACATAATCGCCATTGTTAATGTTTAATCGAAGTCGATATCGCCGTCGTTTTGCAGAAATTCCATGAGATTGAGGTGACGTACGCCGTCGCGCTGCAATGGTAGCGGATCCAATGTGAACAGGTATTTCGGATACCCGTCCGCCAATTTGCTGAACGGGCGATATTCGCGTTCCTCGACCTGCGGATCCTGAACGCTCATAGACACTTGGATATAGGCGTACTGGTTGCGCTTTCGGACAATGAAGTCACATTCAAGTTTGCCGATGGTGCCGACGCTGACGTCATAGCCTTTCGACCGCAAATGCGTATATAGCGCGTTCTCCAGTGACGGACCGTAGCTGACTCGCGTATCGGTATTACGGGCGAACCGGATACCGGGATCGGCAAGATAGTATTTTTCCCCGCCCCTGAGTGACTTGCGGGATTTCAGATCGAAGCGAGGACACTTGTAGAGGATTTTGGCGCTTTCCAGCAGACGGACGTAGCTGGCAAGCGTTTCGCGTTTGATGCTGATGCCTTCGCTGTGTTTCAGATACGCGATAATGCCGGAAAGATTCGTGGGCGCTGCGAAATTATTGATGAGATAGTCCTGCACACGGGTGAAAGTATCGCGATTGCGTACTTTTTTGTGGGCGGTGATGTCCTTGTTGAAGATCTGCCCGATGACGTCTTGAATATATGCGGCTTTTGCGTCGGGATCGTCATATTCCAGCGATTTCGGGAACCCGCCGTATGTGAGATAGTCGCGGAAGGCTTGCGATACCGGAATTTCCGGTTTGTTTAGGAAATTCCGCATGCCGAGGTATTCCTGAAAGGAAAGGGTGAACATTTCCAGCTTGATATAGCGGCCGGTAAGTTTCGTGGCAAGCTCTCCGGACAGCAGATAGGAATTTGAGCCAGTGATGAAAATGGAGCAATTACCTTCCTCCCGCCAGCCGTTGATGACGGTTTCGAAGCCTTTCACGTTCTGTACTTCATCGATGAACAGATAACGCAGTCCTGCACCGTAGGCATTCGACATGGCTTGTTCGATGAGTTGATCGAGTTGGTCCGGAGTGGTCACATTACGGTATTCGCGGCGATCGAGGTTGAGGTAGATGAGATTGGTTTCAGGGATTCCCTGCTCAAAGAGCTCGTTGAGAACTGTGATGAGCAGGCTGGATTTGCCGCATCTGCGGATGCCGGTGATTACTTTGATGAGACCGGAATCGTTGTAGAAAGGACGGAGCTTGGCCAAATAGTGCTCTCTGCGATAGGTGCTCATGTGGTGCTCCTTGTGACTTTTTAGATACCGATAATCCCTGAGATGTGGTTTAACGGGGTCAAAATTGCGAAAATTGCAAAAATGACCCCGTTAAAACGCTAGTTTAACGTATTTTTGGGTTTGTGTGGACTGTTTGACGTGGACTATCGTACGGGTTTTGCGAAAAATGCGATTTTAACGGGGTTAAAATCGTAAAAATCGCGAAAATAACCCCGTTAAATGGCTTTTTTAGAAGTCGGCATGTATGGCGATTCGGCTGGGTTGCGTTTGCGCGGCCGGTGCGGACGGCGCGGTGCGTGCGTGCGGACGGGCGTATGCACGGTGCGAAGAGCGCTGGAAAGTGCGTATGGGAATCGCAAGAAATACCGGAAACGGCGGAAAGCAAAAGAAAAAGCCCGCTGCGGTGGAATGAATGCAGCGGGCTTCGTGGAGCTGACGGTAGTCGAAACCGCGACCTCTTCGATGCGAACGAAGCGCTCTACCAACTGAGCTACAGCCCCGTGGATGTCACCCTGCTCTGCAAGGCAACTCTCAGAATATTAGTACGGAGTGTGGAAAAACGCAATTCCGCACTCCGCGTGTTGCGATCAGCCTGCGATTGGCCGACGATTAGCCGGCAAGCACCCGGCAACCACCTTGCGATTGTCCGGTAATCGTCCGGCGGCCACCTTGCGATCGCAGGAAAGCGATCACTTGGATTCCATGTTTTCCGCCGGCTTCTTCTTGCCGAACTTGGCCTTGAGCAGGCCGACGATTGTCGGAATCAGCGACAGCACCAGAATTGCGATGATCACCAGTTCGAAGTGCTTCTGCACCGCCGGAATGCCGCCGAAGAAATAGCCGAGCAGCGTGAACAGCGTGGACCAGCACAGGCCGCCGAGCACGGAGAACGGCGTGAAGCGGCTCCAGCGCATGCCGGAAATGCCGGAGATGAACGGCATGAACGTGCGGATGAACGGGAAGAAACGGCCCAGGAACACGGCCAGCGGACCCCACTTCTCGATCATCTTCTCAGTCTTCTCGATGCGCTCCGGAGTCATGGCCTTGACCTTGCCGGATTCGAGGATGCGACGGCCGAAGAAGTGGCCGATCCAGTAATTGCACTGGTCGCCGATGATCGGCGCGCACCAGACCGCCGGCAGTAGCGCGAACAGCGGCAGCGCGGACACGCCGGTCTTCGCGTCGGGCGCGGCGAAGAAGCCGGCCGCGAACAGCAGGGAATCGCCCGGCAGGAACGGGAAGAAGACCACACCGGTCTCGATGAAGACGATGAGGAAGATGAAGCCGAGGGTCGGGGCGACGCCCATCGCGATCCAGCTGGCGATCGCGGTACGGGGGTCCTTGATGAGGCTGACGAAGAAATTGATGATATTCATGGGTCTCTCTGTGTGATTTTGCGCGCGGACGCGCGGTTCTGCTTATATGGCTCGCTTTTCCATCATTCGTGATTGGTTTGCCACGTAAACCAATCACAGATTACCAACGGGTCTGCGCAGGCGACGGGGCGACGCGGCTACGGGTGGCAAATCTGCACAAATCGTCAATCTTTCCGTCGTGCCGAGTGGTTGCAAGCAAACCGCTTGTTAATCAAAGCGGTGCCGCATCAAGCGCGAGGAGACCGCCGATGGCGTGTTCCTGCGCGACGCACGCGAAGGGGAGTCGCCGGACTTCGTCTCGCTGGTGGTGCAGCGGCTGCTGAGCCCATGGGTGGTGGCCGAATCGCCGTGCTGCGCATGACCGGGAGAATGGCGTGCGTGCCGGAGCCTTGCCCGACCGGCACGAATCTTGGCTCGACACCCTCTACTACGGCGACCGCCAGATGGTGCACGAGTCCCGTCCGATCTGACGAAGGTCGCGGTTGCGCTGCATTCGTCTAAACGCCGAGTGCGCGCACGGGAATGACGTAGATACCGTCCTCACGTTGGTAGGCAAACTCGCCGACGCCTATCAAAACGGCCAGAAATTCTGGTGCCTTGGCCCGTGCCTGGGGATTCTTCAGTAGTTTGGCCTTCATGCGGTTCAGATTCGCTGCGGCCTGCTCCACTTTATCTTGGCTGCTCTTGATTTCGATGCCGGCCCAGCGGCCATCCGCAAGCTCGATAATTGCGTCGCATTCCAATCCGGAATCGTCGTGGTAGTACCGTAACGGCTCCATGCCAATGTCCGGCAGTGCGCGGGCAAGGCTCGCTCGCGCGCGTTGATGTACTACGGGTTCTTCACCTTGCTCATGCCGTCGTAACGTGAAGCTCCATGGCAGGTGCGCGACTTCGCATAGGCCACTCATACGATGCGGGAACGGAATCGTCGGCAACCGTATCGGCAACCCTCGTCGGCAGTGCGGTGCGATACTGGAAGATATGGAAAGCACAAGCGAACATATTGTTGAGAACGCGCAGCCGGCGCTGCCCATCGAAGACGCCGACTCCGCCGCACGGCTTGCGAAGGCGACGGAACGCGCCGAATTCGGACTTGACGGACTGGTGTCGGACGTCGACATCCCGCGCGGAACGGTCGTGCTTGCGGCCACGCCGATCGGCAACACGGCCGACGCCTCCGCCCGACTGATCGCACTGATGGAAGGAGCCGACATCGTCGCGGCCGAGGATACGCGACGCCTGTACGCGCTCGCCAATCGCCTCGGAATCCGCGTGCCCGGCCGTGTCGTGGCATACCACGACCACAACGAGCGCGACAAGGCCGACGGCCTGCTCGACCAGGTGGAGCAGGGCGCGACCGTGCTCGTCGTTTCCGACGCGGGCATGCCCACCATCAACGATCCGGGACTGGCCATCGTCCGCAGGGCCATCGATCGCGGTCTGCCCGTCACCTGCGCTCCCGGCCCGTCCGCCGTGCTCGACGCGCTGTGCCTGTCCGGCCTGCCGACCGACCGCTTCTGCTACGAAGGATTCCTACCGCGCAAGCACAGCGAACGTGTGCAGCACCTGCGCGCGCTCAAATCGGAACGTCGCACCATCGTCTTCTACGAAACCCTGCATCGCATCGCCGAGTCCATGGCGGACCTGCTCGACGTGTTCGGGCCGAATCGCAAAATGGCGCTGTGCCGCGAACTGACCAAGGATTACGAGCAGATCCGCCGCGGAACCATCGCTGAAATCCGCCAGAGCGTCACCGACGATCCGCCGCGCGGCGAAATGGTGCTGGTCATCGCCGGCGCCTCCGAGGAGGAGGCTGACGCGGCCGCTCCAGCAACGCTGTCCATCGAGGATCTGGCGGTGCTGGCCGTAGACCGCGCGCAGGAGGACAATCTGCGTATCAAGGACGCGATCTCCCAGGTCGTCGCCGAGCATCCGCTGTCCGACGGCTCGCTTGCCAACCGCAAGCAGGTCTACAACGCCGTGCTTGCGATGAAAGGCTAAGTGAAAGGCTAAGGGGGAGGCTAGTTTCTGCGCGATTCGCGCTCGTCCAGCGATTTCAGCAGTATCCGCAGCGCCTCGGGAACGCCCGGTCCTCCGACCTGAGCCAGATATTCCAGCATCGACGGCGTCGCCGAAGGATTGGCGACCAGCCACTTGCGCAGCTTCGGCGCGTATTCCGCGATATGCCACAGCACGTCCTGCGCGGTGTCGGCGCTGCACGCCACCAATGGCGTCAGCTCGATCGGCGGCGCGGGTGGCTCGACCAGCGCCTTCGGACGTGGCGTCGGCTGGTATTTCGGCGGCGAACGTCGTGTCGCATGCCGTGCTTTTCTTGTTTTGCGCGCTTTGTGCGCCTTCCGCTCTCTGTGCGTGTTCTCTCTGCGTACGCTTTCTTTGCGTGCGTTTTCCGACGAATGGCTCATCCGTCGCGTAATCTTCATAGCTTTCCTTCGATCGTTCGAAAAAAATTGCGCGCCCAAGGCGCGTTGCGGATATGCGTGGCTTCGCGCATAACCTGCAGGCAGTCGGCGGGACGGAACCGGAATTCCTGCATGAGCATGCAGACGAGATCCACAGCCGACGTCAACGTTTCCGGCGTGCAGTTCATGGCCAGGTCGCAGGCGGTGCGCGGCGGTGTGGTGATGGTGATCGGGCCGACGGCGATGACATGGCTATCGGGTGTTCTGCGATTGAACACGCTGATTCGCCTGCCGTATCGCAATGCGCGGCAATGCGCCTTCGCGATGATGTCGATGGTTTCGGGGAACCGTCCGCCCAACCATACCCAGGCGGCGGTTCCCGCGCATGCCACGGATCGGCTTGGCAGCAGCGTTGCGATGATGCTGGCGCGGCCGTACAGCGTGCGCGCATCGTGGTATGTGTAGGCATTCTCGTTGTCCAGTTTGCATATCGCGCCCATGGAATGCAGGGTATTCAGGCAGAGTGGTCCGGGCAGGTCGGCGCCGCCCAGTAAGGGTGGTGATGAATCCATGTCGGTACCGTAGCGGATTCGAAGGTGCCATTCCATCGCTTTGGATGAAACAGTGGAAATGTGGATAGAAATTGTTGCATGATGCAACAAATGTGAACAGCCAATCGATGGTGCCGGTATCGGTCGCAGTCTTTACCTACGTATCCGCATATCCGCGCAACCGCCCGAACGGGGTGCTTCCGTCTATCGGAATGCGCCGAAAACGTGGGATATGGCGCTTTGTATAATCGGTCACCATGAGTCATATTTTGGTGAATGTTGCATGGCCGTACGCGAACGGCCCGCGTCATATCGGTCATGTCGCCGGCTTCGGCGTGCCGTCCGACGTGTACGCGCGCTACGAGCGCATGAAGGGCAATGACGTGCTGATGGTCTCGGGTACCGACGAGCACGGCACCCCGATTCTGGTGGAGGCGGATAAGAAGGGCGTGAGCGCCCAGGAGCTCGCCAACCGCTACAACCGCGTGATTGCCAAGGATCTGTGCGATCTGGGTCTGAGCTACGACCTGTTCACGCGCACCACCACCGGCAACCACGAGAAGGTCGTGCAGGAGCTGTTCACGCAGTGCCTGAAGAACGGCTACATCTACAAGGGCACGCAGAAGGTCGCCATCTCCCCGTCCACCGGCCGCACCCTGCCGGACCGCTACATCGAGGGCACCTGCCCGATCTGCGGCGCAGACGGCGCCCGTGGCGATCAGTGCGACGCCTGCGGCAACGAACTCGACCCGGACGAGCTGATCAACCCGGTATCCAAGATCAACGGCGAAACCCCGCGCTTCGAGGAGACCGAGCATTTCTTCCTCGACCTGCCGGCGCTGGCCGAAGCCAATCTGGCTTGGCTCAAGACCCGCGAGGGTTGGCGTACCAACGTCATCAACTTCTCCATCGGCCTGTTCAAAGAGGTCAAGCCGCGCGCCATCACGCGTGACATCGATTGGGGCATTCCGGTGCCGGTCGCGGGCTGGATCGACAACCCGAACAAGAAGCTGTACGTGTGGTTCGACGCTGTGATCGGCTACTTGTCCGCATCGATTGAATGGGCCCGCCGCAAGGGCGACCCGGAGGCATGGCGTGCGTGGTGGAACGATCCGACCACCCCGGGCTATTACTTCATGGGCAAGGACAACATCACGTTCCATTCCCAGATCTGGCCCTCCGAGATGCTGGCTTACAACGGCCAGGGCTCCAAAGACGGCGAAACCGGCAAGCTCGGCCCGCTGAACATGCCGGAGCAGGTCGTGGCCAGCGAGTTCATGACCATGGAAGGCAAGAAGTTCTCGTCCTCCCGCGGCATCGTCATCTATGTGAAGGACATCCTGGCGCGCTACCCGGTTGACGCCGTGCGCTACTACATCTCCGTGGCCGGTCCGGAAAGCTCCGACTCCGACTTCACGTGGGCTGAATTCGTGCGCCACAACAATGAGGAGCTCGCCGCATCCTGGGGCAACCTGGTGAACCGCGTGGCCAACCTCATCAACAAGAACTTCGGCGAGATCCCGGCGTTCGACGAGGTGTCCGCCACCGACGAGGACCGTGCCCTGCTGGCCGAAACCAAGGCCGCGTTCGAAACCGTCGGCGGACTCATCGAGAACCATCGCCAGAAGAACGCGCTGTCCGAAGCGATGCGCGTGGTCGGCGACATCAACAAGTACATCTCCGCCACCGAACCGTGGAAGATCAAGGACAATCCGGCCCGCCTCGGCACCGTGCTGCACACCGCCGCGCAGGCCGTGTCAGACGCCAACCACCTGCTGGCCCCGTTCCTGCCGCACTCCGCGCAGAAGGTGTGGGAGGCCCTTGGCGGAACCGGCGTGTTCTCGCCGCTGCCGCACATCGAAGAGGTCGAGGATCTCGACAAGCCGGGCTTCACCTACCCGATCATCACCGGCGACTACGAGCTCGGCAAGACCGTGCATCCGTGGCAGTCCGAGCCGATCGTGGCCGGAACTCCGGTGCCGAAGCCGCATCCGATCTTCGCGAAGATCCCGCCGGAGGCCGTCGAGGAGGAGCTCGCCCGCTTCGATGCCGAGCTGAAGGCCCGCAAGGAGGCCGAAGCTGCCCGCCTCGCCGCGGAAAAGGCGAAGCTGGAAAGCTGATCTGAGCCGCCTGGTTCATTTGGCACCTGTCCGTATTGTCGGGCGGGTGCCTTTTTTGATGTTTTTGGATTTTTTCTGTGTTTCTGGCGACGCCGAGGGCGTTTTCTGAGGTCCTTTCCTGCGTTCCCGACGCCTATTTACCCCCTTATATGTGTCACGATTCCGATTTTGGGGCAAAATTTCGGATCGTGACGCATCGCAATGTGTTGTGATGTGCGATGCGGCGCGCGATGTAACGTATTGCGACGCATCGGTGTGCATATACCGCGCATGCCGACGTGCCATGCGGCGCGCCGCCGTTTACAATGGAACGGCGAGAGCATGCAAAGTTGCAGGAAGGGACGCTCCATGCTGGATATCAAACGCGTATTGAAGGCCGCTCCGACGAAAATGCGGTCCCGGGAGCCGCTACGGCAGCTGTGGACGCCGTGGGGCGAGCGGATCGAGCACGAATGGCTGTCCGCGCGCGCCGGCAACAAAGCGTTCACCCCGTCCGAAGAAGGAGAGCGCAAGCTGGCTGAAGGTCGCACGCCGATTCTCGACGAGCATCCAAGGCCGGATATGGTGCGCGGCAACCACACCATGCTCAACGGCCTGTGGGATTACGCGATCGTGTCCATTCCGGAAGACGAGAACGCTTCGAAACGGCGCAAAACCGCGGCGATGCTCACCCGCGACGAAGCGGTTCGCGCAGTGAGGGAAGCCGCCATCCCGCAAACCTTCGACGGCAAGATCCTCGTGCCGTTCTCGCCGGAATCCGCGCTTTCCGGCGTGCATCAGACCATTTACCCGGACAATCTCATGTGGTACCGCACCGTCGTGCATCCCGTCACGCTCGGGGATGAGGAAGCGGTTCGGCAGATCGGTGACGCGAACCGTCTGATTCTGCATTTCGAGGCGGTCGATTACATCTGCGCCTGCTACATCAATGGCCAGCTCGCCGGCACGCACGTCGGCGGCTATCTGCCGTTCGACGTCGATGTTTCCGCGTTCATCGATTCCGACGACGCCTTCGAAATCGCATTGTGCGTGTACGATCCCAACGATTCGGGCACGCAGCCGCGCGGCAAGCAGAAAATCGAACGCGAAGGCATCTGGTACACCGCGCAAAGCGGCATCTGGCAAAGCGTCTGGCTGGAGATTGTGCCGGACGCCTATCTGCGCACGCTCACGTTGAAGGGTGCCGCCGACGGCAGGCTGTTCATCCGCGCGGAAATCGGCGGCGACAAGCCGAACGCGAAGCTGCGCGTCGTCGTGACCGATCCCACGGACGGCACGGTGGTGGCGGATGAGACGTTGCCCGCCGGAACCCGCAAGCTCCGTACGGAAATCCGGACGACGGCGGAGCATCTGTGGTCGCCGGCCGACCCACATCTGTACGACGTGACCGCGACGCTCCTGACAGGCCCGGCAGCGAAACCGACCATCAAATCGGCAGTGAAACCATCCGTGGAACAGTCTCCGGAACCGACGGAGCTCTCGCCGGATGCCGCAGGAACTCTTGCGAAACCGCCATTCGCGGACATCGTGAAATCCTACTGCGCGTTCCGCTCCGTCGAAGTGAAACCCGACATGAAAGGCGTCGCCCGATTCCATCTCAACGGCAAGCCGCTGTTCGTCAAAGGCGTGCTCGACCAGGGGTATTGGCCCGACGGACTGATGACCGCGCCCGACGACGAGGCGCTGATCCATGACATCGAAGCCATGAAAAAGGCCGGCTTCAACATGCTGCGCAAGCACATCAAGGTCGAATCGGCACGCTGGTACTACCATTGCGACCGGCTCGGCATGCTCGTATGGCAGGACGCGGTGTCCGGCGGTGGCGCGGACGGCGAATATAACGCGTGGGCCACGAATCGCAAGCCGACGCTGATCCGTTCCACCTGGAACAAGTTCCGCGACGACACGGCCGAGCATTTCGCGGCGCTTGGCGCGGACGATCCGATCTACCGGCGCGACTGGTCGCGTATGTGCGACGCGATGGTGCACATACTCGGAGGACATCCCTCGATAGTGACATGGACGCTGTTCAACGAAGGATGGGGCCAGTTCGACGCATGCGACGCTGCTGAGCGCATCCACGCCCTCGATCCGACGCGTCCGATCGATGCGACCAGCGGATGGTACGACCAGCGTTGCGGCGATTTCCATAGCGTGCACAACTACTTCCGTCCGCTGGAGATCTATCCGGACAAGGGGCCATTGCGCGGATATGTG
Organism: Bifidobacterium ruminantium DSM 6489; assembly: GCF_000770925.1. GTDB lineage: Bacteria > Actinomycetota > Actinomycetes > Actinomycetales > Bifidobacteriaceae > Bifidobacterium > Bifidobacterium ruminantium. Next base: position 19,290 of record NZ_JDTK01000016.1, on the reverse strand, counting down.
GCCGAATTCGAGAAGCGGCATCGCCGCAACCGCAGGGCCGCGAATTACACGGTGCTGCCGGTGGCGCGGCACGGTGCGCGCGCGTTCGTGATTTCGGAATTCGGCGGATTGGCGCAGCTTGTGCCGGAGCATGCGGAGGTTTCCCGCGCCTACGGTTACGGCGAATACGATTCGATCGACGATTGGCGCGCGGCGGTGCGTTCCGTGCTTGCCTCCGCGGCGGCGCTGGAGGCTCGCGGGCTGGCGGGATACGTGTACACGCAGGTTTCCGACGTGGAGGAGGAGCTCAACGGACTGCTCACATACGACCGGCGGGTCAACAAATTCGTCGGATAAGGCGCGGATGCGTGGTTTTTCGCGCCATCGTGACATTTTCGTCACGTGATTCTCAGGGAATTGACAGGAACACGCATCATTCCTCCAAGGGTTGAACGGTTATATAGAACATGTCAACGGTTACGGCTGTTGACGAGGTTCCATCCGGAATCCCATAACTGAACCCTTCTTCTCTCTTCTCTCTCAGCCGGCGGCTTCTCTTCCGCCGGCTTTCTTTTTTGCTTTGCTGCCTTTGTTGCTCTTTCTGCCTTTGTGCGGCCTGCCTGCATCAGCAGCGGTCGTAGGAAAACGCGCGCAGACGGTCGAGGCATTCCTGGCTTTCCTCAAGCCACGGCATGCCGATCATGTACACGTGACCCAGCGTCTCATGCCTTCGCGGCTTCGGATCGAACAGCTCGAAATCGGCGCCCTGCCGGGCCAAGGCGGTGGCCAATGCCAGATTGTCCGCCTCCAGGAAATCGTCGCCGCAAGTGGCGATGAACAGCGGCGGCAGATCCACGTTGAACGCCAGCCCCTCCGCGGTGAGGAACTTCGGATCCGCGGCCCCAAGCCCGTCGAAGAACCCGACGCCCAGCATCTGCTCCAATCCGATGCGCCGGTTCGGATCGTACCCGACCGTCAGCTTGCGTCCCATGGTCTCCAGCGACGCCGAACTGTATGCGCCGCACATCGGCGCCGCGCCCGCGAAACCGATGCCGGACGGCTCGTAGACGCCGAACGCGGCCGCTGCCTCCGCGCTGTTCTCGATCGCCAACGTCAGCAACGTCAACGCGCCGCCCGCGGAATCACCGGTCAGAAACACCGCGTGCGGATCGACCGGATAATCGGCCAAATGCGCCTTGACCCAACGCAACGCCGCCTGCACGTCCGCAAGCTGGCCGCGCAGATCGGTCTGCGGCGCCGGACGATAGTTCAGCGAGAACACGGCGAACCCTTTTTCGGCCAAGTGCACGTTGAAATTGCGGTTCAATTCCTTGTATCCGTAAGTGAAACCGCCGCCATGGATGTCGATGTACACCGGCAGCGTGCGCCCGCCGCGCAGCACCGCGTCGTGCGGCAGATACAGGTCGAGCAGATGCCCCCTGCACTGCCCGGCGGCCTTGTCGTAGCCGCCATCCGGCAGATACGCGAGGTCGTTGATCTCATCGATGCCGTCCGGGGTGTGCCACAGCTCGGAACGTGGCGTATCGGCCGCGATCGCGCCGAATCGCATGCCCAGCATGCCCGGCAGCAGCTCCTCCGGCACGCCGTCAAGGTCGCCCGTGGTCTCCGTCCACCGCTCCGCGTTCCGGAGCATGTCTTCCGTCAGTCCGAATTTCGCCGCGTATTCCGCGCGAATTTCCGCAAGATTCGTCACCTTTGCCGCCTTTCCTCACATATGTTGCGATTGCTTGCGATTCTAGTATTTTTTGCGATTTTCGATTGGCGATTTTTGATTGCGTGGGCCGACCACCTCCTTTTTGTGGATGTTCCGGACGTTCCTGCGTTGTTTCCGACAGACGAAAGGCGATTTGTCGGCTGGTTTCGACGGGAAAGCATGCGTTTGCGTCGTTTTGGGCAGAAGGAGGGCAAGATTTCTGCTGGAATCGACGCGAACAGCCCGTTCCGCATTGGTTTGGGCAGAAACGGCTGCGATTTTCGGCCGATACCGACGCAGGAACAAAGAGCGTCCCGTATGCACCGAAATACTGCCGGTAAACGTTTTCTGAAAATCGGTGTGTCGCGCTGTGCGATGCCATACACTAGAGAGCAATACAGTAACGAAAGCAACAAAGCAGGGTTGCAACTCACAACGAGGCAAGACCTGAAACGTGCGGAAATCCGCCGTTTCAGGTCTTTTTTGTTGCTGCCGTTGCCAAATCTCATGTCAATGAGGATCTAATGGGAATGAAAGGTGGAATCATGACTACGGTGCAAACGTCACAGACGTCCAATCCGGTGCGGAATGCCGGCAAAACGTTGGAAAATGGCGTCCGCGGGGCCGAAAGGGCCGTCGATGCCGTCGAAGAGACGGTGGAACGCGGCATTTCCACGCGGTTCCCGCTCAACAGCGCCTTCATCTTCACGTTCGGCGCGCTGGGAGGCATGCTTTTCGGCTTCGATACGGGCATCATCTCCGGCGCCTCGCCGCTGATCGAGTCCGATTTCAACCTGTCCGTGGCGCAAACTGGCTTCATCACCTCGTCCGTGCTCATCGGCTCCTGCGTGGGCGCGCTGTCCATCGGCGCGCTGTCCGACCGGTTCGGTCGCAAGAAACTGCTGATTCTTTCGGCGGTTCTGTTCCTGCTTGGTTCCGGCATGTGCGCGCTGTCCACCGGATTCCTGATGATGATCGCAGCCCGAATCATTCTCGGCCTCGCCGTTGGCGCCGCCTCCGCGCTTACTCCGGCGTATCTCGCCGAACTTGCGCCGAAGGAACGTCGCGGCTCGCTTTCCACGCTGTTCCAGCTGATGATCACGTTCGGTATTCTGCTGGCATACGCGTCCAATCTTGGATTCCTCGGCCACAATATCGCCGGTGTCCGCGATTGGAGGTGGATGCTCGGCTCGGCGCTCATCCCGGCTGCGCTGCTGCTGATCGGCGGTCTGCTGCTGCCGGAATCGCCCCGTTATCTGGTGAGCAAAGGCAAGGAACGCGAGGCGTTCAAGGTGCTCACTCTTATCCGCAAAGATGTCGATCAAACCCAGGTGCAGCTTGAGCTCGACGAAATCAAAGCCGTGGCCGCGCAGAACACCAAGGGTGGTGTGCGCGAACTGTTCCGCATCGCCCGTCCGGCGCTCGTCGCCGCGGTCGGCATCATGCTGTTCCAGCAGCTCGTCGGCATCAATTCCGTGATCTACTTCCTGCCGCAGGTGTTCATCAAGGGCTTCGGATTCCCCGAAAATGACGCCATCTGGGTGTCGGTCGGCATCGGCGTGGTCAATTTCGTGGCCACCATCGCAGCCACCTTCATTATGGACAAATTCCCGCGCAAAACGCTGCTGATCTTCGGCTCGGTGACCATGACCGCATCCCTTGCGGTGCTCGCCGTGCTCAACTTCACCGGCGATGTGGCCACGCTCGCCGTGCCGACCATGGTGCTGATCGCCGTCTATATTCTCGGCTTCGCGCTGTCCTGGGGGCCAATCGCGTGGGTGCTGATCGGCGAGGTCTTCCCGCTGAGCGTGCGCGGCATTGGCAGCTCCTTCGGCTCCGCGGCCAACTGGCTTGGCAACTTCGTGGTCTCCCAGTTCTTCCTGATGCTGCTCGCCGCGTTCGGCAACAATGTTGGCGGCCCGTTCGCCATCTTCTGTGTGTTCTCTGCGCTGTCCATCCCGTTCGTGCTGCGCTTCGTGCCCGAAACCAAGGGCAAGTCGCTCGAGCAGATCGAAGAGGAGATGGTCCGCCGCTGAAAACGCGACCGGGAATGCGGTTTGGGCGTATATCTCGCTTATAGGTGGCGGATTTGCGGGTCTGACATACGCTATCTCGCTTATAGGTGGCGGATGATTTGCCGAAATAGGGGTTAGAGGGTATGGATAATCCCCTCTAACCCCTTGTTCTTTGTATGGGGGCGCCATCTATAAGCGAGATAGGCGTTGGGTGACCTTCGGTGGCCCTTGCCGGCGGTCCTTTGCTGGCTTGCATACTGCTGTTTCTTCCCGCAAACCACCTTATTCCGCGTTGCTTTGGACAGACGAAAGGCGATTTGTCTGTTGGTTTCGACGGTGACGGCCTGCTCTGCGTTGTTTTGGGCAGAAGTGGTGCTGGATTTCAGCTGGAACCGACGCAAACAGCCCGTTCCGCGTCGTTTTGAGCAGAAAAGCGCACGATTACCGGCCGAAACCGATGCAACGCGGCACCACCCGAATCGTACCGGTTCGCGGCTAGTATGACGCTACGTAGCTTTCCGCACAAAACCAGCTTTTCGATCAACCAATTCGAAGGAAACGGTGCGCATGTACGTCGACCCCAATCGCAACAAGCAAGCAGGCAACCTCAAATGGATTCTGCCGTACTGCAAACCCGACCTGCCGCGCGTGGGTGGCGCGTTCGCGCTGTTCTGCCTGAACAACGCGATGGCGCTCATCATCCCGCTGCTGTCGGGCCTCATCGTGGACCGCGTCATCACGCAAGGCCATGTGAGCGAACTGACCCGCCTATGCGTGGCGATGGTCGTCTTCACCATCGTGCGCGTCGGCTCCCGCTACGGCTGCCAGATGTGGATGGAACGCTTCGGACAGAACTCCATCTACCGTCTCGTGAGCGACGAATTCGAAAAGCTTCACGAACTCGACTTCACCTACTTCAACCACACCCGTACCGGCGACATCATGAGCCGCATGACCTCCGACACCGACGCCATCCGACACGCCCTCAGCTGGGTGACGCTGCAGGCGCTCGACTGCGTGGTCATGTTCGTCGGCGCGCTCGCCATGATGTTCTCGATCAATTGGCGGCTCGCGCTCGCGCTCGCCTGCGTCACTCCGCCACTGTTCATTCTGACAAGAGGATTGTCGAAGCATGCGCGGCCGCTGTTCTTCGCCATCCGCAATTCGCTCGCCGAAATGAACTCGATGGTCGAGGAGAACATCGAAGGCAACCGCGTGGTCAAGGCGTTCGTGCGCGAATCGTACGAAACCGAAAAATTCGACAAGCGCAATGACGATTACATGCAGCGCAACATGGACCAGGCCTACAACAGCCGCAAATACATGCCCTGGCTCGACGGCCTCGGCTTCTCCCTGCAGCTCATCACGCTCGGCCTCGGCGGGTTCCTCGTCATCAAGGGATACATGACCCTTGGCAATCTTGTTGCGTTCAACTCATACCTGTGGATGCTCGACAGCCCGATCCGCCAATCCGGATGGCTCACCAACGACTGGCAGCGGTTCAACGCGGCATGCATCAAAATCCGCAAACTGCTCACCGCCGAATCGCGCATCCGGGAGAAGCACGTTTCCGCCGAAACCGAGGAACCGGTTAAAATCGCGGGAACCATCGACTTCCAACACGTCGACTTCGCATTCCCCGACGATCCGGACACCCCCGTGCTTAGCGACATCGATTTCCATGTCCCCGCCGGCGCGAAACTCGGCATCCTCGGCGAAACCGGCGCCGGCAAATCGACGCTCGTCAACCTCATTTCCCGCTTCTACGACCCGACTGCCGGCCGTGTGCTTATCGACGGCGTCAACGCGTGCGATTGGCCGCTCGCCACATTGCGATCGCAGGTCTGCGTCGTCGCGCAGGACACGTTCCTGTTCTCCGACACGATCGGCAGCAACATCAGCTTCGGCGCGGGCAATCGGGAGGACGTGCCGGCCAACGGCCCCGCTGATGCGCCGGCCGACGCCGAACGCGGACCGCGCGGCTACGACGAACAGTACGTACGCCGCATGGCCGCCATCGCAGGCGCCGACAATTTCATCCGCAGCATGCCGGACGGCTACGATACCGTCGTCGGCGAACGCGGCGTCGGCCTGTCCGGCGGGCAGAAACAGCGGCTGAGCTTGGCCCGCGCGCTTGCCGACAATCCGTCGATTCTCATCATGGACGATACGACCAGCGCCGTCGACATGGAGACGGAGGCGGAGATTCAGCAGCACCTGCAGGAGATGGACGAGAAGAAGACGATTGTCACGATCGCGCACCGCATTTCGTCGGTCAAGGATTCCGACCTGATCCTCGTGCTGGAGCACGGACGCATTGTGGAGCGCGGCACGCACGACGAACTGGTGGCCGCGCATGGCCGGTACTGGCAGATCTACAGCAAACAGTTGGGCGCGCAGGCCGGCCGCGCGCAGGGATTCGAAGCGTAAGGCGGGAAGGAGGACATCATGGCACAACGCAACACTTTCCGTGATGACGAGGATCTTGAGGAGAAGATCAACCTGCGCGACATCGCCCGCGTCGGCGTCTATCTGAAACCGTACAAGGCCCGCGTGGTGCGCATTCTCATCGTCGTGGCGGCGATGGGCTGCATCAACGTCGTGGAACCGTATTTGACGAAAATCATGATCGACAACGCCATTCCAACGAAGAACCTCGCGCTGCTCGGCGGGCTGGTGGCGCTGCTGGCGGCGCTCATCGTCATCTACGAGCTCGGACTGCGCTACCGTACGGTGGAGATCACGCGCGTCGGCCAGCTCATGCTCAAGGACATGCGCCGCGACCTGTTCACGCACATCCAGACATTGCCGTTCAGCTATTTCGATTCGCGTCCGCACGGCAAGATTCTCATCCGCGTGGTCAACTATGTGAACACGCTTTCGGACACGTTGAGCTCCGGTCTGGTCAACGTGATTTCCGACGTGCTCACGTTCCTCATCACGTTGGTGGTCATGTTCGTCGTGGACTGGCGGCTCGCATTGTACAGCCTCGCATTGTTCCCGCTGCTCATCGCATGGGTGCTGGTATTGCAGCATTTCCAGCGTCGCGCCTACCAAGTGCTGTCCAACAAGCAAAGCAACCTCAACGCGTTTATCCATGAATCGATCGCCGGTGTGAAGACCACGCAGACGTTCGCACGCGAAGCGGCGCAGTTCCGCACGTTCCAGGAACAGCAGGGGGCCGTGCGCTCCGCGTGGATGCGCACCGTGCATATCCAGGCGCTCATGTGGCCTGGCATCCAGACCATTTCCGTCATGACGATCGCGTTCATCTACTATGTGGGCGTCACCGGCTTCGGCGCGGTGAACGTGACCACGGGCGTGCTCATCGCGTTCGTTGGCTACGCGAACAATTTCTGGAATCCGGTCATCAGCATCGGCAATTTCTACAACCAGCTCATCACCTGCTCCGCGTATTTGGAACGCATCTTCGAAACGCTCGACGTCAAGCCGGAGATCACCGACGCGCCCGACGCCGTCGCGTTGCCGCAGGTCGAAGGCCGCGTCGATTTCAACGACGTGGTCTTCCGCTACGAGCCGGACGGCCGCAATATCCTCAACCTGGTCGACCTGCATGTCGATCCGGGCGAGACGATCGCGTTGGTCGGCCCCACGGGCGCAGGCAAGACGACGATCGTCAGCCTGCTGTCGCGTTTCTACGACGTTTCGGAAGGATCGGTGGCGATTGACGGGCACGATGTGCGTTCTGTGACATTGGATAGCCTGCGTCGGCAGATGGGTGTCATGCTGCAGGACACGTTCATCTTCTCCGGCAACGTGCGTGAGAACATCCGCTACGGCAAGCTGGACGCGACCGACGAGGAGATCGAAGCGGCGGCCAAGGCGGTGCATGCGCACGAGTTCATCATGGATCTGCCCGACGGCTACGACACCGTGGTGGAGGAGCGCGGATCCACGCTGTCTGCTGGCCAGCGCCAACTCATCGCGTTCGCGCGCGTGTTGCTCGCCGATCCGCGCATCCTGATCCTCGACGAAGCCACGTCGAACATCGACACGCGTACCGAGGAGGCGCTGCAGGCCGGCCTGAACCATCTGCTCAAGGGGCGTACAAGCTTCATCATCGCGCACCGACTGTCTACCATCGAGAACGCGGACGAGATCTGCTACATCGATCATGGGCAGATCGTCGAACGGGGAAGCCATGCCGAGCTGCTTGCACGTCGTGGCGCGTACTATCGGTTGTACGAATCGCAGTACGCGATGATCAAGGTCTGAATGGCCGTAGTCTGGGCAATCACAGGCCTGAATGCCAAAGCCTGAGCCGGTGGACGCCGGCCCAGGCTTTTTAGCTCCTTGTAGTTCCTTATAGCCCCTTATAGCCGTAGTCCGGAATGCCGGCACAACGGTCGCGCAGCCAATGCGCGGCCATCTTGGGCTGGCGGTCGCGGGTCAGAATGCCCTTGCGGTTGCCTTCCACGCGAATGATGCCTTGAAAGGTCGCGAAATCGGCGAAATTCCACAACTGTTCGCCGATGAACCACGGCCGCTTGTCGATTTCGGCGTCGATGCGCGGGCGCGTCGCCGTGCCGTCTTCGGACAGCGTCACCACGGCAGGCACGTTCGCGTTGTCGGAGCCCATGAACGCGGTGCCGGCATCGTTGCCGACCGGCAGCGCGAACGAACGCTGATAGACCGCCCAGCCGTAGTGCGCGCGTAGATTCAATTCGTCGTTCTGCACAATTTCAAGGCCGCCGCCGCGCCCAGGAAGACGGGCACAACTACGAGCCGCGCGAGCAGAACTACGCCTACTACCAGGCCGACAAGCCAATCACGGAACAGACGGAGGCAATCGGCCACGCCGTTCGCGCCGCCTATTTCTATGCCGGAGCCGCCGACGTGGCACGAATGGCCGGCGCGTGGTATGACGGCGATGTCATCGATTCCGATTTCCCGATGACCACGCTGACGATTCCCGCTTGGCGCGAAGTACAGCTGTTCGTCGGTGGGATTGCGCTCTTCGCCGATGAAATGCACGAACAGATAGGCTTGGGTGTCGATGCTCATGATGCTCCTGCGGATTCCTTCGTGAATAATGAATAACGAATGACGATTGCGATTGGCAATAACGACACATATACGATTATGCGCGATTATGCGGTTCTCATGTGGCGACGTTCGTCGGCATCGCGATCGAATGATTCAAATAACGGAAGCCGTATAAAGCGAAGATGGCACGGCGAGCGTAGTCTGGAAACCATGAGCAAACACCATCGCAACCGCAACTGGGCCCCGGCCCCGCAGCCACTTCCCGAAGACGCGCACGTCATCGACGACCACACCCACGTGGCGTCCGTCGTGCCGTTCTCCCAAGCCATGAGCCATGAGGCCGTGGAAAAAGGCCAGGGGGAGGTGCCGGTCTACAGCGTCGACGAACTTCTGAAACAAGCCCAAAACGTCGGCGTCGAAGGCGTGATCGACTGCGGTTGTGAGCTGCCGAACCTCATGACCGCCATCGACATGGCCCGTGAGCGTCCGGGCGTGGTGTATGCGGCGATCGCCATCCACCCCAACGAAGCCGTGCTACACGGCCACCGCGGCGTGCCCGGACCGGACGGACTGCCCATCAAATACCGGCCATGGCACGATATCTCCTTCGACGACGCCATGGCCGAAGTGCACCGCCTCGCCACCACCTACCCGGACCAGGTCGTGGCCATCGGAGAGACCGGCATGGACCTGTTCCGCACCGGCGAAGGCGCCAAAGAGCTGCAACGCGAGGCCTTCCGCGCCCACATCGCGCTCGCCAAGGAACTCAACCTGCCCATGCAGATCCACGACCGCGACTCGCACAAGGAGGTCATCGAAACGCTGCTCGCCGACGGGGCGCCCGAACGCACCGTCTTCCACAGCTACTCGGGCGACGCCGAAATGGGTGAGATCGCCCGGCAAAACGGCTGGTATCTCAGCCTTTCTGGCACCTCCAGCTACAAAGGCAACGACGGCATCCGCGAATCGGCGAAACTCGTCGGCATGAGCCACGTCATGGTCGAAACCGATGCGCCCTACTTAAGTCCGATGCCGTATCGCGGCCGCACCAACGCGCCGTACATGATCCCCTACACCCTGCAGGCGCTCGCCGATTATCTGGATAAGCCTTTGGCGAACATTGCCCGGGCCACACGCGAGACCACGCGTGAGGTATACGGCATCTGAAGCGCTTCATAAATTAGGTAAAACAAACAATCCAGTTTATTTGAATCACTGTCAAAACATGCCAGAATTTGTGTGAAGATTTGACAACTGTTTGTCAGGCTCCTAGTGTCGCACTTTGCGTTTTATTGTGGGGAGCGGGTTGGAAGGCCCGCCGCTTGGAGGAAGCGTTATGGCGAACGAGCCTGACGAAGAGGAGCGACCGCTGCTGCATGCGGCGACATACACGCAGGCGCCAAAGGTCTCGCACAAAGTCCTGACCAAAGAAGAGCGTCAAGTGCTCATCAAGGAGCACGAACAGCAGCAGGAAGAGGCCGCGAAACTCGACGAGGCCGCCAGCAAGGGCCGTCTTGGCCGCTGGTGGAGCCGGCTGCAGTCCGGACCGGACAAGATCACTCCGGCCATGGCCGTGGTGGCGCTTGGTGTGGTATACGGAGACATCGGCACGTCGCCGCTGTACACCATGCAGACGTTCCTCAACGGCCAGGGCGGTCTGGCCAACACCGACCGCGCCGCCGTGCTCGGCATCCTGTCTCTGGTGTTCTGGTCGATCACGCTGATCACCACCGTCAAATACGTGCTCATCGCCATGCGTATCGACAACAACGGCGAAGGCGGTATCTTCGCGCTGTATTCGCTGATCCGCAAATACGGGGCATGGCTGGCGATTCCCGCCATGCTCGGTGGCGCCGCGTTCCTCGCCGATTCCGTGCTCACGCCGGCCGTGTCGATCAGCTCCGCGGTCGAAGGCTTGGAAACATTGCCATTGCTGGAACCGATCATGAGCGAGAACAAGGAGCTGACGCTGATGATCACCGTGGTGATCATCGTCGGACTGTTCGCCGTCCAATCGCGTGGCACCGAACGCATCGGACGCACCTTCGGCACCGTGGTCATGGTCTGGTTCTCGTTCCTCGCCGTGGTCGGCCTGGTGAACCTGAGTTCCGATTGGAGCGTGTTCGAGGCGCTGAACCCGGTGTACGGCGTGAAATTCCTCTTCAGCCACCACAACGCGGCGGGCCTCGCCGTCATGGGCACCGTATTCCTGTCCACCACCGGCGCCGAAGCCCTGTATTCCGACATGGGCCATGTCGGCCGTGGCAACATCTACTTCACCTGGCCGTTCATCAAGATCTCGTTGGTGCTGTGCTATTTCGGCCAGGGCGCGTGGATGCTCAACCATTGGGACGATTCGGCATACCGCCGCATGCACGGCCTGAATCCGTTCTTCGAGATGATGACCCCGTCCGTGCGCTATGTCGCCGTGCTGCTGTCGGTGTTCGCCGGCATCATCGCATCCCAGGCTCTGATTACCGGCGCCTACACCATGGTCTCCGAAGCCACGAGACTCAACTGGATGCCGCATCTGCAGGTCCGTTACCCGGCCCGCACCCGCGGCCAGCTGTACATTCCGGTGGTCAATGGCGTGCTGTGCGTCTCCACGTTGCTCGTATTGGCGCTGTTCCGCGATTCGGAGCACATCTCCGCCGCGTATGGCCTCGCGTTGACCATCACGATGATCACCACCACGATTCTGCTGGCGGTGTATATCTGGCATGACGGCAAACGCGTCGGCGCGGTGGTGTTCACCGTGGTCTTCCTGGCCATCCAGTTCATGTTCTTCTTCGCGTCGATGGCGAAGTTCCTGCATGGCGGCTGGTTCACCATGCTGCTGACTTTGGCGATTCTGCTGGTCATGTACACGTGGAACGAAGGCACGAAGCTGGAGCGCGCGCAGCGGCGGCACATGCAGCCCGCCGATTGCATTCCGGTGTTGCAACAGTTGCATGACGATGATTCGATTCCGTATTTCGCGGACAACATTGTCTACCTGACGTCCGATTCGGAGATGAAGCGCGTCGATACCGACATCTTCTTCTCGATTTTCGCCGACCATCCGAAGCGCGCCCGTGCTTGGTGGGCCGTGTCGGTGGAGACGTCCGACAATCCGTTCACACGCGAGTATTCGGTGGAGAACTTCGGCACGGACTTCCTGTTCCGCGTGCGCATCCGCCTGGGATTCAAGGTTTCCCAATCGTTGCCTGCCTACATCCATCAGATCATGAACGATCTGTCGAAGTCCGGCGACCTGCCGAAGCAAACCACCCGATACCCGAAGCTGGACGCCGATCCGAACATCGGACCGATCCGCTACGTGCTGATCCACAAGGCCTTGATGCCCGAATCGAAGGTCTCGCAGAAGGGTGCGATCTCCCTGCAGATCAAGTACGCCATCCGTCATTTGGCTGGATCCCCGATCAAATGGTTCGGCCTCGCACCCTACAATCCGCTGGTCGAAATCCAGCCGCTGTTCCTCGCCACGGAGCGTCCGCCGCGCCTGAAGCGCGTGTGAATCGCGGGCTATAAGCAACTCCGATAACGGCGTACGCGCGTCGAAACCTGCCGTCGGTAGAGTAATCAACCATGTGCAGATTACTTGGATTCGCGACGGCAGGCAGCAACACCACTCTCAACGGTGTGCTCGGCATGCAGACCGTGCGTGAATTCCGTAATCTCAGCGAAATCCACAACGATGGATGGGGCGCTGCGCTGGTCACGGTTCCGGAGGAATCGCCATACCGTCGTGACGGCGGTGCACCGACTCCGGAAACCGGCACCGCCATCTACAAGAACACGGTCGCGGCCCGTCACGATCCCATCTTCGACGAGCTCGCCAACACCCCGGCCCGCGGTGGCCTGTGGCACCTGCGTCTTGCCAGCTCGAACCTGCCGTTGATCCTGGAGAACCAGCAGCCGTTCTTCGCCAACGGACTGAGCTTCATCCACAACGGCGACATCTCCGACGACCAGGGTCGCAACATCATCACCAACCGTTCGTTCCCGGTCGACCCGAGCCTGGTGCAGTCCACCGGCGGCCGTTCCGATTCCGCCATCTTCTTCGCGGTCATCCTGCAGTACATCGGTTTCGGCTTCGCGCTCGACGAGGCGGTGGCCCAGGCCGTGCGCGAGCTGCGCAAAAGTTATCCGAAGTCCAGCTACAACTGCATGATCCAAAGCCGGGACCAGTTCATCGCTCTGTGCGCGGCCGGTCGTGAGGTCACTTCCAAGCGCATCGTCGAAATCTACGACCAGTACGGCCGTGGCGAGCAGGCTCGCGACTACCGTGTGCTGCGCTACCGTGAGCTCGGCGATTCCGAGGCCGATCTTGCCGCCGGCCAGCCCAAGGGTGTGGTCGTGGCCAGCTCCGGCTTCGACCAGCGTGCCGAGGACGGCTGGACCCGTCTGAACAACGATCAGATGATCGTGGCCTCCAACCGCACCGGCGAATTCCGCGTCCGTTCCATCTGACGCGTCTGAAACGCGCCTAATATGGGGCGTATGACGAACGAATCGAACGAACCGACCACATCGACGGCTGCATCGACGACCACATCGAACGAATCGGCGCAGCATACCACCGGGTATATTCCCACACTCGCGCAAGTGGACGAATTGCATCGCAAAATCGCCCAGTCGCAAGCCGCATACGACCTCATCCATGGTCACTGCGTGGTCGTGGCGGACATCGCCCGACGCATGGCACGTCGCCAGAACGCGCTGTTCACCCGTCGTTGCACTCTGCCTGCGGACGCGCCCGAAAAAACCGGCGATTTCGGATTGGAACTTGCTACGGACGATTCCGGTTCCGCGTCGCTCGGTATGCTGCACGTACCCGCGGTGGCGTCGACGGAGGGTCTTACTGGCGGTACGGTTCCGCCGCGGCTCATCGACGAGCATCTGGTGGTGATCGGCGGCCTGCTGCACGACATCGGCACGTACTTTCTGCTCAAGCAGGACGGTTCCGACGGCAAACCGCTCAAATTCGACGGTCCGCGCTATGTTCAGCACGGGTTGAAAGGATACGAATACCTGCTGGAACAGGGCGTCGACGAGTCCATTGCACAGTTCGCGCGCAACCATACGGGCGTAGGGCTCACCAAGGAGGCGGTGGAATCGCAGGGGTTGCCGTTGCCTCCGGCCGATTATGTGCCGGTGAACCTCGAACAGGAGGTCGTCATGGTGGCGGACAAGTACAACAGCAAGTCGATTCCGCCGAAGTTTCTCACCGCCGAAGCCTACGCGCGCAAGGCCGCCCGTTTCGGGGAGGATAACAAGCGCGAATGGCTGCGGCTTCTGGAACGTTACGGCATCCTCGATGTCAAGCCGCTCGCCGAGCAGTATCACATGCGCGTCGCCGAATAATCCATACGGAGCCCTACGGCCACTTTGCCAAAGCGGGTTGCCGAAGCAACGAAAAAGCCTTGTCCAACATCGCAAAAAACGATGCAAGACAAGGCTTTTTAAGATTATGGAAACGCGAAACTAGTCGAGTTCCGCGCAATGCTCCATTTGGTCGGCCACGCCGGGATCGGAAGTCACCACGATGATCGCGCGCTTGCGGTCCTCGTCGCGCTTCGCCTTCTTCAACAGGCCAAGCACCACAGCGGCGTCGTCATGGTTCAGTCCCACGGTCGGCTCGTCGGCGATGATCACCTCGGCCTCGCAGCTCAACGCTCGGGCGATAGCCACACGGCGCTGATCCAATTCGCTCAGCTTGCCGACTGGCATGCCAGACGTCACCTCTTCGAATCCCACGCGCTTGAGCAGCTCGCGTGCGATCACCGGCTTCGGTTGAAGGAAGTTGCGGTTCGATGCGTCCATCGCATACAGCACGTTGCTTTCCGCGTCAAGATCCCCGCGCACCGAGAAGCGCTGCGGAATGAAACCGATGCGGTGTCCAAGCACGTCCACCGGCTCCACGTCGGCGATATTCGTGCTTTTGTGCATCACGTTGCCGCTGGTCGTCCGCATCATGCCGACCATGGTGGCCAGCAGCGCCTGATGCTGTTCGACATCATCGGCGTCCACCAGCACCGCGTAGGTCGCGCCGGCATGGAACGCCAGGGAGACGTCGTCAAGCACGTTGCGGCCGGTCTTGCGGTCATTCACCGTCACATGGTCGAGCGCGAACGTCGGATTCGTCTTGAAGAAGAACGCATCCTTCTTGCGGCGATGCTTGATCTCCCGATCGATCTGGGACGACACGCTCGTCGCGGAATCCGCCTTCACGCTTTCGCGACCGGCAAGCGGCGTCTTGTCGTCGGTCGTACCCAGCGCGAGCGTCTCGTTCACGCGGTTCGCGTTGTCGCTGGCCACGCTGTCTTCCGTGGCGATGCCTTCCGCATCTTCCTTGTCCGCCGTGGCTTCCTGCGATTCCGCGGTGCCGGACGCTGCATGGTCCGCCGTATCGCCGGCATCGTCCGTATCGTCATACACCACCGCGAAATCGACCGCTTCGATCGAATCGATCGATACGGAAGCGTCGTTTCCGTCAACGCCGTCAGCCGACGTCAACGTCTCGTTCTCGGTATCCTTCACGTCCTTGTCGCTCATGCGTCCACCTCCGTACGGTTCGTCGTTTCGGCCGCATCCGTTCCGGTCATATCAACCGGCTTGTCGGAACGGCTTGCGAATAATTGGCTTAAATCGAAGAATCCCACGCGCATGAACGCGATGATGCCCAATACCAGGCATGCGCCCAGCCCGTACCAGATCACGTTCCACACGGACGCGGACGTGATGGCCACGGCCTGTCCTCCGGCCCATGCGGTGCCGATCGGTTTGGCCAGCAGCGCGCCGGCGACCAGACCGATGATCCAACCCGGAACGGTCATCATGAACGTCTCCAGCATAAACTGCCATCCCAAGCGGCCCTTGGTGACGCCCGAAATCATCGCCATGCCGATTTCGTCACGGCGGCCGGCGATCGCGGCCCACAGCACCAGCGCCAGCAGTGCGAGACCGCCGACGATCACGGCCACCAGCAGGATCACGCGTGCCGAGGCGGCGGCGGAATCCAGCGGCGCGATGCGCTTCTTGTATGCGTCGAGCGACGGCGAGGAGATCGTGTACTTCGACGTGTCCAGCTTGGCCTTCTTCACCAGGCGCACGAACTTGTTGTACGTGGCCGGGTCGGTCAGCGTGAAGATGATGTTGAGGTCGGGAATGCCCCAGCCCTTGGCGTCGGTCGTGTCCAATCCGTCCTTCGCGAAATTGATGTACGTCGTGTACACCACATTCTCGCGGTTGTCCTTCGCGTACTTCGCGTCGGAACCGTATCCGGCAGGCGCGTCATCGGTGTATTCGTAGATGCCGCGCACGGTGGCCTTGTAGGTCGTGGAAGCCTTCGTCGGATTGCCGACGGTCACCTTGCTTCCCACTTTGAGGTTGTTCTTCTTGGCCAGCGACTGCGAGACCAGCACCCCGTCGTTTTCCGTCTTGTAGCTCAGGTTCTTGCCCTTGACCACCTTGAATGTGCCGTAATCGTTGACTTTCGCGGCTTCGGCAGTATAGAAGGCCTGCAGCGTCAGATCGCCGCCGGTTTTGTCCTCGCTGGTGTCGCTTTTCGCAGCGATCGCCTGCAGCGACTTGCTGGCGCGCACCGGCACGGACGTAGCTAGGGTGTAATCGAACGTCACATTGTTCTTCTGCACGGCTTCCGCGTACTTGCTGTACAGCTCCCACGTCATGTAATTCGCGGTATAGCTGGAGTCCGCGCCATCATGTTTCGCCATGGTCTTCGCGCTTGGCCGGATCATCGCCGACGCCTTCTGCGATTGGTATGTTTCGTTATTCGCGGTATCGTCTGCCCTCAGGACCGCCAGATCCACGGCGGCCGAGAACGACACCAGCAGTGCAAGCAAGGCTGTCAACGCGGTGCGCCACTTGACGCGACCGAGCGCAGCCCATGCGTTCTTGAGAACGAACATGCGGTACTTCTCCAGTTCTCTGTAGTTATGCGACGGCGCTTGCCGACGCCAGCGTTGGCCGGGGCGCACCGTCAAGCAACGACAGCGAGGTACGCTTACAGCGCAATGCGCCCCGTGCAATCATCCTGCCCATCCAACGTGATTGTTTTCTTGCGCAACACTGTTATACCTCTGTGTGAAGTCTGAATACTTCCTGAAAATCGAAGGCTGGATACGGGCAGTAACGCGCCTGGAATCGCGGTTTCGGCTACGATGGATTGCGATGAAGCAGCACAGCACAAAGCAGCACGACAGGAAAAACTACGGCGCGGAGCGGCACGGCGCAAACAAGGTCGACGATGTCATAATCGGTTCCGTTGATTCCGGCATCGCCGCAGATTCCGCAGATTCCGACGTTTCCGCTGTCTCCCGTCTGCCTCATATCGCACGGCTCGTCTGCTCCGTCATCGGCGTCGCGCTCGCTGCCGCGATCGTATGGGCCTGGTTCCCGCGTGGCGCCGCCGCTTGGACGAATCCGTTGCATGAGATCGATGCGCCCGCGCACTACTACTTCATTCGCAAGATCCTTGACGAGGGTATCGGCGCCGCCACCCATTTGTGGCCGAACGACGAATACTATCCGCCGTTGTTCCATCTGCTTGCGGCTGGTTTGATCAAACTTGCCGGGCTGTTCGGCGTCAACCTGTCGATCTACGCGGCGTTCAACACGGTCTGGCTGGCCACTTCCGGTCTGATATGGCCGATTTCGATCCAGCTGTACGCCTCCTATTTCACGAGGCGCCTGTCGGATTCGGACAGTGCCGTGCGATTCGCACGCTCCGCATCCGCACGCCAGGCGGCGGCATCGCAGCATTCCCCGCATTCCAACGTTTCCGCCCGTGCGATCGCAACGTCACTGCTTCCCGCGGTACTCGCGCTCATCATCCCTTCATTGGCTGTCGCGTCCGCCTGCCACCCCTTCCAAATGCTGGCTTCCGGCCCGCTGATCGCTTTCGGTTTGGCCACTACGCTTCTGCCGTTCTGGCTGTACACCACACTTCGGCTGCTTGACGCGATCGCCGCTCGCGAGCATCTCGTCAAATGGAGTCTGCTGTTCCTTGCCGTAGCCGGCATCTGCATGTTCGCCCATCCGCGCATCGTCTTCACCTGGCTGCTGCTTATGGCCCCCTTCGTATTGACCCGCCTGCCATGGAAGGCCATCGCGGGCCTTGCAATTGTGGTGGTGCTCGGCGCGGGCGCGTTCCTTGCGTACATGATGTCCAGCTATCAATCGGACCGCTATTTCAACCCCGCCAGCTGGTTCCATACCTTCGTACCGAATCGCACGGTGCCTGAAGCGTTGAGAATCTATTTCACCGACAATATCGCCGGCGTGCAGGGCTGGTTCATGGCAGTGATCGTCCTGGTCGCGCTGGCCGTCACCGTCGTCGCAATCGTCCGTCCGCAAATATTCGTTTCCGCCGATTCCGCGCACGCCTGTACAACCGATGCCGTGGCGAAGCGATCGCAGGAGCAATTCACCGTTTCCGAAACGGTTCCCGTCGGCGTCGCGGCCGAGTCGGATTCGGTTACTTCCGCTGGACACGGGAATCGTCGTATTTCCACCGTCCGTCATACCCCGCATTCCGAGGCGTCCCGTCTTCGTCGTGACGCGATCGCCATCGCATTGGTCTTCTTCCTGGTCGGCCTGGTCTATGTTTGCTCGACCGCTTTGACCGGATGGTTCCCCAATATCGTTGCCGCCGCTTGGTATCGCGCCGAAACCCGGCCGCTCACCATGATTCCGTTCAGCGTGGTGTCGCTGATCGTCTTCGCGGCGGTCGTTCTGCTGCGTTCCAGCCGTTTGCCGGACGTGACGAAAATCGTTGCGGTTATCGTGCTTGCGGCGCTTGTCGTTTCCTGCCAATTCGGCAATGCCGTCCGTTCCGGTCTGTCCGATGCCGTTTACTCGAATATGACAATCGACGATTCGCAGCCGGATGAGCAGCTCACTTCCACGAAGGAGCGGATTCTTAGGAAGATGGTGGGGGAGACCGGCACCGATTCGGTCGTGGTCTCCGATCCGTTGAACGGCTCCATGTATGCCACTGCGATGTATGGCGCGGATATGCTGTTCCCCATTTACAATCCGAAGGCCGAGAAGAATGGTGCGATTTACGGACAGACGGAACGTGCGTTCGCTTCGGGCGACGGCAGGGAATTGACGAACACCGTTTGTCCGTTGAGCGAAGATGGCGATGCGTACTTCCTCAGCATGGGTGCCCAGGCGCCGAGTTTGCAGATGTTTACATTCAAGCAGCAGTACGACACGTTCCACGACCAGCAGCTGATCGACAAATATGCGAACGACGGCACGATGAAGAAGATTCAGGATTATTCGGGCATGTCTTCCGATGCGAAAGGCTGGGCACTGTATCAATTCAACTGCCAATGAGTGCGGAACACGTTATTTTGTCAAGTTTCGACACGCCGATGGAGTCCAGTGTTTCCAACGGTTCACATGGGATTTACAAACGACGATTTGCGCGTTTCCCGCTTTCCGTGTAAGTTTATCTTTTGCTGCCGCTCAGCGAGTGGCCCGGACGAGTCCGGGACGTGAGGTGGGTGAGTGGTGGTGGTTTGAGAACTCAAGAGCGTATTT
>NZ_JDTK01000015.1 GCF_000770925.1 Bifidobacterium ruminantium DSM 6489 | reverse complement strand
CCTGCTGAAGGACGGCAAGGAGATTCAGTACCAGGGCCAGACCGGCATCGGCGCGTTCAACAAGAACAACGATCCAAGTTCCGCCAACATCGGCGTCTATGTCTTCAACAAAGACAACAAGCCAGTTTTCGACCATACCCAGTCCGGTGACGTGCCGACCGAGTGACGTCGTCCGCCAGTAGCCGCGCACAACAAGAGAGGAGCTTACGATGCGTGCTTTCACTGCCAAGAAGGATTTTAGAAAAACAACTATTGCGATTACCGCAGCCGCAGCGGCGATGACGATGCTGCTCGCCGGCTGCGGCTCGTCCGGCACGGCCGATTCGGCTGCGTCCGGCTCGTCCGGCAGCGCGAAATCCGATACGTTCATGGCGGCCGGCCTGTTCCCGCTGACCGGTTCCATGGCGTACCTCGGCCCCGCCAACATCGCCACCATGAAGCTCGCGCAGAAAGACATCAACGCGGCTGGCGGCGTGCTCGGCAAAGACATCGAAATCACGTCCGCCGACACGTCCGACGCCGACCATGCCGACCAGAACACCTCGTCCGCGCAGTCGGTGCTCGCCAAGAACCCGTCCGTCGTGGTCGGCCCGCCGTCCAGCTCCGTGGTCAAGAACACCTACAAGCAGGTGACCTCCGCCAAAGTGCCGATGATTTCCTCCGGCGCCACGTCCACGGCCTTCTCCGGCCTTAGCGACTACTTCTTCCGCACCATTCCGCCGGACACGGTGCAGGGTGCGGTCCTGGGCCAGATCATCGCCCAGGACGGCGTGAAGAACCTCGCCATCGCGGTCTTCAACGACGAATACGGCACCTCACTGCGTGACGTGGTCGTCAAAACCGTCGAAGACGCGGGCGTGAACGTCGTCTACGGCGAAAAGGACACGTTCGATCCGACCGAAACGAACTTCTCATCGATGGTCACGGCCATCAAGGCCACCAACCCCGACGCGACGCTCGTCATCGCCTTCGACCAGACCGTGCCGCTCGTCAAGGAGCTCGCCGCCCAAGGCCTCGACACCCACAAGCTGTACATGACCGACGGCAACACCGTCGACCATTCCGCCGACTTCGACGCGGGCCTGCTCAAGGGCTCCACCGGCACCATCCCAGGTGCCCACCCGACCGAGGAATTCCAGAAGAACGTCAAGTCCTTCAACGCCAAGGTCACCGATTTCACGTACACCGCCGAAACGTATGACGCGATCGTGCTGGCCGCGCTCGCCGCGCAGAAGGGCGGCGCCACGGACGGTACGACCGTGCAGAAGAACCTTATGGCCGTCTCCGGCTCCACCAAGGGCGAGGAATGCGATTCCTACAAGGCTTGCCTCGCCCTGCTGAAGGACGGCAAGGAGATTCAGTACAAGGGCCAGACCTCCATCGGCGCGTTCAACGACGCGCATGATCCGAGCTCGGCTTCCATCGGCGTCTATAAGTACGACGCCGACAACAAGCCGGTCTTCGACCACTCCCAGGAAGGTTCCGTACCGACGGCCTGATGCGCAACGTCTGGCCGTGCTGTCTGGCCGCACAATGAAAGAGACGGTGCGACGCAAGCGATGGCAATCGCAAGCGCCACGCCGTCTCTTTCATATGCGAAACGCGCGTTTGTCATGTCCAGAACGGGGGTTTACGGGGTGTTTCAGGCGGAGGCGAAGAGGGGTGGGATAGGTGCTGTCGACTGACGGCCCATATTGTGCAAACGATTGCGGAACATCACTCCAAACATATGTAAAATAACACTTAATATCGCGATTTGTTACGTCCTGACGTTGACGGGGAGAGAGGTGTTGGCATGGTCGGCATGCGCGACGTGGCGAAAGAGGCCGGAGTCTCGCTGAGCACGGTTTCGCTGGTGGTCAACAAGACCGGATACGTGTCCGACGACATGCGTGAGCGGGTCAACACCGCCATGAAGAAGCTCAACTACGTGCCGAATGAGCTGGCTCGCAACCTGTACAAGAACCGCACGAACCTGGTTGGTGTGATCGTGCCGACCATCCGCCACCCCTTCTTTGCCACCCTTACCGCGCATCTGCAACGCGAGCTGGCCGCGCAAGGACTGCGCACCATGCTGTGCTCCACCGCCGACGCGGAAAACGGCGAGGTCGAATACGTGGACATGCTGCGCCGTCACATGATGGACGGCATCATCGTCTGCTCGCACACCACCCATCCGAACGATTACTGGACGTCCATCCACCGCCCGATCGTCGCCTTCGACCGTGTGCTGGGCGGCGGCATCGCGTCGATCGGCTCCGACCATGAGCAGGGCGGCCGGCTTATGGCGCACATGCTGGTCAACACCGGCGCGCACCACGTGGTGATGATCGGCGGTCCGCGCGACCAGTTCTTCGATTTGGCGGCGCAAGGTGATGTTCCAGACGATTTCGATCTGCATAAGACGACGTTCCCCACCATCCGCTACTACCTTACGTTGGAGCAGGAGCTGAAGGCGGCCGGCGTGCGGTACGAGTATGTCGAGGCCGGAGCCGTGCAGGATTTCCAAGGGTACAAGAAAGCGGTGAACGATGTGCTCAACCGTATGCCGACGGACGGTATCGACGCAGTGATCAGCTCCGATATCGGCGCGGCGTTGTGCGTACGCGAAGCGATGCGCCGGCGCATCGTGATTCCGCGCGACCTGCAGATCATCGCCTACGACGGCACGTATCTGACCGACCTGGCCGGTATGAAAATGACCGCGGTGGCGCAGAATTTCGACAAAATCGCGCAGGTCGCGGTCGGCAATATCGTTCGTGCGATCGCCAAGGAAGGGGATGCCAAGGCAGATACGACAAGCGCCACGGGACGCAAGCCGTACGAGCCGGACGTGCTGATTCCCGTGACGCGCAAACTGGGCGATACCACGCGCTAAGCGGGCCGTATCGCCCATCATTGGACGGGCCGTTTTACCTGCTAAGCGGGTCGTTTCGCCTTATTCGTAATCGCCGGTCGGACCGATCTTCAACGCGTCCTCGTGCGTGCGGCCCGAATGGATCGCATCGTTGATCGCCTGGATCTCCGCCGCATCCACGGCAAGTGCGCGCCCGTCGATCGCGCTGATCGGAATCGACCATCCGCCGTGCGTCATGTACAGGCTGTCCGCTTCGCGCAGCTCGGCGATCGGCAGCTTCCTGTACTCCGCCTTCTTGCCCTCTTCGAGCGCCCAGGCGAACATTTCGCGCTGTGATGTGCCGTTCAGAATACCGATGCGCGGGTCGGGCGTGACGAACGTATCGCCATAGCGTGCCACAATCGACGAATTCGGGCATTCCATCGTGTAGCCGTCCTCCGTGAACAGAATCGCGTCGCCGACGCCACGGCGGGCGCATTCGCGGTGCACGGCGCAGTTGAACGCGTAGCTCAGCGTCTTCGCGCCGTTGAGCAGCCACGGGGCGCGTGCGGTGATGTCCGACGGGTAGCCGCGCGTCATCGAAGCCATGGTGATCGGCTCCAGCGAATGCAGCGTGCCCTTCGCGTCAAGGAAGATGTAGACGGTCGGCGTGCGGTCGGCCGCCTTGCCCACGCCGGTGTCCGGATCGAGACCACGGGAGACGATGATGCGCAGCATCGGACCGGGTTCCGGATTGTCATACTGGTCGATGACCAGCTGGACCGCGCGGGTGAGCGCGGGAATGTTCGGTTCCGGCATATCCACCAGGCGGGCGGAATTGGCGAGACGCTTCAGATGGTTCTCCAACGAGACCGGGAAACCCTTCCATACCGTGGTCGCTTCGAAAATGCCGTCGCCGCGCAGTGCGCACAAATCGAACGCGTTGATGATGGGATTTTCCGGATCGACGAAACGAACCAGATCCGCGTCGGGCGCCACGCCTGCGCCTCCGAATAGCGTCTTGCCGTTACCGACTGCCAGAACGATCGAACTCATGGGAACCTCTCTTCCGCGCTCCGCGTCTTTTGGTTGCCGCTTTATTGCTGTTGCGCTGTTGTGTTGCGTCAGCGTTCGCGTGCGTCTTCGGCGTCCAACCTAACCATGGTTTGTTTCCACTTGGCACCGCCAATTTGCAATGCGGAAACATACGCGTCATGAATCGCGCGGCTCCCGTAACGTTCGGCGACCAAGGTGAGGGAAAGCGACTCTGAACGTCCGTTTCTGCGGAATCTGATTTCGGGGTTCGTCGGCAGTTCGTTCGGAAAAGGCCGGACGGCGGCCGACGGGAAAGGTGAGCGCAATGGTGGATGGGATGTCCGATATGGGAACAACCGAACTTGGCGCGGCGAGCACGCCCGAACAGGCGCGCGCCGCGTTCCGTGACGGCCTGGTCCGCCCGACCTGCGGCATCGCGCAAGGCTACGCGCAGGCGAATCTGATGATTCTGCCCAAGGAGCAGGCATTCGATTTTCTGCTGTTCGCGCAGCGCAATCCCAAACCCTGCCCGCTGCTGGAAGTGATGGAGCCGGGCGTCACCGCACCCGTCACCGCGCCGGGCGCCGACATCCGTACCGACGTGCCGTTGTACCGCGTGTGGAAGCGTGGCGAACTGGTAGCCGAAGTGCCCGATATTCGCGAGTATTGGCGATCCGATTTGGTCACGTTTGTGATTGGCTGCAGTTTCACATTCGAGTTTCCGCTGATGGAGGCGGGCGTGCCGGTGCGGCACATCACGGCAGGCCGCAACGTGCCGATGTACGACACGTCGATCGAGTGCCGTTCGGCCGGCGCGTTCCATTCGACGATGGTCGTGTCGATGCGTGGCATTCCGTCTACGCAGGTGGCCGACGCATGCCGGATTTCCGGCTATTACCCGTCCGTGCACGGTGCCCCCGTATGTGTGGGCGACCCGTCCGCGATCGGCATCGACGACATCATGCATCCCGACTATGGCGATGCCCCCGTGTTGGAGCCGGGCGATGTGCCGGTGTTCTGGGCGTGCGGCGTGACCCCGCAGGCCGCGGTGATGGCGTCCAAACCGGAATTCGCGATCACGCACGCGCCGGGGCACATGTTCATCACCAGCAAACGCGATTTGGAATACATGGTGTGAGGCCGAGCGGCAGGTTGCGGGGCGCGGCATGAGATGCGTGCTGCGGCGACTGCGGCAGAAGGGACGTCGCGGCTGAAGAACGCTGCGACGGTAGAACGACGGAAAGGCGACGGAAGGAATGGAAACGATGGCTGTGCAGGAAACAGACGGAAAGCAGACGGCTATGCGAATCGATATGAACAGCGATATGGGCGAAAGCTTCGGTCGTTGGACGCTCGGCGACGACGAGGCGCTGCTCGACGTGGTTTCCAGCGCGAACGTGGCGTGCGGCTTCCATGCGGGCGACCCGTCCGTCATGCTGAGAACGTTGTCATACGCGGCGTCGCGGGGGGTAATGGTCGGGGCGCATGTGGCGTACCGCGACCTGGCCGGATTCGGGCGCCGCTATGTGGACGAGTCTCCCGACGAACTCAAGGCGGACGTGATGTACCAGATCGCCGCGTTGGAAGGCATGGCGCGGTCGGTCGGCGCGCAGGTGCGGTACGTGAAACCTCATGGCGCGCTGTACAACCGAATCGTGCGTGACGAATCGCAGGCCGCCGCCGTGGTCGAGGCTATCCGCAGCGTGGACGCATCGCTGGCGATACTGACGCAGCCGAGCGCCGTGGTCGGCCGCCTGGCCGCGCAGGCCGGGCTTCGTGTGTTCCACGAGGCGTTCGCCGACCGCGCGTACAACGCGGACGGCACGCTGGTGTCGCGCCGTTTGCCGGATGCAGTGATCGCCGATCCGGCCGAAGTGGCGGCGCGCGTGCTGCGCATGGTGTGCGAGCATGAGGTGGTGGCGATCGGCGGCACCGTGGTGCCGCTCAACGCCGATTCCGTCTGTGTGCATGGCGATTCGCCCTCGGCTGTGGCGATGGCGCGTGCCGTCCGCGCCCGCTTGGAGTCGGAAGGCGTTGCGATACGCGCGTTCGCAGGCGACGCAGCCGCATCGGCCGCGCGGGATTGAGGCGGTGGCGACATGCGATTCCTGACCTGTGGCGCGGACGGCATACTCGTGGAGCTCGCCGATTTGGACGAGACCCTGCGGGTGTTCGCCGCGTTGCAGAGCGCCGTGAAACATGCCGTGGAACAAACTGCGGAATCGCCCGAGCGGGCCGCACAGCCGAGCGCGACCTCCGTTTTCGCCGGCGTGAAACAACTCATTCCCGCTGCGCGCACCGTCTACGTCGCCTTCGATCCGCTGCTTTCGTCGCGTGTCGAACTGACCGCCGCGATTCGCGCGCTGAACGTTGCCGCCGACGTGGAACGGCATTCCCGAATCGTTGAAATTCCGGTGATTTACGATGGCGAGGATATGGCGGACGTAGCCGACCTGCTGGGCATCTCCGTTGACGAGGTTGTGCGCCGGCATTGCGATGCCGCCTGGTCCGTGGCGTTCGTCGGCTTCGCGCCCGGTTTCGCATACCTGACCGGCGGCGACCCGATATTCGATGTGCCACGCCGCAAAGTGCCACGGCTGAGCGTGCCCGCGGGCGCGGTGGGGCTTGCCGGCACGTTTTCCGGCGTGTATCCGCGCGTCAGCTCGGGCGGCTGGCAGTTGCTGGGCCACACGGAAATGCCGATGTGGGACGAGCGGGCCGACCCGCCCGCGCTGTTGCAGCCCGGCGACACCGTGCGTTTTACGCCCGTGCGTGACGCCGTTTCCGGCGGTTCGGCTTCTGTTTCTGCCTCTGTGTCCGATTCCGTTCAAGTTTCGCAGGCGCCAGATTCCATGTCCGTCTCGGCCTCGACTCCGGCTCTCGAAGTCCTCCGATCGGGCCTGCTCACCACCTTCCAGGATGATGGCCGTGTCGCCGCGAACATGGGCGTGACCGGTTCCGGCGCCGCCGATCGCACGTCTTCCCACTTGGCCAACGCACTGGTCGGCAACCCCGCTAATACCCCCGTGTTGGAAATCACCGGTGGTGGCGTGCGCATGCGTGCCATCGGCAGTGTGGTCGTGGCGGTGACGGGCGCTTCGGCGGATGTGACGATTACCGGAAGCCGGCAATCGCAAGATAGTCAAGGCGGCTCAAACGGCACGTTCACCCCAAATTCCCCCGGTGGATGCAGTGGCCGGACCGTCTTGAACGCATCGAACGATGCCGCCGACCGCACCACAATCGCCATGCAACAACCGGTTCTGCTGCGTGACGGGGACGTGCTGTCAATCGCCCCGCCGACCAGCGGCCTGCGCGATTATGTGGCCGTACGCGGCGGTTTCGGCGTCGCGACAACCCTCGGTTCGGCTGCAACGGACACGATGAGCGGCATCGGCCCGCGCCCGATCGCAGCCAAACAGCGGCTCGCCATACGTACCGCGTCCACGGCGTGCGATGCCGGCGTCGGCCTGCCGCAGCCATGGCCGACCGACCTGCCGAAACCCGGCAGACCTACGGATTTATACGTGCGATTGGGGCCGCGCGACGACTGGTTCACCGCAGCCGGCCTGTCCGCATTCCTGACGCAAACGTGGACAGTGACCGCGCAGTCGAACCGTGTTGGCCTGCGACTTTCGGGAGCGGCACCCGTGGAACGCACCGACACGCGCGAACTGGCCAGCGAGGCCACGCCATCCGGCGCAATCGAAGTGCCGACCAGCGGACAACCGGTCATTTTTCTGCGCGACCAGCCTGTAACCGGCGGATATCCGGTAATCGCCGTGCTTGAACCGGAATCGTTGGACGTGGCCGGGCAGTTGCCACCAGGCGCATGCGTCCGCTTCCACGTCGTTTCCGCCCATGCCACGTCTACTCCGCAACCTGCGTACCCCACCAAGGAGGTTCGATAATGCCATCCGCATCGACTGCACCATCCGCAACGGCGCTCCCATCCCCGTCGCCATCATTGTCGTCGCCATCGCCCGCAACCCCGAAACTACGGCGCATCCTCATCGCCAACCGTGGCGAAATCGCCATGCGCGTCATCCACGCCTGCCATGACACCGGCCGCATCGCCATCGCCGCCTATGCCGACCCCGACGCGGACGCGCTGTTCGTGCACGCCGCCGACGAGGCCTACGCACTGGGCGGATCCGACGCGCAAAGCACGTATCTCAACATCGCGGCCATCGTGGAAACCGCGCACAAGGCGCATGTCGACGCCGTCCACCCCGGGTACGGTTTCCTTGCCGAAAACGCGGAATTCGCGCAGGCGGTCATCGACGCCGGCATGACGTGGATCGGTCCGCAGCCCGCCACCATCCGCGCGCTCGGCTCGAAAGTCGAAGCGCGCCGCATCGCGGCCGAAGTCGGCGCGCCCATGGCCCCCGGCACCACGGAACCGGTGCACGACCCCGCCGAAGTCATCACGTTCGCCAAGGAACACGGCCTGCCACTGGCCATCAAAGCCGTTTACGGGGGTGGCGGTCGAGGTCTGAAAGTGGTGCACCGGCTGGAAGACGTACGCGAGGCGTTCGTATCCGCCACGCACGAGGCCGAGCTGGCGTTCGGCAACGGCGACTGCTTCATCGAACGATTCCTCGCCCGCCCGCGCCACGTCGAAGTGCAGATCCTCGGCGACGGCGCGGGCAACGTTGTGGCCGTCGGCACGCGCGACTGCTCGCTGCAGCGCCGCAATCAGAAACTCATCGAAGAGGCACCAGCGTCGTTCCTACCCCCTGAAACCACCCGGGCGCTGGAAGACGCGGCCGTCGCCATCTGCTCCCGTGTGCACTACGAAAGCGCCGGAACCGTTGAGTTTCTGGTCGATCCGGGCGGCACGATGTCGTTCATGGAAGTCAACACGCGTATTCAGGTCGAACACCCCGTCACAGAAGAGGTGACCGGCGTCGATCTGGTGGCCGCACAGCTGGCGATCGCCGAAGGCGCTCATGTCACCGACATTCCCGGCTTGGAACACGGCACCCCCGTTCCGCATGGGCATGCGATCGAGTTCCGCATCAACGCGGAGGATCCATCCCTTGGTTTCGTGCCGTTCCCCGGCATCGTCGACCGGTTGGACGTGCCGACCGGACCGGGCATCCGCTTCGATTCCGGCGTTGCGCAAGGCGGCGCGATTCCGGGGCAGTTCGATTCGATGATCGCCAAACTGATCGTCTCCGCGCCGTCGCGTTCGGCCTGTCTGACGCGCGCCCGCCATGCTTTGACGGAACTGGCGATTTCCGGTGTGCCGACGGTCCGCAAATTCGACCAGGCCGTGCTCGAACAGCCAGCTTTCGTGGCGACGGACGGCGATTTCGGCGTCTACACGCGCTGGATCGAAGAGGAATTCCTGCCTTCCGTGGACGTGCGCACGCTGGCCGACGGCAAACCGGGTCGCCGGGCCGCAGCGCCCGAACCGGTGGAAAGCTGGGTCGAGGTCGATGGCAAACGCGTGCGATTGGGCCTGCCCGCTTCGCTCGCCTCCGTCGCCGCGCTGGGCGCGGGGCTGGCCGGATTGGCTGGAGCCGGCGCAACGGGGGACCCTGCCCTCACGTCCGATTCTGGCGAATCGGTCATCCAAGCCCTGCTGAACGCCTATCAAAAGTCCGTTCCAGCAGGATCGGGCACGCAGACCGCCGCAAACTCGGATATCGCAAGCACCCAAGACACCCCTATCGAATCGACCATCACCGGCACGGTCGTCCGCTGGCTCGCCGATGACGGCGCGCACGTTGAGGAAAACGAGCCGATCGTCGTACTCGAGGCGATGAAGATGGAAACCGAAATCACCGCCCCCGTTGCCGGCATACTGCACCGATCGGCGCAGGTCGGCGACACCGCGCAATACGGCGACCCCCTCGGCGCCATCGGTTAACGCGGCGGCCGGCTGACACGGCTGCCGGCCGTCGGGTGAACCGCACGCCCCTTACATGCAACGCATCGCAATCGCAAAAACAAAACCCAGACCACGGAAGGAACGCAACATGAGCATGCTGGATTGGCGGTATTATCCGAAAATCGCGCGTATCGCACGCATGGCGGGAGCCGACGTCGGACGCGGTTCCGAAACGTTGATGACGTATTCGCGCGGCGATTTGTTCCGAGCCGCACGCCACTTGTCGGGCAGCAAGGAAGGTCGGCCCGCCCGCGCGCTGGTGGTCACCGGCTTCTACATTCCGAAGGCCGCGCAACCCGCTGCGGAAACGGACGGCCCGTTGGGTGCGCTGGAAGTATGCATGGCATTGCGTGCGATTGGCGGCGACGCATGGCTGGTCAGCGACGAATGCTGCGCGCCGGTGATTCGCCCGTCCGCATTGGGTTTCCTGCCGGACGACCACGTGCTGATCGCGCCGAATGCCAATCCCAAGGGCGGTTTTGACGCCTGGCTCAACGGCGTCATCGACCTTGCCAAAACCGAACATATCGATACGCTCGTCTACATCGAACGCGTCGGCCCGGCGCGCGACGGCAGCCCGCACAACATGCGCGGCATCGACATCACCGAATGGACCACGCCGCTGAGCCAGCTCACGCTGCTCGGCCTGCACACGATCGGCGTGGGCGACGGCGGCAACGAGATCGGCATGGGCCGTGTGGAGGACTACGCCATCGAAGGGGTGGTCGACCACGGCGAGAACATCGCCTGCACGGTGCCGACCGACCAGCTGGTGGTGGCCGGCACGTCGAATTGGGGCGCGCACGCGCTTGTCTGTGCGATGCGCGCGTTGGGCAGCAACGCCGTCGACCCGTATCTTGAACCGACGTGGCAGGAGCGCGTGCTGGACGTGATCGTCGAATACGGCGGCCTCGACGGCGTGCATATGACGAACGTGGCGACCGTCGACGGCCTCGAACCCGACCGTTACTTTAAGCAGGTCGGCCAGCTTACGGACTGCGCCCGCAGCTGAAGTCCTGTGCCCAAGGCTGAGGGCCCTGCGCTCGCGGCTGCCCCCGCATGTCCGTCGCTTTCGAATCGGGCGCCGGAGACATGCGCCGCGATTCGGCCGAAAGCCGGTTCGACACGCCCGAACACCGGTTGCGGTTTTGGTGTCGAGCCCCATTTTGCGGTAATATCGAACCGGTTCGACACAACCGTGGGAATGGCCGTAAGGACTCCCGCAAAGAATCTCGCAACGACTTTTTGGAACCGAAGGAGGCTCCATGAAAAACAAGGTGCAGCTCATCACTTACGCCGACCGCCTTGGCGACGGCACCATCAAGTCGATGACCGACATTCTGCGCACCCGCTTCGACGGCGTGTACGACGGCGTTCACATCCTGCCGTTCTTCACCCCGTTCGACGGCGCCGACGCAGGCTTCGACCCGATCGACCACACCAAGGTCGACGAGCGTCTCGGCAGCTGGGACGACGTTGCCGAGCTTTCCAAGACCCACGACATCATGGTCGACGCCATCGTCAACCACATGAGCTGGGAATCCAAGCAGTTCCAGGACGTGCTCGCCAAGGGCGAGGAATCCGAGTACTACCCGATGTTCCTCACCATGAGCTCCGTCTTCCCGAACGGCGCCACCGAAGAGGATCTGGCCGGCATCTACCGCCCGCGCCCGGGCCTGCCCTTCACCCACTACAAGTTCGCCGGCAAGACCCGCCTGGTCTGGGTCAGCTTCACCCCGCAGCAGGTGGACATCGACACCGATTCCGACAAGGGCTGGGAATACCTCATGTCCATCTTCGACCAGATGGCAGCCTCCCACGTCAGCTACATCCGTCTCGACGCCGTCGGTTACGGCGCCAAGGAAGCCGGTACCAGCTGCTTCATGACCCCGAAGACCTTCAAGCTGATCTCCCGCCTGCGCGAGGAAGGCATGAAGCGCGGTCTGGAAATCCTCATCGAAGTGCACTCCTACTACAAGAAGCAGGTTGAGATCGCATCCAAGGTCGACCACGTCTACGACTTCGCCCTGCCGCCGCTGCTCCTGCACGCGCTGAGCACCGGCCACGTCGAGCCCGTCGCCCACTGGACCGACATACGCCCGAACAACGCCGTCACCGTGCTCGATACGCACGACGGCATCGGCGTGATTGACATCGGTTCCGACCAGCTCGACCGCTCGCTCAAGGGCCTCGTGCCGGACGAGGACGTGGACAACCTGGTCAACACCATCCATGCCAACACCCACGGCGAATCCCAGGCGGCAACCGGTGCCGCAGCATCCAACCTCGACCTCTACCAGGTCAACAGTACCTACTATTCGGCGCTTGGATGCAACGACCAGCACTACATCGCCGCCCGCGCCGTGCAGTTCTTCCTGCCGGGCGTGCCGCAGGTCTACTACGTGGGCGCGCTCGCCGGCCGCAACGACATGGAGCTGCTGCGCAAGACCAACAACGGTCGAGACATCAACCGCCACTACTACTCCACCGCGGAAATCGACGAGAACCTCAAGCGTCCGGTCGTCAAGGCGCTGAACGCGCTCGCGAAGTTCCGCAACGAGCTCGACGCGTTCGACGGCACGTTCTCGTACACCGCCGACGGCGATGACTCCATCAGCTTCACCTGGCGCGGCGCCACCACGCAGGCCACGCTGACCTTCGAGCCGAAGCGCGGCCTGGGTGTCGACAACGCCACGCCGGTTGCCACGCTGGAATGGAAGGACGCAGCCGGCGCCCACCGTTCCGACGACCTGATCGCCAACCCGCCGGTCGCCGCCTAACGCCTGTTTTCTTGCGATTGCGCGCCGTCCGTTCCGTAGCCGTCTGCCGTACCGGCGGCGGTGGCTGGACGTGTTGCTATCGTAAGTTGCGTTGACGAATCGCCCGAATGCGCTGTCGCAGTGCGTTCGGGCATTTTTTGTATGCATTGCGATTCGGATACGTGCGTAGCATGGTATGCGCATGACCCGCATGTGAGATGAAGCAGAAAAGCTAAGAAAACAGCAGATATGACCGAAGACAATCAGAATAACGAATTCAAGCCGCAACCGCTGCCCGGCCAGGTGTTCATCCGCCCGGGCATCGACGATCGCCCCGATTATGAGAAGACCCTGACTCCCGAAGCGAAGGCGGCCATGCGCCGACTGACGGTGAAGCAGCACCCGCGTGTGCCGGAAGCGTCCAACGAGCGTCCCGAAACGCAGGTCGCGCGCATCGCCGCAGAAGGTGGCGCGCCTCTCACCGCCGCCGCGCATCTCGATGCGGCCGTGCCGAACCTCGAATCGTCCTTCCTTGACCTGCGCGACCCGATGACCGCGCCGGACGGCACTAAGCCAACCAAATCGCAAGCCAACCGTCTTACTGCCGGTTTCGCGCTCGGCTCGATGCTGTTCAACGTGCCGCTCGCGGCGCTCAACACCGTGCTCATGCCGCAATTCGTCTGCCGTCTCACTGCCGTCGACGGCACTAGCGGACTGACCCCGGCCAACGGCCTGAACAGCTCGTGCAACCTTGCTCTGCTTACCATCGCGGGCTTCGTGCTGACGTTTGTGATGAACGCGGTGATCGCGGTGGCATCCGACCATTCCTACTGCCGCTTCGGCCGCCGTACGCCGTGGATCATCGGCGGCAGCGTGCTTACGGCGGCTGCGGTAGCCATCATGGCCACCGCCGAAATTCTTCCACTGGCCGTGTTCTTCTGGCTGCTCGCGCAGATTGGCTATGCGATGGTCGCCATACCGTTCGCCGCCGCGTTCGGCGAACGCATTCCCGACAAATTCCGCGACCGTGCCGATTCGTGGCGTGGTAAAGGGCAGGCGTTCGGCGAAATGGTCGGCGTCATCGCTGCCGTGGCTGCCACATGGAACCTCGACGGCCTCGATTGGAGCGTCGGCACCACACGCACGGCCATCGTGGACTGTGCATGGGGCTTCCTCGTTGCGGCCATCGTCACATTGCTGGTCCTGCCGTTCGAATCGTCCAGCAGCTATTTACCCCGCCGAAGCGTGAAGCGGAGCGACTACTTCTCGCAATACCGCCCTCCGAAGGACGCGCCGAAGTTTTACGTGGCGTTTGTGGCCCGCATGCTGGGCGTCGCCGCCACCGTCGGCATCACCGTATTCCAGTGGTATTTGGCGCAATTCGGACTCGATAAAGCCTCCGTCGATAGCCGTTTCCTCGGCTTCCATGGCGCTGGTGCGGTTGTTGTGGCGATGGCCGTCTGCACGTTTGTCGGCGCGCTGGCCGCCGCGCTACTGCTCGGCCGCATCGCTCGCGCCGTTGACGATCTGCGTATGCCAGCCGTCGCATCCTGCGTGCTGTTCGCTGTCGCAGCCGTCCTGCCGTTGCTGATTGACGACCATATGCTGGCGATCGCGCTGTACGCGTTGCTTGCCGGTTTTGCGTACGTCGTGTTTGACAGCACCAGCCAAAGCCTCGGACTTGCGATTCTGCCGGACGTGCGTTCCGTCGGCCGCTCGCTTGCCGCCTACAGTCTGGCCAATACGATCGGCGCATTGCTCGGCGTAGCCGTCTGCGCGGTCGTCATCATCGCGACGGGCGTCTATCTGTCGATGTTCGCCGTCGCCGCGATCGCCATGCTGCTTGCCGCCGTTCTGACGCTTCCGCTGAAAAATGACGGAGCGTCAATCGAAAACGATTGAAAAACGGCGGAAAATAGTCAAAAAGGCGATTTGAAAAATAATTTAAGTAGACGTGTCCACATAGTGAACCTTTGGTAGGCGGGGGAGGTGGGCACGCCTACCTTTAAGGTTTAGTTCGAGCGGAAATCCCGCCCGGGGAAATGACTTTGCGAAAGGAGGTTCGCCACGATGAACGGAATGGTTGCACGCGTACTGCTGTCCGCACGAATTATTATTCCGCTTTCGTTGGCGGACTGATTCGAGCATAGCGGCTTCAATCCCTCGCCAACGAAGGCAGGGTTTGAGGCGCGCGTAACACACACGTTGATGGCCCTGCATGATGCGGGGTCTTTTTGTTGCTGCCCACAAGGCAGACGCAGCGAAAACCTTTTGAAGCCGGCCGGCATAGCGCACAACAGAAAACAGAAAAACTACAAACAACATCGTTATCGGCGGAAGTTGGGAGCCGGTAGCAGGACGTACAGGGAGTACATCAATGAGTACAGTCGAAGCGGCCGCTGGCAAAGCGCAGGCGATGGTCCGCGATTCGGTCAAAACCGTGATCGCAGCATCCATGGTCGGCACCGCCATCGAGTTCTACGACTTTTACGCATACGGCACCGCCGCTGCGAATTATTTTCCGAAGGTGTTCTTCGGAGACACCACCAATCCGACCGTCGCGCTGCTGGCCAGCCTGCTGACCTTCGCCATCGCGTTCATCGCCCGTCCGCTGGGCTCGTTGGTGTTCGGCCACTTCGGCGACCGTATGGGCCGCAAGACCACGCTGGTGGTCTCCCTGCTCACCATGGGCATTGCCACCTTCCTGATCGGCTGCCTGCCGACCTACAACCAGTGGGGTATCGTCGCAGTCGCAGCGCTGTGCCTGTGCCGTTTCGTGCAGGGCATCGGACTGGGTGGTGAATGGTCGGGTGCCGCTTTGGTGGCCACCGAGAACGCTCCGGAAGACAAGCGCGCGCTGTACGGCTCCTTCCCGGAGCTGGGCGCCCCGATCGGCTTCTTCCTGTCGAACGGCACCTACTTCCTGCTGGAAACCTTCAACGACAATGACGCGATGCTCGCCTGGGGCTGGCGCGTGCCGTTCCTGCTGTCCGCCATCCTGGTGATCGTCGGCCTCGTCGTGCGAGTGCAGATGGAGGAGACCCCAATCTTCCGTATGGCCCAGGAGCAGAAGAAGGTTGTCAAGTCTCCGCTTACTGAAGTGTTCAAGAAGAGCTGGAAGGAAGTCATCCAGGCAACGTTCCTGGTAGCCGTCACCTACACGCTGTTCTACACGCTGGCAACCTGGTCCCTCGCTTGGGGCACCAAGACCGTCGAACAGGGCGGTGGCAATCTTGGCTTTTCCAACCGTGAATACCTGCTTATGCTGATGATTGCTGTGTGCGTGTTCGCCGCATTCATCATCATCTCCTGTGTGAACGCCGACAAGTTCGGTCGCAAGCGCGTGATCGTCATCTCGTCCTGCTGCCTCGTGGCATTCGCGCTGCTCTTCCCGTTCCTGCTCGACCCGTCGGTCGTCGGCCAGCGCAACTTCGCGGCCAACCTGCTGTTCCTGTGCATCGGCTTCGCGCTGATGGGTACTGCATTCGGTCCGATCGGTGCATTCCTGCCTGAGCTGTTCGACGCCAACGTGCGTTACTCCGGCTCCGGCATCGGCTACAACCTAGCCGCCATCGTCGGCGCAGCATTCGTACCGACCATCGCCACCTGGCTGTCCCACCACTGGGGCGTGCATTCCGTGGGCCTGTACCTCGGTGTGATGGCCTTGTGCTGCCTCATCGCGGTGTTGAGCTGCAAGGAAACGAAGAACGTCGACTTCACCAAGTGACGCCGACCGGCTTGCCGGGCTGCTTCGCTTGGGGTGGCTCGGAGCCTTAGAAAAAACGTTTGACGTGAATATAGCCACTATGTGAACGCCAACAGACATCATAAAGAAAGCGGTACTAGAACAGTTCCGCAGGAGAGGCGGAGTGGTTCCTCGGACACAATCCGGGGGGAGCAACATCCTAGGAATCACTCGCCGTGATAACAACCGAAAAAAAGAATAGAAAATAGCGAGTTTGTTCGGAAAAAGCAAGTTCCGAATCGCAAAAAACAATAAAGGAGCGCCAATTATGGCAGCAACTATCTGGTACGAAAAGGACGCCGATCTGTCCGTGTTCGATGGCAAGAAGGTGGCCATCCTCGGTTACGGTTCCCAGGGCCACGCCCACGCGCTGAACCTGCGCGATTCCGGTGTCGACGTCGTCGTCGGCCTGCGTCCGACCTCCAAGTCCGTGGAGTATGCCAAGGAGCAGGGCCTCGAGGTCAAGTCCGTCGCTGACGCCGTTGCCGAAGCCGACGTGGTGATGATCCTGCTGCCTGACCAGTACCAGGCCGCCGTGTACAAGAAGGACGTCGAGCCGAACCTGAAGCCGGGCGCTGCTCTGGCCTTCGCTCATGGCTTCAACATCCACTACGGCTACATCAAGCCGACCGAGGACCACCCGGTCTTCATGGTCGCCCCGAAGGGCCCGGGCCACATCGTGCGTCGTGAGTACGCCGCTGGCCGTGGCGTCCCGGTCGTCGTGGCCGTCGAGCAGGATCCGGATGGCAAGACCTGGCCGCTGTGCCTGGCTTACGCCAAGGCTCTGGGCGCGCTGCGCGCAGGCGCCATCAAGACCACCTTCACCGAAGAGACCGAAACCGATCTGTTCGGCGAGCAGGACGTGCTGATGGGTGGCATCAACCACCTGTGCGACATGGGCTTCGATGTGCTGACCGAGGCTGGCTACCAGCCGGAGATCGCCTACTTCGAGGTGTTCCACGAGCTGAAGATGCTCGTCGACCTGGCTAACGAGGGTGGCCTGAACAAGGCCCGTTGGTCCTGCTCCGACACCGCCCAGTACGGCGACTACACCTCTACCGTGATCACCGAGGAAACCAAGAAGCGCATGCAGTATCAGCTCAAGCGCATCCAGGACGGCTCCTTCGCCAAGGAGTTCATGGATGACCAGGCCGCTGGCGCTCCGAAGTTCAAGAAGCTGCAGGAAGAGTACAGCCACCCGCACCTGGAGACCGTTGGCCCGAAGCTGCGCGCCATGTTCTCCTGGAACAACCAGGTGGACGCCGATGCCGATATGGCTGAGTCCTTCAACGGCAAGATCGCTCGTACTCAGGTTCAGTGAGATTGCTTCGCTAGCTGCATAAGCTATTTAGCGAATTAGAAAGCGTCGCCCGCTTCGTGCGGACGGCGCTTTTTGCATATTGTCGTGCGTGCGACGGTTGCGTACGTTCCGGCATAACGAAAGGCCGCCACCCAACTTGGGCGGCGGCCTTCAATCGCAGTTAATGCGATTAATCGCAATGAATGCGAGACGTTACTCAGCCACGGGCGATCTTGCCGGTGAAAGTGGCCATGTCAGCGTCGTCATCCTTGCCGTTGTTCCAAGAGAACATGGCGCGCAGCTTCGGGCCAACGGACTCGATGCGCACATTGCCGTACTCTTCCTGCAGCTTCTTGAACTTCGGAGCGCCAGCGTCCTGATCGTCGATGAACTCCTTGGCGAAGGAGCCGTCCTGGATGCGGCTCAGATGGTACTGCATGCGCTTGCGGCAGTCTTCGTTGATGACGGTGTTGGTGTAGTCGCCGTACTGGGCGGTGTCGGAGCAGGACCAACGGGCCTTGTTCAGGCCGCCTTCGTTCATCAGGTCGACGAGCATCTTCAGCTCGTGGCACACCTCGAAGTAGGCGATCTCCGGCTGGTAGCCAGCGTCGGTGAGGACCTCGAAGCCCATCTCGACGAGCTTGTTCACGCCGCCCATGAGCACATTCTGCTCGCCGAACAGATCGGTCTCGGTCTCTTCCTTGAAGGTGGTCTTGATGGCGCCTGCACGCAGAGCGCCCAGAGCCTTGGCGTAAGCCAGGGTGATGTCCCAAGCGTCGCCGCGCGGATCCTGTTCGACAGCCACGACGACCGGGACGCCACGGCCGTTGGCGTATTCACGACGCACGATGTGGCCCGGGCCCTTCGGGGCGACCATGAAGACCGGGTGGTCCTCGGTCGGCTTGATGTAGCCGTAGTGGATGTTGAAGCCATGAGCGAAGGCGACAGCGGCTCCCGGCTTGATGTTCGGCTCAATATCGTTGGCCCAGATGGTGCGCTGATACTGATCCGGAGCCAGAATCATGATGATGTCGGCTTCAGCGGCGGCTTCCGGAACGGACTTGACTTCCAGACCCTGCTCCTTGGCGTGCTCGACAGACTTGGAGGTCGGGCGCAGGCCGACGACGACGTCGACGCCGGAATCGCGCAGGTTCAGCGCATGGGCGTGGCCCTGGGAACCGTAACCGATGATGGCAACCTTCTTGCCTTCGAGGACCGAGAGATCGCCGTCGTTCTCATACCAGATTTGTGCAGCCATTGTACTTGGCACTCCTTTTGTGTAGTGGGGTGAACGCTTGGAAAGCGTTCGGGTTTCTACCATTCGCAGATGAAATTCGTGGTTTCGTGCATGGATTTTGTCCTGCAAACTGGGGTCCATCCTACCGGAGCGGCCGTTTTGGTACGTATCCAGTCCACAAAGTGAGCCGCGAAATCGTAAAAAATTCGTCGCGGCGCAATCGTGATACCTTTCCTGAGAAACTCCTACGGAAGCGACGTTTCGGGCCGTTGGAATGTTGTTTCCGTTGGGAATTGCGATTAAGCCCCTACCGAAGCGACGTTTCGATCGCTGAAAATGACGTTTGTGTGGGCAGGCATGTGCTTATTTAGGTGACGCTTCACGCATTTTGGTAGGAAAGTGGCTTAGGATAGGCACATAGGATTGTTTGATGAGGAAGCTGAAGCAATGGTCACTGCGACGGGGATTGCGCCTGGTTCCGAAATGACGGCGCAGATGGAGCAGGTGGAGGAGCGTAATGTCTCGGGCGTGCTGCATATCGCCTCGATTTTCGCCTCGCACATGGTATTGCAACGCAACAAGCCCATTGCGGTGTTCGGCGCATTGGCTGCCGATTGCGCCGGTATGGAGGTTGTGGCGGAAATACACGACTTTGACGGCTCCCTGATCGCGCAGGAACATGCTTATTCTTCGCAGAACGTGGTCAACGGCTTTTCGCAGTGGCGCGTGATGCTGCCCGCGCAACCGGAAGGCGGTCCGTACACGCTTCGTATCGTCGCGGGCAATGATGCCATCGAATTCGACGACGTGCTTATCGGCGAAGTGTGGCTCGCCGGCGGCCAAAGCAATATGGAACTTGAGTTGCGTAACAGCGAGCATGCCGACGAAGCACTTGAGGATTGCGCCGATCCGCTGCTGCGTTTCTACAATGCGCCCAAAACCGGTGTCATCAATCGCAATGCGGAAAATACGTCGAGCTGGCAGGAATCGTCGCCGGAAAACAGTGGTGTGATGAGTGCCGTCGCCTACTATTTCGCACGCAAGCTGCGCTCCGAACTCGACCCCGATCTGCCGGTCGGCATTGTCGACTGCTATATCGGCGGCACGTCGATTACGTGCTGGATGAGCGAGGACGCGCTGAATTCCAGCGGTGCCGGCCGCGATTACTTGACGCGTTACCAGCGGGCGATCGCCGGCAAGACGCAACAGCAGTTCGATTTGGAAACCAGCGACTGGGAATCGCAAGTCGACGAGTGGAATGCGAATGTCGCTGCCGCGCGCGAAGCCGATCCGGATATTGCGCAGGAAAAGTTGAACGAACAGTTCGGCGCATGCCCGTGGCCGCCGCCGCTCACGCCCACGTCGCAGTGGCGTCCGTCCGGGCCTTTCCACGCCATGCTGGAACGTATCATGCCGTATTCGCTGGCCGGTTTTCTGTGGTATCAGGGCGAGGAAGACGAGCAATACTGCGGTTTCTACCGTGAATTGCTGGGCATGATGATTGGCGAATGGCGTGCTAGGTGGAGCGAGAATCTGCCGTTCCTCATCGTGCAGCTGCCGCAGTGGATCGACAAGAAGGTGGACGAGACCGAAGGCGATCCGATGCTGTGGCCGGTGCTGCGTGAGGCCCAATGGGATGCGGCGCAGTCCATCGACAACGTGTATGTCATCTGCACCATCGATTGCGGCGAGTATGACAACATCCACCCCGTCGACAAGCGCACTCCGGGCGAACGCCTTGCCGATTGCGCGTTGAGGCAGGTGTACGGCATGTCCCGCATTCCCGTGTACGGGCCGACGGTGCTGGGCTTCCGTTGCGATCCGAACGGTCGCGTGCGGCTGTTCTTCCGTTACGCGCACGGTTTGCATTTCGATGGCACTACGCCCGGCAGCAGGGGCGATGCTTCCGTTGCCGAGCTGCCTTCGTTGGTGCGTTCGCCGGAGAGCTCCGGTTTCGAGCTTGCGGGCGCCGATGGCGTGTTCCATCCTGCCACCGCGGCGATTTTCGTGGATTGCGACATCGATGACCTCGTCAATTCCAGAGTGAACGTGGTCGATTACAACGCCACCGAATTCGGTATTCCGGTCAACAGCCGCAGCATTGGCACGATTACGCTGGCGACTCCGGATGTGCCGGAGCCGATGGCGATGCGATACGCCTGGCGCAGTTGGGGTCCGGCTCCGCTGTTCAACGACGACGGCCTGCCCGCGCAGCCGTTCCGTCTGGACCTGACCGACCATACCGCCCCCGTCGAGTCCGTCGAGCCCGTCACCCCCGACGGCACCGCTGACTGAGGCCGTCGGTCTGGTCGCGCCGGTCTAATCGCCCCGTCTAATCGCAAAAACGGTATTCCCATCCGGCTTTTGTTACCGTAACCAGCCGATTCGGGTAGCAAAAGCCGGAAGAGGAGGCCGTTTTGTGTTTCTTGCGATTACTCAGCGGTTGCGGCAGCCGCGTCAACGATCACTGCCGCTTCTTCACCCCGTTCGCTGCCGGACTTGCCAAGCGCCAGCTGGGCGGCGGCGAACAGCACCGCCAGCCAGATAACGCCGGCGATCACGGCGATGCGATAGCTTGCGGAGAAGCACATGAGCACCACGACCAGCAGCATGAACGCGATCACCACATACGGGGTCACGTTGGCGAACGGCAGCTTGAACGCGATCTTGTCGAGCGCTTCCTTACCCTTCAATCCCTTCAGCTCGGCCGGACCATCGCCAGCTGCCACCACACGACGGAACTTGATTTCCGTAATCATAATCATGATCCAATTAATCGCAGCCGCAATCGTGGCGATCGACATCAGATAATTGAACGCGAATTCCGGCCATACGAACACGACGACTACGGCAATCGCAATAATTATCGCGGAAGTGATAACGCCCCCGACCGGCACGCCCTTCTTGCTGAGCTTGCCTAGGTAAGCCGGCGCGTTGCCCTGCTTTGCCAGCGAATACAGCATGCGGGAGTTGGCGTACAGGCCGGAATTGTAGACACTCATCACGGCGGTCAGGCATACGAAATTGAGGATGCCGGCGGCCGCGTGCACGCCGACGGAATCGAAAATCTGCACGAACGGGCTGGAATCGCCGTCGATCTTGCTCCACGGAATCACTGCCATGATCACACCGAGCGCGCAGATGTAGAAGACGAGGATACGCCAGATGATGCCGTTCGTGGCCTTCGGAATGGTGGTGCGCGGATTCTCGGTTTCGCCGGCGGTGATGCCGATGAGTTCGGTGCCGCCGAAGCTGAACATCACCACGACAAGCGCCATCAGCAGGCCGGTCCACGTGCCGTCGGCGTTGCGGGTCATCAGGCCGTGCGGCAGGAATCCGCCGTCCACGGTGAACCAGTTGGCGAAGCTTGCGCGAATGCCCGACGCGGTCGGCACGTTGGCGATCACGACGTACAGGCCGCCGAGAATCATGGCCAGCACGGCCACGATCTTGATGATGGCGAACCAGAATTCGAATTCGCCGAACTTGTTCACGCCCATGAGATTCAGTGCCGCGATGGCCACGAGGAACACCGCCGCCGACACCCACTTCGGAATGTTCGGGAACCAGTAGTTCACGAACGAGCCGACCACGGCAAGCTCCACCATGGCCACCAGCACGTAGTTGAACCAGTAGTTCCAGCCGGAAATGAAGCCCGCTCGCCGTGACCAGTAGCGCGTCGCGTAGTAGCTGAACGCGCCAGCCTTCGGATCCTCGACCGCCATTTCGCTCAGCGCGCGCACGATCATGAAGATCGCGAGACCGCCGACGAGGTAGGCGAGCAGAATGGACGGGCCGGCCAGCTGGATGGATTCGCTGGAGCCGTAGAACAGGCCGGTGCCGATGGCGCCACCCAGCGCGATGAGCTGGATATGGCGGTTTTTCAACGATTTACGGAGCGTCGGCGGAACCGGTACATCGTCGGTTCCACGCGGCTTCTTTGCGGCGGTGACGTCGCTCATGGAGATTTCCTCTTCTCTGTTTTGCTTGCGATTCGTCCTTTGTGAGGACTGCTTTTTGATTGTAGCGTCATGTAATGCGCGGAATGGTGCGATGTTCGTTTCGGTTGGGTTGGTTTGGGCGGACTGGTTGGATGGCTTCGGACAGCTCGGGGGTTGTGGTCGCGGATTGGTGTTGTGACTGTTGGAGGGTTGTGGAACTGGGATGGTTGGCGGTTGGTGGTGCATTGCTCGTGGCGTGGTTTGGGCGGATTCGGATGGTTTCGGGCGATTCCGGGTGATTCGACGCCGTAGTGGCCTTGTCTCTTCGGTTTTATGGTGTTCAATGGAGATGGGACCATGCGCGGGCCGACTGCGGTGCTGCGGTGGCGGTGGCTGCGCGTGGACATGTGGGTTGTATATGGTCGTATGAGGGAGGTCGTGATGGCGTTCGTCAAAGACATGTTGCGTATGTGGGCGCATTCGTGGAAACGGTTCATTTCAATCGCCATGATCACCTTGCTTGGCGTGGCCGTGCTTACCGGCATTTACGCAGGCTGCCGCGATGCGTTCCGCGGCACTGACCGCTTTTTTGACGCGCAGGGTCTGCACGACATCCAGGTGCTGTCCACTGCGGGATTGACGGATGGCGATATCGCCGCGTTGCGTGCCGTCGACGGCGTCGCGAAAGTGCAGGCGGAACGGTCGCAGGAAGTGACGTTCGATCTGGACGGCGGCAAATCGGCGACCATGCAGGAAATCGGAACGGATGGCATCGACCAGCCGTACGTGCAGGAAGGACGCCTGCCGAGGAAAGCCGGCGAAATCGCGGTGACCCGAAAATTCATGCTCGACTCCGGCAAGAAAATCGGCAGCCACCTCACCGTAGACCCCGAAGCCACCGAGCCCTCCTCCTCGGATACCCAAGTGTCCGATTCTGCAGAATCGGACAAACAAACCGGCAAAACTGTCGCTCGAATGTCCGATTCCCCAGAATCGGACAAACGTGGTGCCCAATCGGATGCTTGTGTGTCCGTTTCCCCAGAATCGGACATTCATGAGGCAAAAAACGGTGTTCAGATGTCCGTTTCCCCAGAATCGGACACTCAAAGTGGCGCTGAGACCATCGCGGTCGCGGACGAAACGGGCGGAGCCTCCGAAGCCGACGCGGCGCCGAGCTTTCCGACCAGTCTCACCATTGTGGGCGTGGTGCTTGATCCGCGGAACCTGAGCAATCCGGACGGCTACTCCGCCATGACCTCGTTCCGCTCCACCGCCACCACCGACTACACGTTCTTTGCTCCCTCCGATGGCGTGACCGGTACCCTCTACACGTCCGCTACCCTTCTTGTCAAAGACGCCGCGGCCGACGACACGTTCGGCGAATCGTACGAGGACACCGTCGGGAAAGTGGTCGACCGCATCGACGGCACCGTGAAAACCGACCGGCAGAAGGTCCGCCGACAGGAGCTGCTCGACGCGGGTGAGAAACGGATCGTCGATGCGCGTACGAAAACCGACAGGTAGTTCGCCGAAGCACGGTCGCGCATCGACGCCAATCGAGAGCAGTTCAACCAGCAACTCGACCGCATCGTCGACATGCAAGCGGGCGCCGCGGCCTCCAATCTCACCGACGCCATGCGTGAAACAATGCGTGAAACAGCAATCGCGGCAAGCCCCGAGCTGACGCAGGCCAAACAGCAGCTCGACCAGGCGCAATCGCAATTGGACGAGCAGAAAGCGCAAACCGAACAAACGCTGAAAACCAAGGAGAAAGAACTGAAAACCAGTATTCCGCAAGTGCGCTGGTACGTGCAGGATCGGCAGTCGCTCGGCGGATTCAGCGCGCTCAAATCCGACCTTGATCCCATCCAGTCGCTCGGCAACGCGTTCCCGGTCGTGTTCCTGGTGGTCGCTGTGATGATGAGCCTGACCTCCATGGCGCGCATGGTCGAAGAGGATCGCTCGCTCATCGGCACCTACGTGGGCCTCGGCTATGGGCGTCTCGCGGTGGCGTCGCGCTACCTGCTGTTCGCGCTGCTCGCCTGCCTCATCGGCGGAGGTCTTGGCCTGCTCGCTGGATTCCTTGGAATT
The DNA here is from genome assembly GCF_000770925.1 of Bifidobacterium ruminantium DSM 6489. Lineage (GTDB taxonomy): Bacteria > Actinomycetota > Actinomycetes > Actinomycetales > Bifidobacteriaceae > Bifidobacterium > Bifidobacterium ruminantium. The sequence continues at coordinate 3,228 of NZ_JDTK01000015.1, read as the reverse complement.
CCAGCTTTCCTACTGGTCGTGCTGCAAGGCATGTATGTGATGCCCGGCGTGCGGCTGGAATATGACTGGCTGTACGGTTCGCTCGGCATCGCGCTGTTCGTGGTCGGCGTGCTCGCCGCCAATATCTACGCGTGCGTGCAGGAGATGCGCATGACGTCCGCCGCGCTGATGCGACCCAAAGCGCCGCGTGCCGGCTCGCGCATTCTGCTGGAACGTATTAAGCCGGTCTGGAATCGCATGGGATTCCTCAGCAAAGTGACCGCACGCAACATTTTCCGCTTCAAATCGCGCTTGATTATGACGGTCGGCGGTGTGGCTGGCTGCACTGCGCTTATTGTCTGCGGTCTAGCCATCAACGACACCGTTGCCGACCTTGGAATCAAGCAATACCGTGACATCTACCAATACGATTTGATGGTGGTTTCTGCCGATTCGGACGCGGACGCGATGCATACGAAAGTCGAGTCCGACGGGCGCGTCACATCATCGCTTGATGTGCGCATAGAATCGGGCGATCTGGCGATTTCGGGCGGTGGCGACGGTAACAGCGGTAATAGCGGCAGCGAAAGTATTCAGCTGGTCGCGGTGCCGGAAAAGCGATTGTCCGACTTGGGCAATATGGTCACGTTGCAGCCGGTGCATTCCGGAATACTGGGCACGTCCAGCGTCGGCAAGAAAGGCTCGCTGAAGCTGGAGGACGACGGTGTGATCGTGGCGCAGTCGGCGGCAAGCGTGCTCGGCATCACCGCCGGAAGCAAAGTGCGATTGACCAACGGCGACGGTGTGCGGGCTACGGCGAAGGTGAGCGCGGTGAATCGCAATCTTATCGGCTCGGACGTGTACATCAGCGAAACCTACTATGCCAAGTTGTTCGGCAAGTCCTCCCCCTCCGCCTCCAATGTGTCCGTTTCTGGTGAATCGGACACTCAGACCACCGAAATCGCATCCCATGTGTCCGTTTCTGGTGAATCGGACAAACAAACGGGTAAAACTGGGGGCCAACTGTCCGTTTCTGCAGAATCGGACGCGCAAAGCACGAAATCGCTGACCTGGAATGCCATGTATGCCAAACTTTCCGGCTCTGACCAATCGCAAACCGACTATGCGGAATCGCTCGAAAAAGACAGTTCGGTGACGAAAGCCGTAAGCAGCGCGCATATGGCCGACAGTTTCAAGTTCGACCTTATGGGCGCGGTCGTGTCGTTGATTGTGGCGCTTGCCGGCGGACTCGCGCTGGTGGTGCTGTTCACGCTCGCCAACACGAATGTGTCGGAACGCGTGCGCGAGATGGCTACGCTCAAGGTGCTCGGCTTTTTCGATCGCGAAGTGCATCATTATGTGAATCGCGAGATGATGATTCTCACTGTCATGGGCGTGGTGCTGGGACTGCCGCTCGGCCGATTCGTTGGCGGGCTGCTGACTATGGCGCTCAACATGCCGTCGCTGTATTTCGAAGTGGAGGTCAAGCCGCTGAGCTACGTGATCGCGGCCGCGGCGACCATGACGTTCGCGCTGCTCGTGCAACTGTTCGTCAACCCTGTGCTCGATCGCATTGACCCGATCAGCTCCCTCAAGTCCGTGGAGTGACGTGTGTCCGATTCGCCAGAAACGGACAGTTAGATAGGTGAAACTGGTGCCTGTGTGTCCGTTTCTGCAGAATCGGACACACAGAGTACCGGAAAAGGCTCAGATTCGCGTCTCAGTTCTTCGGGTAGCGGTAGTTGTGGGGGAGTTGGGTGGTGAGCTGCGGGTCGAGGCCGAGTTCCTTGAGCTGGCGGTCAATCTCACGTCGGGCGCGTTCCACAAGCTCGGCCCGATGTTCGTCGCCGTGTCCATGCGCTTCCAGTGTGTCCAACGTCTCCGCCATACGCTTGAGCCGGTCCTGATGGTGCAGCAGCGCACGTACCTGCGCATGTTCGCGTACGATCGTCCGCCAATCGGATGGCGTGCGCGCAATCTCCCGAACCGCGGTGACCGGATGCACGTCGGCCACCTGATATGTGATCGAGCCAAGCAGCGGCATCAGGAACACCGTGATCGCGCCGGCTGCGACCAGTGTCGACGCGGTGTCGCTTTGCATGGTGCCGACCTTCACCGCCAGCGATGTGACGGCGACGATGATCGGCAGCGCGGTCGTGCAATACAGCGCTACGGTGACGCGATGATGCGATGACAGCGGATTCTTGCGTTTGTCGAGCGATAGCGCAACGTATACCGGCACCGCGCGAATCAGCATGAGCATTACGATGAACGCGAAGAGCAGCGCGGGTCGGCCTGCCACGGCGCGCACGTTGATCGCGGCGCCTGACACCACGAAAAACACAGGAATAAGGAAGCCATAGCCGACGCCTTCCAGTTTCATTTCCAGCGATTTGCTGCCGTCGGGAATGATGTAGCGCAGGATGAAGCCTGCGGCGAACGCACCGAGTACCGCGTCGAGTTCGAACAATGCGGAAATGGTGACGAGGAAGATGAGCAGGAATGTGGTCAGCCGCATGAGCGTTTGCGATGATGTGTTCGCATTTTCCGTAAGGAAACGGTACAGGCGATGGCCGGTTCTCAGTGCTTTCGTAGGTAGCATCGCGCACAGTAGGCAGATGGCGAGGAACGCGCCGAGCACGAGCATGGTTTGCCAGCCGGTTCGGGTGGATAGCAGGATGGCCATGGCAAGGATTGGGCCGAGTTCGCCCCACGTTCCGTACGAGATGATGGCGTCGCCGATGGGGGTGCCTTCGAGGTTGCGTTCCTTGAGAATTGGCATGAGCGTGCCGAGCGCGGTGGTGGTGAGTGCGATTACCGTGGCCACGCCGTTGATGCCTTGCTTGGTGAAGAACGGAAGGAATGTCACAACCAGCCAGGCGAGGCCTAGCGTGATTCCCCATGTAAGCAGTCCGACTTTGCCTTGATGTCCGGCGAGTCGTTTGGGGTCGATTTCGTAGCCGGCGAGCAGGAACAGGAACGCCATGCCGAGCTCGTTCAAGAGTTTCACGGCGTCGTTTACTTCGATCACGCCTAGTCCGTACGGGCCGAGCGCGGTTCCGGCGGCGAGCAGCAGCACGGTTTGCGGAATGAACTTGCCCGGGATCAGCTGCGCCACGATTGGGCTGACGGCCGCCACCGCCATGATGATGGTTAATGAAACGAGCTCTTGCGTCATGCTTCCAGCCTAGTGAGTCTGTGTGACGGGGTGACGGCGTTTGGGGTCGCAGAGGATGAGAATGTGAAAAG